>NZ_JBKXTT010000020.1:0-71002 GCF_047017445.1 Marvinbryantia sp. | reverse complement strand
TCCCTGTTCCCACTTGGAAACTGTCTGACGCACGACATTCAGTCTGACGGCAAGTTCCTGCTGTGAAAGCCCCTTTGATTTTCTGATAGCTTTAATGTTTTCGCTGAGCATCGGGGATAGCCTCCTTTCTTTTGATTGTTACTTCTATTGTAGGCTGAACTGACCGTTGCCGCAAGCAACGCAATTTAACATTTATTGTCATTTCTTTTCTGCTTTTGAAAATTTACCGTGTTAAACAATAAATAATAATTGCTTGTTGAACCTTCAACAGATATTTCTTAAATTCATATCCGACAAAAAAATCAGATTCAATTGCTTCTTCAGAGACCTCCTCACAGCGGATAAAGGGCGGGCAGGGATTCAGAATTCTATCATACTTTGCCAGTATTTCCTATATCTAAAATATCGAAAATTTGTTCGAAAAACATATTGACAAACACCTGTTCTGATTATATAATCAAGCTATCGAACACAGGTTCTGATTTTTTCAAAGGGGAAAGGTGAGGGAGATACTTATGAGCAGAACAAGAAAAGAGAGAATACTTCAGAAACGCCGGATTCAGAGAAACAGAAGAATAGCATCCATTTGTGCGATGGTGGTTCTTTCACTTTCCGTGTCCATCCTGTTTCACAATTTTGGTGCACAGGCGGAAAGACCACAGACTTATAAATATTATACAGAGGTTCGCGTGGAGAACGGCGATACGCTGTGGGACATCGCTGCAGAGCATATTACGGAAGAATACCGGAGTATCAACGAATATATCCGTGAGATAAAGGAAATTAACCATCTGGGGGCAACTTTGCAATACGGGCAAGTTCTGACGATTCCGTATTACTCGGATGTGAAAAAGTAGGCGAGGGTTCCAGGCTGGTGCAGACAGTAGTTATTGTTCACGCCAGCCTCAAGTATAAGCAAATCCCATTCGCAAAGCGAATTTTAAATGGATTTGCGAAGGTTACTGCGAACGGAGTGAAATAACGACCATGACGACTGCGACGGGAAAATACTTTTGGGAATCGCTTGCAATTGGATGCAGGATATGGCAAACTAAAGCTATGAAGAGAAGCGATAACTGAAGCTTTGGAAAGGAGAGAGCAGACGAGAGTGGCGAAAGTTTTTAATGTAAATGGAGCATGCCGTTCGGACAGACACTATATGGTCAATCTTGGATCGAGACTTGACGAGATCAGTCGTATGGTTGATGATGGAGCATATTTTACGATTAATCGGGCAAGACAATATGGAAAAACTACCACGTTGCGGGCACTGGCTCATCATCTGAAAAAAGAATATGATGTAATTAGCCTTGATTTTCAGAGAATGAGTTCCCTTTCTTTTGAAAATGAACAAACTTTTGTAGCAGCTTTTGCGGAAGAGCTGCTGGAAGCGGCAGTGCAGCTTCCGGAAGAGATATCAGAAGAATTAAAAGCTTTTACGGATGGCTCTGCAAGAATAAACTCGCTGCAGGCATTATTCCGAATTTTACGTCTCTGGTGTAAAAGGTCTGACAAACGAATTGTTCTGATTATAGATGAGGTAGATACGGCAACAAATAATCAGGTATTTCTTGATTTCCTGGCGCAGCTTCGTGCAGCTTATCTGGACAGTGATGTGACGCCGACTTTTCAGTCTGTAATTCTGGCAGGCGTTTATGATGTCCGAAATATTAAAAGAAAGATACGAGCGGAGGATGATCATAAAACAAATAGTCCCTGGAACATAGCGGCAGATTTTCTTGTAAGCATGAGCTTTTCTGCAGAAGATATTTCAGGGATGCTGATGGAATACGAGACAGACTATCATACCGGGATGGATGTGCAGAAGATAGCGGAGTTGTTGTACGAATATACATCCGGGTACCCATACCTGGTATCCAGGCTGTGTAAATTTTTAGATGAACGTATTGCCGGGAGCAAAGAGTTTCCAGATAAAAATGACGCCTGGACAGAAAAAGGTTTTTTTGAAGCGGAGAAAATGCTTGTAAAGGAAAATAATCCGTTATATCAGTCTCTGATAGATAAACTGTATTCTTATCCGGAGCTTAAAACCGTGCTTTATGAACTGTTATTTAATGGAAAGTCTATTCCATATATATCAACAAACAGTTATATTGAAACAGCAGCTATGTTCGGTTTTATCAGAAATGTAAATGATACGGTAGTTATTTCTAATCGTATATTTGAAACGGTACTTTATAATTTCTTTATTTCAGAAGAGTTTGTCGGAAATAAAATCTATGATGCTGGTGTTCAGGAAAGAAATTATTTTATTAGTGGCGGTCATTTGAATGTACGTAAAATATTGGAAAAATTTATAGAGACATTTGATTATCTGTATGGCGACAGGGATGAAACTTTTCTGGAGGATGTCGGAAGACGCTATTTTTTGTTATTTTTAAAGCCCATTATTAATGGTATCGGAAATTATAGCATAGAACCTGAAACAAGAAACAGGGAACGTATGGACGTGGTTATTTATTATCATGGAGAACAACATATTATAGAAATGAAGGTCTGGCGCGGCAATGCTTATAATGAACGAGGTGAGAAACAGTTATCAGATTACCTGGATTATTTTCATTTGAAGAAGGGATATATGCTTAGCTTTAATTTTAATAAGAAAAAAGAAATTGGCGTCAGAGAAATTTTTCTTGGGGATAAAGTTTTAATTGAGGCAGTTGTGTAAAGAAAATACGTATACAAAAATTTGTCAATCCCAATCCGTTTTGACGGCGGTTGAATGAAATGGATTGGTGGATTGGGATTGACAACCGGAGTGTGGATGTGGTATTTTATAGATATGGATAGATCTATACGACAAACCATAGTTTTTCCAATAGATTTATACGAAAATTTCAATCATTTATCACAAAACACTTTTTTTGAAAGGAACCATATATAATATGGACAAAAACCAGCTTACGTATCATGAACAGGTTAAAGTAGACAATACCTTGCGTATGCGAGAAATTTTAAAAACGATGCCGGACTTTGCCAGGGATTATTTTCGCGCTATTGAGCCGACCACATCCACACGTACCAGAATTTCCTATGCATATGATATCCGTGTATTCTTTCAGTTTTTGCTGGAGGAAAATCCGGCTTTGCGCGGTAAGGAAATGACGGATATTTCGCTGGATATTCTCGATAAGATCAAACCGGTCGATATCGAGGAATATCTGGAGTATTTAAAGGTTTATCAGTCTGAGGACGGTCTGAAAACGAACGGGGAACGTGCGTTAAAGCGAAAAATGGTGGCTCTGCGCGGATTTTACGCATACTTTTTTAAGCGTGAAATGATAAAGACGAACCCGACGGTGCTCGTGGATATGCCGAAAATCCATGATAAAGCGATTGTGCGCCTGGATTCGGACGAAACGGCTTCACTTCTTGACTATATCGAACATGCAGGCGATTCACTGTCCGGTCAGAAAAAAGCTTACTGGGAAAAAACAAAGCTGCGGGATCTCGCTCTGGTCACCCTGCTTCTCGGAACCGGCATCCGTGTGTCTGAGTGCGTCGGCCTGGATATCGGCGATGTCGACTTTAAAAATAACGGTATCAAGGTTGTCCGCAAAGGCGGCAATGAAATGGTTGTCTATTTCGGTGATGAAGTTGAAAAGGCTCTGCGGGATTATCTGGAGGAACGTCTTGGTATCACGCCGGTTGCAGGCAATGAAAATGCGTTGTTTCTCTCCACGCAGCGGAAACGGATCGGCGTGCAGGCAGTTGAAAATCTCGTAAAAAAATATGCGCGGGAAATCACCACTACAAAAAAAATTACGCCGCATAAGCTTCGCAGTACCTATGGCACCAGTCTGTATCAGGAAACAAACGATATCTACCTGGTAGCGGATGTCCTCGGACACAAGGATGTAAATACCACGAAAAAGCATTATGCGGCGATGGATGACGCCCGCAGGCGAAGCGCTGCTTCTGCTGTGCATCTGCGGGAATTGTAGACGTAATTACATTATGTAAACTTATAAGCTATTTGACAGCGGAACCGGATACCTGGAGATATGAATCTCATGCGATCGTACGGTTCCGCCGCAATTTGCAGACTAATTTTCCAGAATAATCGTAAACGGTCCGTCATTTACCAGCGCCACCTTCATATCGGCTCCAAAGGAGCCGGTTTCTACGATCGGCACTTGCCTGCGGCATTCCGCTACGATATAATCATACAACTCTTCGGCCATCTTTGGCTCTCCTGCCTCGATAAAGCTTGGTCGGTTGCCCTTTTTGCAGTTTGCATAGAGGGTAAACTGAGATACCAGCAGAAGGCTTCCATCCACATCCTTTAGGGAAAGATTTGTTTTTCCGTTTTCATCCTCAAAAATGCGAAGCCCGATCATTTTTTTGATCAGGGCGTCGGCATTCTCGCGGGTATCCTCTCTTCCGGCACCGATCAGCACCAGAAAGCCCTTCCGGATCGCGCCGATCACCTGTCCGTCGACGGTCACGGAGCATTCCGTTACACGTTGAATTACAAATTTCATTTATTTCATGTCCTTTTTTACAGATATGTTCCTACTTTGCGTTAAGCGCTTCGCGCTCTTCAATAAACTGGCGCAGAATCTCTACCGTACCGTCAATGCCAAGAATACTGCTGTTGATGCAGAGGTCGTAGCTTGCGATATCGCCCCAGCGTTTATTTGTATAATAATTATAATAGCTTGCGCGCTGTTTATCGGTTTTTGTGATGACGTCTTTCGCCTTCGCGTCGGTAAAATTGTATTTATCTGCAATTCTGCGGATACGTTTATCCATGCTGCCATAGATAAATACGGAAATGCGGTTCGGATAATCGTCCAGTGCATAGTCTGCGCAGCGTCCAACCATCACGCAGGGACCCTCGTCTGCAATTTTCTTGATCGCATTGAACTGTGCAAGAAATACCTTGTGGTTGATCGGCATCCCTGAAAGTGCGGCTGACGCGTAACCCATGGAATAGGTGTCCATAACAAGAGAATACAAAAAGCTGTTTGTCGGTTTCTCGTCGTGATTTTCAAATAATTCCTGGCAGATGCCGCTCTCCTTTGCAGCACGATCCAGAAGCTCATTGTCGTAACATTTTATACCAAGGCGCCCGGCGAGCTTCTGCCCGATCTCTCTTCCGCCGCTTCCATATTGTCTTCCGATTGTGATAACTGATTTACATGCCATAAAAATCCTCCTTTCTTTACACGAGCAGACACTTTCGCGCCGCCGCGTAACCCCCAAAACTAGTACTTGGCTATATTATACAACTAAATATAGAAAATGTACACAAGTTTTATGAAAAATTACATTCCGGCGCGCAATTTTACAAGAAGCTCCTCAAAATATGGCGGCAGCGGCGCAGAAAACTCCATATACTCACCGGTGCGCGGGTGAACGAAGCCGATTACCTGTGCGTGCAAAGTCTGTCCCTGCAGACCGGGAACCGGGCATTTCGCCGGTCCGTACACGTCATCACCCAGGATAGGATGGTGAATGCTGCTCATGTGGACGCGGATCTGGTGCGTCCTGCCGGTTTCCAGCACGCATTCAATATAAGTAAACTTCCCGAATTGTTCCAGCACATAGTAATGTGTGACGGCAGGCTTACCGTTTTTCTCATTCACCGCCATTTTCTTGCGCTCCGTCGGATGGCGTCCGATCGGTGCATTTACGATGCCGTCCCCTGTCAGATTGCCGTGCACGATTGCACGGTATCGACGGGTGATGGAGTGCTCTTTAAGCTGTGCGGCGATCGCATTGTGTGCGAGATCGTTTTTGCAGACGATCAGAGAGCCGGTCGTGTTCTGATCTATGCGGTGGACGATGCCGGGACGCAGCACACCGTTGATGCCGGAGAGCTGGTCGCGGCAGTGATACATCAGCGCGTTTACAAGCGTCTGGCTGTAATGCCCGGCGCCCGGATGGACGACCATCCCCTTCGGCTTGTTGACGATCAGCAGATCATCATCCTCATAGAGAATATCAAGCGGGATATTCTCCGCCAGAATGTCCGGTTCCGTCTGTGCAGGAATATTCACGCAGACGACATCCCCGGCGGCAACCTTATAGCTTGCTTTTACCGGAACACCGTCTACGGATACGCGCTCTTCTTTTAATAATTTCTGCAGAAAAGAACGGGAGCCGGACAGCCTGTCGGAAAGATATTTATCGATCCGCACAGAGGCAGCATCCGGTTCCACAGTCAGGATTTGCTGTTCATCCATGAAAAATCCTCATTTCGGTAAATAATCAATAATAACACAAGAGATACGGTGACATAGCAGTCCGCCACGTTAAACACCGGAAAATTGATAAGGCTGAAATAGAAAAAATCAACCACATAGCCGCGGAAAAGCCGGTCGATCGCGTTCCCGAACGCACCGGCAAGGAACACTGCGCTCAGTACCCGGAAGGCACGATATTTCGGCTCAAACGGTATTTTGTGCCAGAGAAACGCCACTGCGCCGGCGATCAGCAATGTGAAAAGCAGGAACAGCCAGCGCATACCGTCGAGCATTCCCCATGCCATGCCGGTGTTTTCCAGATAAGAAAGCTGAAAGACGCCGGGGATCAGAACAATATCTGCCGCCCCCTTCAGATACCGGACAGCAAGGTATTTGGTAAGCTGATCTGTGGCAAGCAGCACAAGAAACAGAACAAAAGCCGCAGAAACCTGTGATTTTTTTTCATCCCCCAATTTTCCCATCAGTCGTTTGTCTCCGTATACAGAATAAAGTTCACAGCTTCCAGGATCTCCTCGTCGGTCACGGTAGTATCAATAAAAGCTTTCCCGATTTTCTTTAAAAGAACAAATTTTACGCTGCCCTGATCCATTTTTTTATCAGATTTTGTGATGGTAAGGATCTCCTGCGGGTCAATATCCTCCACGGAAAACAGCAGGTCAAAGCCGACGTTCATATCGCGGATCTCATAAAATTCCTCGGTAGAGAGCAAACCGCGCTTAAAGGAAATGTAGGCGGCGGCAACACATCCGAGCGCCACGCACTGTCCATGGAGCAGATCTGGAGATTTCACCTTTTCAATCGCGTGACCGATGGTGTGGCCGAAATTTAAGAGCGCGCGCTCTCCTTTTTCGGTCGGGTCCTTTTCTACAACGGCCCGCTTGATCCTGCAGCTCTCCATCACCATCTCCTGCAGCGTATCCGCGTCGCGCTCTGCAATCTCACTGATGTGTTCGATCAGCCAGGTATAGTAAGCTGCGCTGCGGATCAGTCCATGCTTTAAGACCTCGCCCATGCCGCATGCAAACTGCTCCTCCGGGAGCGTGGAAAGCGTATGTGCGTTCATATAGACGAGCGACGGCTGATGGAACGCACCCACCATATTTTTGTAGCTGTCGAAATCGACGCCGGTCTTGCCGCCGATGCTGCTGTCTACCTGTGCGAGCAGCGTGGTCGGTACCTGTGCAAAGGCGATGCCGCGCAGATAGGTAGCCGCCGCAAAGCCGGTCAGATCGCCGACAACGCCGCCGCCGAGGGCGATCAGCATATCCCGGCGCTCAAAATGCTCCAGGATCAGCTTTTCGTAGAGGCTGCGCACGGTGTCCAGCGTTTTGCTCTGCTCTCCCGCCGGGAAAACAAACTGCGTCAGCGCGCGGCACTTTCCTTCAAGCGCTTTTATCACTTCCTGCAGATAAAGTCCTTCGACAGTCGTATCCGTGACAATGCATAGCTTGCGCCCGGAAATGCCGCAGTCGCTCTCCAGCACCTCAGCGAGACGCCCGAAATCGTGTTCGAAATAGATGGTGTAGCCGCCTGCGCGGTCCGTCTTTACCGTCAATGCGTTTTTCTGTTCTTTTTCCTGTGCCATAAAGGTATTCTCCCTTAGATATATTTTTGGATTTCTGCGATCAGACGCCCCTTCTTCGTGCTGGAGCGGACGCCCAGATAGCGGAAGCGTCCGAGACCGCGCGCGGAGATCACGTCATTTTCTTTTAGCTTACAGCCGTTTGAGGTAACGAGTCTGCCGTTGACGAACACCTTCCCGCCCTCGATCAGACCGACAAGGCTGCTCCTTGATGCTCCAAAGGCGAGCGCAAGCAGGCTGTCCAGCCGCACCGAGGCGACAGAACCCTGCAGAAGCTCGTATTTTGGCTCATATTCGATTTTTTCGAGCGGAACCTGCCGGACATCGACCGGAGTGTTCCGAACGCGTGTGAGGGCTCCTGAAAGAAAATCCGCCATCCGCTCCAGGCAGAAGATCCACGCCGTCCGGTCGTCAATAAGAATATCCCCGATAGTGCTCCTCTCGATGCCGGTGTTTAAGACCGCGCCGAGAAAATCACGGTGCGTAAGCTTTTCAGAGAATTTCTTATTCTGCAGCGTGACGCGCAGACAGGCGATCGGATAGGAAACAGCACCTTTCGCCTCCTCAAAATCCGCCATACAGCAATAAAGAGCATCAGGAATAAAAGCTAATATCTGACGCTCCGCCTGCTCATAGCCGCCAAATCCCACACATTTTACAAAGGAGAGGAATCTGGCGCTCTGATGATAGATATTCAATTCGTTTAAATTCAGAAAATCGGTATATGTGACGATATTTCTGCTGTCTGCCTTTTTTGCAAGCTCCAGCAGCCGCTTCTGAAATAATTCTTCCTCATGGTTCATAGCTTAATAAGTATAATTCATGGACGGTATATCAAAAGCACCGTTCAAAATGTCCTGCAGATCGCCCGATACATCTACCGCCGCCGGAGTAACAATAAAGATACAGTTGCTGACCTTCTGCAGATTTCCGCTGATCGCATAACAGGAACCGGATGTAAAATCGATGATGCGCTGCGCAAGGTCGAGATCGATCCCTTCTATGTTCAGAACCACTGTACAGTTCGCGAGCAACGTTTCCGTGATCTCTCTTGCATCCTCCATACTCTTCGGCTTCACAACGCAGACAGACATATCGTTTGAACTCTTCCTGGTGCGGATCGGAGAAACTTTTGATGTCCCGGAGGATACGGAAGGCTTCGTCTTTGGCTGCGCAGTGTTGACTGTTTTTGCAGTCGATTTGGTAAATTTGCGCATAACCGGTTCGTCGTCATCATCATCGAAATCGTCCAGCGGCTCTTCCCTGCCGGATTTACGGAAAAGACTTTTTTTCGGACGCGGCTCTTCGTATTCGTCCTCTTCACTATCCAGAAAATCGTCGTCATCGTAATCGTCGTCGTTCAGTTTCATTGCATTTAAAAACTTGTCTAAAATGCTCATACTATGTCCTCTCCCAAATTTATATTCAAAAGCGTGTCATTGGTAATTGCGCACACCGAATATTCCGGTGCCCACACGTACATGTGTCGCGCCCTCTTCAACGGCAACCTCATAATCATTTGTCATACCCATGCTGAGAATGCACATATCTACATTATCAATGTTTCCCGCCTTAATGTCAATAAATAAATTGTATAAATTTCGGAAATGAACCCGGTTGTCTTCGGGATTTTCCACAAAGGGGGCAATTGTCATAAGACCTTTTACACAAAGATTCGGGAATTTTGCAATCTCACGCACAAAATTCGCCGTCTCACCGGCGGTCAGACCAAATTTTGATTCCTCCTGCGCGATGTTTATTTCCACAAGCACCGGCATGATCCGGTCATGCTTTGCGGCTTCCTCCTGAATAGTCTCCGCCAGGCGCAGAGAATCGACGGAGTGAATCATACAGGCGCGCTCTATGATATATTTTACCTTGTTGCGCTGCAGATGACCGATCATATGGAAACGAAGGTTTTTCGGCAGCAACTCATATTTTTCTTTTAGTTCCTGCGGTTTATTTTCCCCGAAATCCAGAACGCCCTCCGGCAGCAGCTCCTCGATCATGGATACCGGTTTTGTCTTGCTCACGGCGATCAGTGTGACGTCCTGCGGATTTCTGCCCGCGCGGCGGCACGCTTCGTCGATTCTGCCGCGCACATATCTGTAATTTTCCGTTATCATGCTAATCTGCTCCTATTCTTCAAATGTGTCGTCCTTCACTGTGGAAGCATCCAGTGCGATCTGATCGTACTGTGCAAGCCCGTATGCGCTGTTGCTTTCCACAATGCAGTATTCCTGATTTTCGTCGAGAATTGTAATCTCACGGAAAATCGGATAGCCCTTATTAATATTGTAAACTCCTGTCAGTGTCTGGGTATCGGAAATCTGATAGCGCTTCGAAGAATCCTTCATCAGCACATAGTCCCCCTCCTCAAACAGCGAGGTATCTACATAATAATCGTTGTCAGTTTTATCGTAAACTGTGGCGGTGATGATGCGTACGACTGCCGAACCGTCCGTATCGTACGTCTCCTTGCGGAGCGTGATCTCGTTCTCTGTCTGCTCATTTTCCGTCACGTATTCCTTCGGGATCCGATAAAACACCTTCTCGGCAATCGCTGTGTTCGGGATCTTTAAGCCGCTCTGGCGGTTTAGCAAAAGCTCTATTTCCACAAAACGGTCCCCGGCGAAGCGGATTACGGAATTACTGATATCCAGTTTGCCGAAATAGTCGCCGTCATTTTGGATAATGCTGAAGTCAGCGTTGAATGCTGAACCGTCCTCCATAAAACGGAACCGGACCATATTTGAGTCAGCCAGCTCCATCGCCGTCTTTTTGTCAAGCGGAATGACAAGTGACCATTCCTCGCTGGTGATCAGCTTATAAACCACATCGCCAGCCTTCACCGTCTCGTTCATACGCAGATTTTCTCTTGTATAATTCTTCCTGCTGAACATATCAAGCGTAATATCATCGACTGTCAGATCTTCCATGCCGTCAGTGGAATAAACTACGATCCCGTCCTTCTCCGAGGGTATCAGATTCAGCCCGGCGCTGATGCCCTGCTCCGTGGAATCGAGTACCTTTCTCGAAAGCAGCTCGATCATCGCTGTCTGGGCGTCCGCCTTGAAATTGTATACATCTGAATACGAGATGGATGAATAATTGCCGGCAAAATTGGAGGCGATGCTCCGCAGGCTGGAATAGCTGCTGTCGTCCAGCTCGGTAAGATCCTCTCCCGTTGTGGCGGCGGCCAGATCCATGGTTCCGATGGAATAAACGCCGCTTCCCATACCGACCTTGCTTCCCTCGCGGACATAATAGTGGATCGGTCCCGCCTCACTGCAGGTGACAAGCTGCTCGCTTTTGAGCGCGATCGCCGTATAGCGGTAATTGCCGGAGAGAGAACCTGCCGTGACCTCATAGGCGATAATCTGATCGTTTGTGAGATACATGATCAGGTAGATCAGAAGATATACGAAAACAATGCCGAAGGTGATCGTACCGATATTCAGTATGGAATGCTGATGAAGCTTTACCACTTTTTTCTGTTCACGGTTTCGTTTTATTGCCATAGATACTCCTTATCGTGGACTTTTCCCATAAATTCAAAATGCCGGACAAAAAGATTCATCCGGCATAAATCCTGTTATGTAAAAATGAATTAAAGAGAAACGATCACCTTGCTCTGCATGTTTTCCGGAAGTTCATGTGCATCCTGAGAAATACTGATGATGAAAGTAATCTGATATTTTTCTCCAAGCGCTTCCAGACTGTCAAGCATGGGGGCAACGTCCGCGTCCTCCAGACTTGCGATCTTCAGGAAGCTGTCCAGATAAACCTGCTCCAGATCGTGATCCTGCGAAATGATCCCGCAGACAAATCCCAGAAATGCATCCGGACTTGTCAGCATAAATTCTGATGTATCAATCAGACGGACTCTGTTATTCAGCTCGTACATATGCTGTGAGCTCTTGTCCAAATAAACGATATTACCGTGTACAGATTTGATTTCCGTATTTACTTTTTCAAGTAAATGTTTGGTTTTGCCCTTTCCTTTATTCCCCGCTATGATCTGTATCATTGTAATCTCCTCCTTAAGTTTCGTATATGTACAATTATAATGCACGGTTTCATAAATTACAACTACTTTTTGTTGATAATTGACAACAACTCATTCATTTCTTCATAAAGGTCGTCCTTGGTGTCCGATTTCATAATGACGCTGAAATAGGAGTTGCCATAGGCGTCCTTTGAGAGAAGCGACAGGCAGGCGCCCGCCTCATCCGTTGTACCGGTCTTGCCGCCAAACACCGTCACGCCGTCCGGCGCCGACGCCTCGCCGGTAAAATAATAGCTTGTCGCGTACCAGGTACGCTCATACTGCTCCCCGTCCCCCGCGGTATAGGTGACGGTATAATTCTGCTTGCTGATCGCATCCTGGAATACGTCATATTTGAGCGCTTCCTGGAACATCAGATAGATATCATACGGCGTCGTGTAATGATTTTCATCCTGCAGGCCGTGGGCGTTCATAAAGTGTGTGTTGGTCGCGCCGATCTCGGCTGCCTCCGCATTCATCATCGCAACAAAATTTTCAATGCTGCCGCCCACATGGTAGGCGATCGCGTTTCCGGCATCATTTCCGGAGGCGATCAGAAGACCGTAAAGAAGCTGCCGCAGGGTGTACTGGTCGCCATACTCCAGATAGCACACCGAGGATTCCGGATCGATATCAAGCGCTATCTCATCAATGGTGATCACATCGTCCAGATTGCCGTATTTGAGCGCCACAAGCGCCGTCATGATCTTCGTCAGACTGGCAGGATACAGACGCTCATGAACATTCTTGGCAAACAGCACATTGCCCGCCGACAGATCCATCATCGCGCCGGCCTCGGCATATTCCAGGCTGATCCCGTCGAAGGAAACGTCGGACGCCGTGACACAAAGACCGTCGGTAAACGGAACCGCGCGATTCTCTGCGGCTGATTCGGTGCGGACACCAAATATATTATCCGTGATCTGATATGGATTGACAATAGTGATCTCGTGCGAACGGAAAAAGATCCAAAACACGAGAATGCCGATAAGAATAACAATAGCGATGCCAAGTATCAGCAGCAATATGGAATTGCGGCGCTGCGCTCTCCGCGCTCTCTGAAGCGCCTTTTGGCTTCCCCGCCGGGAATTATCGGTACATCTCACGCCACTCCAGCTCCCCTCTGTCCAGGGACTTGATGAGCATCTCCGCAGTCGCAAGATTTGTCGCAAGCGGAACATTGTACGTGTCACAGAGACGGACCACATTCTTAATGTCCGGCTCATGCGACTTCGGGCGCAGCGGATCGCGCAGGAAAATCACCATATCCATCTGATTCTGCTCGATCTGCGCCGCCATCTGCTGGACACCGCCGAGATGTCCGGCAAGATACTTTGTGATGTTCAGCCCGGTGACGTCCTCAACGAGACGACCGGTGGTATTGGTCGCGTACAGCGTATTTTTCCCGAGGATCCCCCGGTATGCAATGCAGAAATTCTGCATCAGTCCTTTTTTTGAATCATGTGCAATTAATCCGATGTTCATATAAAACCGCCTCCTTCTTTTTGCAACACATCAATATTTTTTTACCTGCAACCCCACATTCAGCACCAGCCCGATACCGATAAAAAGTGTCATCAGCGAGGTCAGACCGTAGCTGACAAACGGCAGCGGCAGCCCCGTGTTCGGCATAAGACCGGTTGCAACACAAATATTCATGATGCTCTGTATGCCGATCAGCGCCCCCATGCCGCAGCAAAGTATCGTACCTGAAAATTCTCGCGCATTGCGTCCGATCCAGATACATTCCAGAACGATCAGAATCTCTAATAAAATAACAACACAGCAGCCGAGGAAGCCAAGCTCCTCCCCGACAACGGCAAAGATAAAGTCTGTCTGCGCCTCGGCAAGGAAATCCCCGTTTTTGACGGATTCCACCGCCGTCGTCTCCAGGCCTTTTCCATAGAGCTGGCCGGAGCCGATCGCCATAATGGAGGTGAGCTGCTGACGTGCTTCATCCGGATATTGATCCGGGTAAAGCCAGGCAAGCACACGAATGAGCTGATACTCCAGAACCAGCGACTGTCCGGGCTGAAGGACGATCCCGACAAGGATCGCCGCCACCGGAGCCATGAGCACCAGGATTCCGGCAATGACCTTATAACTTAATCCCGCAACAAAATAAATAACACAGAATAAAACCAGTGTCAAGAGACAAGTGGAAAGGTTTGGCTGCTGCTGGATCATGACAGCCGGTATCGCCACAATAATTACAGAAAAAATGATTACTTTAAAGCTGCTCAGATCGTCCTGGTGCTTTGAAAAAAACTGCGCGTAAAACATGATCAGAAAGATTTTCATAAGGTCGGCCGGCTGCATTGTAATGCCGGCGATGTTCAGCCAGCGGGTAGCGCCGCCGCCGGAGGAGCCGACGACAAGGACCGCCGCCAGCAGTCCAAGACCGATCGCGTAGAAAATCCAATAGAACCGCAGCAGCCAGACGTAGTCGATCAGCGATACGACCACCATGATGACCAGTCCGCCGATCAGACCGACAATCTGCCGGTCCTGCAGCGACTTGTCGGCGCTGCCGATGACCAGGATGCCGATGATGGAGAGCAGTGTTGTCCAAAGCACTAATCTGAATTTATAATCCCTTAATTTGTATTGTTTTAACATGTTCTGCCCCTTGCTTTGTCTCGTTTATCAGTTGTATCTGTACATTCAGGCGGGTGTGCTCCGCACTTATATACCTTCGTATGACGGCGCGCAGCTCCCGTTTCATCTGCGTCAGTACCTCCGGGCTTACCTGCAGCTTTTCGGAAAGCAGCATATGCTCAAGCCGGTCTCTGGCAATGGTACAAGAAGTCCTGTTTGTACGCATGGAAACACCCTCCTAACCCTTCCGGAAAAAGTCTTTCATTTTCTGGAAGAAGGAGCTTCCTTTGGAAAAATCGGGAATTTCCACCGGTTCTCCCAAAATCCGTCTCGCCACATTGAAAAATGCCTGTCCCGAGGGCGTGTCGGTGCCGGCAAGCGGCTCCCCCTGATTCGTGGACACCACGATGTTTGTGTCGTCCGGTACTGCGCCGATCAGCGGCATCGCAAGAATTTCGGAGACATCCTCCACCGACATCATATCGCCGCGGCTGATAAGATCCGGGCGAAGCCGGTTGATCAGCAGGTCGATCTGCTTCATGCCGCCCGCCTCTAAAAGGCCGATGATGCGGTCTGCGTCGCGGATCGCGGAAACCTCCGGCGTCGTCACGACGATCGCGCGGTCTGCACCCGCTACGGCATTTCGGAATCCCTGCTCGATTCCCGCCGGACAATCCAGCAGGATATAGTCAAACTGCTGCCGCAGGTCGTCCGTCAGCTTTTCCATCTGCTCCGGCGTGACGGCGGATTTGTCGCGCGTCTGCGCCGCCGGAAGCAGAAACAGGTTCTGATAATGCTTGTCGCGGATCAGCGCCTGCTTTAAGCGGCAGTTTCCCTCGACGACGTCCACCAGATTGTATACGATCCGGTTTTCCAGTCCCATCACCACATCCAGATTCCGAAGTCCGATATCCGTGTCCACCAGAACCGTCTTTTTGCCAAGCTTTGCCAGTCCGGTACCGATATTGGCGGTGGCTGTCGTTTTTCCGACGCCTCCCTTACCGGATGTCACTACAATTACTTCACTCATTTTTTTCTTCCTCCACACAGCATAATCCGGGCATTTCCCTGCTTATCCTATGTTTTACTGTACGCAGACGGACGTATCAGCCGTCTTTTGGCGCGTCCTCCTCCTGCGCGGCGGCGCCGAGCATATCCTCCAGCGTGCTGCGCACAAGGTTCTTTACAAAAATATGATTATCCTTTATGTAAGCTATTTTGGGGTCAAGCGCGTATTCCGCGCTGTCGGAGCGCTTTGTAATAGCGCTGCGCGCCATTTTGTCGGCGATCCTTATCTGGACCGGCTTCATCACAAGAGCGGCGACAAAGCAATCGCGATTGCCGGAGGCTCCGGCATAAACGCTGCCCCGGCAGGAGCCGAGCACAACGACGTTTCCCTTTGACACCACTGATGCGCCGGGATTGACATCGCCGAGAATAACAATGCTTGTCTCCGATTCTATCGTCTGCCCGCCGCGCAGGTTTCCGCGGTAAAACTGTCCTTCCCGCGCCTCCGCTTCACCGGCAAGCCGGATTGCATGCTCATAATACTGTGCTTCCTCCGGCCGCTCATCCACGATGCAGATCACATGGATGTGGGAATTCATGACGATCGCGTTTACCAGACGATCCTCCTGGTTCTTCGTCAGCACACGCCCCTGGAATGTCACCGCCATCCTGGCGTCTTTAAAAAAGTTATCTGCCTCTTTAAATTTTGCGGCGACCGCCTCCGTAAGCTCGGCAAACGGGAGATCGGCATCCAGACGCACAACCAGTCCATATTTATTGCTTTTGATTATTACCGGACTATTTTTCATCGCTACACCACTCTTTTTTGCTTAGTCAGTTCTTGCGCCGCTGATCGCGCCGTTGTAGGAGGCGTGACCGGTAATCAGTTCATCTTTATCTTTAAGATTGAAGATGTACTGTATCATATCTTTTGAAAGCAGCGCAGCCAGACCGGACGAATAACCGTTTGTGATACGGCAGGCGATCGCGATCTGCGGCTCGTCAAACGGCGCATAGCCGACGAACAGCGCGTGGCTCGGTACGCCCGTTTCCTCGGCGGTACCGGTCTTTCCTGCCATTTCAATACCAACATCCTGGATATACGTATTATTTTTTACCATCTGATTCATGCCGGTCTTGATCGCGTTCCAGAGATAATCGTCTGCTTCCACATAACCGTGAATTGTCGGATTTTGTTCCAGAACAGTGCGCCCCTCGGAATCGGTAATCTTATCCAGCAGCGTCAGATCGTAGCAGGTGCCGCCGTTGGCGATCGTTGCCACGTATCTTGCAAGCTGTATGGTCGCATAGGCGTGGCGTCCCTGTCCCATTGCGGAGGGAGCCATCGCGTTATCAGAGATCTGCGGAGTGCTCTCATCCATCTCAATGCCGGTCTCATCGCCGAGGCCGAACATTTCGGCATACTTTGTGAGCTTTGCGATACCGGTGGCGTCGTCCTTATTCCCGTCTGCATCGCCCACGTCGCCCAGGCGCAGACCGATGGTGTTGAAGTAATAGTTGCAGGATTCCTGCAGCGCCGTCGAGAGCGTCAGCGCTCCATGATACCCCGGATAGATCCAGCAGTTGATCGGCGGGTCGACATCCTCAAATTTACCGGTACAGTTAACCGCCTCATCCACGCCGATCACGCCCTCCATGACACCTGCAACGCTTGTTACCATTTTAAAGGTAGAACCGGGCGCTGTCAATTCCTGTGTTGCTTTGTTATAGAACGGGCTGGAGGCGTCAGATACCAGCTCCTCAAAATATTCCTCATCCATATCGTTTGCAAGCCGGTTGTTATCGTAGCCCGGATAGGTAACGACCGCCAGCGCATTGCCGTTGTTCGGATCCACCACCACAAGCGAGCCGGAGCACGGCGCCACCGCAAATTTGGAAGGCGGGATTTCCAGATAATACACCTTCTCGCGGATGAAATCATAGGCTGAAACGCTGCCGTCCTGCAGACCGCTGTATGCCGCCTCGTCCATCTCCAGAACGCCCTGGTCAAACAGCAGACGACAGAGCGTCTGCGGGCTTAACGTGTCATCCTCCACCATGTAGCGGTAGACGGTTCTGCTGAAGGCACGGTCGTCGGCGATATATTCCTCCAGATAAGCGCAGAGGTTTGTAAAAATCTCGTCCGAATCCCAGAATTCGCTCTCCTCCATGATGCCGGAAACGTCCAGCCAGTCCTTTGAGATCGCATAAGTCAGATATTCCTTTAAGCTGATGCTCTCGTCGTTTGTCCAGGCGATATAGGTGTCGTCCGTTTTGTCGATCGAATCTGTTTTTAAGATGCCAAGCTCCGGCAGCGTTGTATCCACAAGGTAGGACATGTAGACCTGCATCGGCGTATCCAGTTCGCTGTACGGGCGCGGCGAATCAGAGAGAAGCTCGGCGAGCAGATCGTCGAAAATCTCTTCTTCCCGTTTTTGGAGCATCTGGTAAACCTGCTGCTCCAGCTCCGTCGCCTCGCCGGATTCCATATGGGAGACGCTCAGTATATTATTTTCAAAAAGCGCATAGTACAGGTCGTATACCGGAATAACAATATCATCCGTGCTGACCGACTCGTTATCAAATTCTTTTAGATCCAATGTTTTATCATAAATGATACCGGCAATATACTGCTCCAGCAGATGATACGCCGCCTCCTGGTAATCGGATTTGATCGTGAGATACAGATCATTTCCCGCCTGCGGCTCTACAGCAGAATCTTCCTGCAGCACCTTTCCGAGGTTGTTTACATAAACCACCTGCTTGCCGTCGGTGCCCTGAAGCTGCGTCTCAAAATACGCCTCCAGGCCAACCTTCCCGACAATATCATTGATATCGTATACCTCCCTGCCAAGCTCCTCGTTGAGGGACTCGATCTCCTCCGCGGAAATCTGTCCGGTATAGCCGATGATATTGGAATAATACGGACTGTTGTTGTACACACGGATAGAGCTTTCAATCACATCCACACCGACATAATAGCCCTTGCTCTCCATCAGACTGGACATCGACTGTTCGGAAATGTCGCGCGCAATCGTGGTGGAGACATATTTCTGGTAGCTGTTCTGGTTGATCGCACTGCGCATCGCGATCATTTTCAACTGGTCCTCTTTGGAAATGTTCTGCACAAGCCCGTATTCCGCCAGCAGCTCCGCCGGGTAATCCGCCAGCGTGGTGACGCCGTACATGTCTTTGCCGCCAAGCTGCGCGATCAGCTCATCCGCCGTCACTGCAGCCTCCTCAGACGTCAGCACCAGCGTGGAATCGACCTCCTCATCCTCCGGCATGGTGGTGTACGGCTTTCCGTAAGCGTCCGCCTTAAAGCGCAACAGGTTGTAGCCGCTCTTTGTAAAGGAATATTCTCCCGCATCGTCAAGCTCAACGGCAAAATCACCGGTATAGACATCGTCGCCGTTTGCGTATAAAATCTGCATGATCTGGTAGAGATAACCGTTGATCGTCAGATTGCGCACGTCGCTCGCATACAGGTATTCCTCGGTATTCGTATCAGGATCGCGGTAATTCCTGCCCTCGTAGCTGCCGACGTCCTGGAACGTCACCTCATACGCAAGCTTATTGTATGCGATCAGCTTGCCGTCACTGTCATAGATACAGCCGCGCGTGCTCGGAATCGTCGTTTCCTTGCGGATCTGCGTGGTGAAGCTCTCCTGGTAGGTCTCGCCGTTGACGATCTGCAGGTCAAACAGCCTGCGCACCAGCACACATGCGAGCACCACAAACAGGACACTGAGAATCAGCAATCTGGAATTTAATAATGTTGCAACTCTTTTTCGAAAACGTTTAAACAAAACTGCCTACACTCCTTTTGTCCATTTTTTCTAGTTTCTGGTTCAGCAGCAGGAAAATGCGGTAGCAAATAATCGTAAGAAGGATCGTATAAATCATTTCCGGCAGGATAATGCGCCGGATGTAGTAAAACAGGTCTATCCTGCCGCGCAGGAGAAATTTTGTAATGTAAAAGAGACAGCCATACACAAAATCGCCTGCCGCAGTTAAAAGCACGGGCATCTTGATGTCCTCGTCATAAAAAATATGATAGCAGTAACCGCTGAAATATCCGATAAACATATAGACGAAGGCGCGCAGCCCGACAAACAGATCCGGCAGCATAAGATCGGTAAGAAGTCCGCACACAAAGCCCAGGAGCAGCCCGGAGCGCTTCCCGCGCATCAGACCGAAGGAAACCGTAAAAACGATCATCAGATTCGGCGTGATGGAGGCGATGGAGATCGCCGGGAGCAGCGAGCACTGCAGCAGCAGGCAGACCAGCATGGTGGCAAACAGAATCAGCTTTGTTCTCATTGCACTGCCCTCCTATTCTGCGGTCTGCTTTAAATTCTTGATGACGAGCACTTCCTTGATCGACTTAAAATCGACGACCGGTGAGATATAGCCGGAGCGCGTCAGATTATTGGAGTCGGTATGGATCTCGCTGATATAACCGATCAGAATGCCCGGAAGGAACTTGTCGCTGATGTTGGACGTCACGACCGTATCCCCGACCTTCGCCTTGGAATCCGGGTCGTTCAGCTTTACGAGATTTACCCGGCCTTCATCAATCAGCGAGAGGTCGCCTGCGATGATACAGGTGTCGTGTGTCTCGGAGATCTCCGCGCTCACATTGCTGTAATCGTCGATGATCGCGCGCACCCTTGCGTAATTCGGACCGACCTCCGTGATGATGCCGGCAAGCCCGGCTCCTGCGATAACGTTCATATCGACCGCAATCCCGTCGTTCGCACCTTTGTCGATCGTGAACATACTGAACCAGTTCCCGGCATTCTCTCTGGAGATCACGCGGGCGCCGACCTTTTCATAGCTCTCGTACTTGTGGTCGAGGGCGTAGAGGTCACGCAGACTGTTCAGCTCCTCGCGGTCCTGCAAAAGCTGCGTGTTTTCCACGGTAAGCTCGTCCACCTGTGCCTGCAGTTTCTCGTTTTCCGCCGCCAGGTTCAGATTATCCTCAAAATAATCCATCCTGTCGGAAAGCCAGCCGCCCACCTGATTGACGCCGGACTGCAGCGGCGTCAGTACGTATCCTGCCGCGTAGTTGAGCGGATTAACCGAAAAGTCAAGCACAAAGCTCAGTATAATGATGATGCCGCTGACAATCGAAAGAATAAACAGCAGCGTTTTACTCTTTATGTGATGGTTCTTCATAGCTACCTCTGTGTTGTAAGTATTTTATATCGTCGTTCCGGTCAGATCCTTCAGTGAAAACGTACACTCTGAAAGCTCCGGATGGTTCATGATCGTCTGTATGCCGTGCAGGGTGGTAAGCCCCGGTTCACGCACCATGGAAATCGGGATATTAAGCTCATGACGCATATAGTCGGACAGATTTGGAATCAATGAGGTACCGCCCGTAAGACAGAGCCCCGCTTCCAGAATGTCGTGATGAAACTGCGGCGGGAGCCGGTCTATGATTCCGCGAAGCTCATCGGTGATTGTTTTTATTGTACCGGCAATGGCACGGCTGACTGCCATGGATGTGATTTCTGCGCTGACAGGAACTCCGGAAATGGTGCTGATCCCGAATACCGTGAGGGAATCCGCCGGGCCGTCGATCATATAGGAAAGCCGGTTTTTCAGAACCGCCGCCGTTTTCATGCCGATGTTCAGGTGATACATTCGCCGCACCATGGTAGAGATATCTTCATCCAGCGTATGTCCGCCGATCGGGAGCGTTTTGCTGAGCAGGATTTTTCCGCCTGCCGCGACGGAAATCTCTGTCGTTCCGGCGCCAATGTTGACGAGCATACTCGCCCGCGGGGATTCTATGGAAACGCCGACGCCGATGGTGTCGGCAATGCCCTTGTCTACCAGATAAATTTTCCCGGCCCGGACAGTGCCGGTAAGTACATTATAATATGCGCGCTTCTCCACTGCCGAAATATCCCGCGGAACGGCGATATAAATGGCAGGTCGCCCGGACAGAAAACGATGGCTGCGCCGGATGAGGCGGGACAATACCACCTCGGCATTTTTCTGCTGGGCGATCACTCCGTGAACCATCGGGCATTCCGCCTGAACGTCCGCCGGAGTCTTTTCGTACATATCGTATGCGGCATCCCCGATGGCAAGTACCCTGCCGCCCCGGACCGCGATCATATTTTTTTCACAAACCGTAATGCGTTTTTTCCGGTCGCAGATCTTGATGGTGTCTGTACCAAGATCAATCCCAAGTGCATTGTGAAATAACATATTCATCCCTCGTAAACTATTTAATTATCCCCTCTTCACGGAAACTGAAATAACATCTGTCTCCGAGAATAATATGATCCATCAGCGGGATCCCCAGAAGCTTTCCCGTCTCACATAGCCGCATGGTAAGAAGTCTGTCCTCCGGGCTTGGCTGCGGATCGCCGCTCGGATGGTTGTGCAGCAGGATCACATAAACTGCACGGCATGCAAGCGCCTCCAGAAAAATTTCACGCGGCGAGACGCACGCCTGACTGACGGTGCCCATGGATATCATTTTTTCACTGAGCAGCTCTCCCTTGGTGTCAAAGTTTAAAAGAAAAACCTGCTCCTGCGCGAGATGGCGAAAATCCTCCATGTAATACCCGGCAATTGCCTGCGCGCTGTTGAAGGTGTTTCCCTCCGCGGCGGCTGTTTTTGCAATGCGGCGTGACAGCTCGGTGATACACTGGATCTGCACCGCCTTTACTTTGCCGACGCCCTTGATGCTGCGAAGACTGGCAGGGGAAAGATGATAAAGACCGAGAAGCCCGGGCTGCGTTTTGGAGCAGTTCAGAATTTCCCTGGCAAGCTCCACGCTGGTCGTCCCCTGTGCTCCCGTGCGCAGGATCACTGCAAGCAATTCTGCGTCTGTAAGCGAGGAAGCGCCCGATTTCAGACATTTTTCGTATGGACGTTCGTCGTCCGGTATCTGTTTCATTGTGGTATGATTCATAGCATATAAAGACTCTTTCCCGGCAGGAAAACAAATTATGCCTTATAATCATACCACATGATAGCACATTTTTAAAAAAAAGTATATACGTCAATTCCTTAAAAATTTGTGACCAACTCTTCAGCCATGCGGCAAATCACAGAAATGGCTGTCTCATGCTTGCATGTAAGCAGACGTTTCTGTGATTTGACATATGGCGTATAGCCAGCAACCACAGCCGTAAGCTGCGCAGCAGCGACGCCTTTGAAAAAGGCGGGCTGTGGTCTGCATGGCTGAAGAATTCCCCGGCTAGGCTATGAGGGGAGCACCATGCTACAGCCGACAATATTTTCGTACGATCGCCTCCGCGCATTTCATGCCGTCCACCGCCGCCGAGGTGATGCCTCCGGCGTATCCGGCGCCCTCCCCGCAGGGATAAAGCCCTTCGGCGCAGGGGGAGGTGAAGTTGTCGCCGCGCAATATCCGCACCGGTGAGGAGGTTCTGCTCTCCACTCCGGAAAACAGGGCATCGCCGCGCGCAAAGCCCCTGATCTTATGATCGAACAGCAGCACGCCCTCCTCCAGGGAGTCCGCAAGGAAAGCCGGAAGTCCTGCGCGCAGGTCGGCAAGCTGCCATTTTCCCTTAATGGCAGGCTCCACCTCGCCGAGACTGCTGCTCTTCTGCCGCTTCTGAAAGTCTGCAAAAAGCTGCACCGGCACGTTCCCCTCGCCTGCACGGTATGCAAAGCGCTCCAGATTTCTCTGAAACTGTACGCCGCCGAGCACGCCCTTCTCCGGGTAATCATCCGGTGTGACGGTGACGACGACCGCGCTGTTCGCGTTTCGGCTGTCACGCGCGCGGTAGCTCATGCCGTTGACGGCAAGCGATTCTTTTTCTGAGGAGGCATTGACAACGTATCCGCCGGGACACATGCAGAAGGAATACACACCTCTGCCGTTTTTCAGCTTACCGGTGAGCTTGTAGTCGGCGGCCGGAAGCTGCCCGGCGCCAAACCGCAAGCCATATTGGGAGAAATCAATCATCTCCTGCGGGTGCTCGATGCGCAGTCCGACCGCAAACGCCTTTGCCTGCATGGGAATCTGCTTTTTTTCCAGCAATGCAAAGGTGTCGCGGGCGCTGTGCCCGATCGCGAGGACGCACACGCTGCAGTCCAGCGTTTCCCTGCCGTTTACCGTGATGCCTGTGAGCCGGCCGCTTTTTACAGAAAAATCGGTGATCTGCTGACCAAAGCGCACCTCGCCGCCAAGTGATTCGATCTCCTGCCGGATATTTTTCACAACTGTGCGCAGGACGTCGGTTCCGATATGCGGTTTATTTACATAGAGGATGTCCGCATCGGCGCCCGCCTTCACAAAGGTTTCCAGGACAAAACGGTTTCTGCCGGCATGATCCTTTACAAGTGTGTTCAGCTTGCCGTCCGAGAAGGTTCCGGCTCCGCCCTCGCCGAACTGGACGTTCGAATTTTCTTTTAACGCTCCGGTTTTCCAGAAATTTTCTACTGTTTTGGTGCGGGTATCCACGTCCTCGCCACGCTCTAAAATAAGCGGGCGGTAGCCGCAGCGCGCCAGCAGAAGTCCGCAGAAAAGCCCGGCAGGTCCGCAGCCCGCGATTACCGGACGATCTGGCAGCGGCTCGCTTCCCGGCACCGGATACTGGTAGACAATATCCTCCGCAAGGGAAATATCAGCGCTCTTCTGTTTTTTCAACAGGACGTGCGCATCCATTGCCGTCTCAACATCCACGGTAAAAATATAACGGATATCCGGCTTTTTTCGGGCATCAACAGAGCGCTTACGGATGGTAAGCGACTTGATCTGCGCTGCAGAAATGTGCAGCGCTTTTGCCGACGCCTGCTTTAAATCCTGCTCCGTGTAAGTCACCGGGAGCTTTATCTGTGAAATACGAATTTTATTCATGTACGTTCCTTTCCAAAGTTTCATTCCTGCGAGCAGGACTGCCGGGCTGCTGCCGCCCTGCCTGCCGCAAAGCCGCTCGCCCACGCCCACTGGAGATTGTAGCCGCCGCAGATGCCGTCTACGTCAAGCAGCTCCCCGACAATATAAAGCCCCGGCATTTTCCGGGATTCCAGCGTCTGCGGATGTATTTCCGTACAGCATACGCCGCCCTGGCAGACCTGTGCCTGCTCAAAGGATCTGCTGCCGGATACAGTAAGCGTAAGCTGCTTGACGGTAGTTACCAGCCGGTGAAGATCCTTATCGCTTAACTTTGCTGCCTTTTCAGAGGGGTTGATTTTGGCAGCCTGCAAAAGAGGCGCGATCGCTTTTTTCGCAAAAACACCGGCAAGCAGGCTCTCAGCGCTGCATCCGTCCGGCTGCAGTGCTTTTCGGTTTGCTAAATGGTTAAACAATTCCTCAGCAGAAACAGAAGGGAGCAGGTCAAGCTGCACGGGGACGCTTTTTGTTTTTCCGCCAGTCACGCCCGGGCGCTCTGCAAGCGCGCGCACCGCGAAGCGGCTGAGCTGGAAAACGACGATGCCGGAGATACCGGTGTCCGTCCACTGCAGCTCTCCTTTTTCAGTGTGTCCCTCTAAGGTGACGGCCGCCTGCATTCGAAGTCCGGAAAGTTTTTTTATCCAGCTCTCACGGATAGTGAGCGGAACGAGCGCTTCCCGCGGCGTCACAAGTGAGTGACCGCACTTCTTTGCAAGCGCATAGCCGCTTCCGTCGGAACCGGTAGCAGGAGCCGCCTTAGAACCGGCGGCAAGGATCACCGCGTCCGCCTCATATGTCCACCCGGCGGTCCGCACACGGAAAAGCATGTTTTTTTCGATAGAGAGCACCTTCTCCGTACATTTCAGTTTTACACCGAGACGCTTTATCTCCAGCAGCAGCACTTCCAGCACGGAGGATGCCTGCCCGGTGACGGGATAAACGTAGCCGTCGCGCGCGATTGTCAGCAGCCCGATTTCCCGGAAAAAAGAGAGCGTATCAGAGACAGTGAATTGCTTAAGAACGTTCCCGACAAATTCGGCGTCCGCTCCGCGGTAGCATGTGCTCTCCTGCCGCAGATTGGTAAGATTGCAGCGGCCGCTTCCGGTGATGAGCAATTTTTTTCCAGGCTTTTCCATCCCCTCTAAAAGGGTAACCGAAGCCCCCTGCCGCGCCGCAGTGATCGCGGCAAGCATACCGGAGGCTCCGGCGCCGATCACGATTATTTTTTTCATAGTTCCTCCAGAGAAACAATGCCCTTCTCCACAAGGCGCTGCAGAGAGCGCAGAATGCCGAGCTTTGCGTGCTCCCAGGTAAGTCCGCCCTGGAAATAAGCGGCATACGGGGGTTTTAACGGTCCGTCGGCGCTCAGCTCGATCGAAGAACCCTGGATAAAAGCGCCGGCCGCCATGATAACGTCGCTGTCGTAGCCCGGCATCGCCCACGGCTCCGGCGTTACATAGCTGTCCACAGGAGCGGCAAACTGAATGCCTTCGCAGAAAGCAACCAGTCCCTCCGGCGTGCCGAATTCTACCGCCTGGATAATGTCATGGCGATCCTCCGTGCCGTTCGGCACAACCTTAAAGCCCAGGCGTTCGTAGATATTTGCGGCAAAGATCGCACCCTTGAGCGCGCCCGCCACTACGGTCGGCGCCAGAAAAAGTCCCTGGAAAAAATCGCGGTTTACGCCAAGCGACGCGCCCACCTCGCGTCCGAGACCGGGAGAGGTCAGGCGGTACGCCGCATTTTCGATACATTTTTTCGTGCCTGCAATGTAGCCGCCGATCGGCGCAAGCCCGCCGCCGGGGTTTTTGATCAGAGAGCCGACTACCATATCGGCTCCGAAATCGCTCGGTTCTTCCTCCTCAACAAATTCCCCGTAGCAATTATCCACCAGGATCAGAATGTCGGGATTGACGTTCTTCACAAACCGGATCGCCTCCGCGATCGCCTGCACGGAGAGCGTCGGGCGCGTCTGATAGCCCTTGGATCGCTGGATTTCCACCAGCTTTGTATTCGGCCGGATCGCCGCCCGGATGCCGTCAAAATCGAAGCTTCCGTCCGCGAGCAGATCCACCTGGCGGTAGCTGACGCCGTACTCAGCCAGCGAGCCATTTGAGGGGCGGATACCGATCACCTCCTCAAGCGTGTCGTAGGGTTTGCCGGAGATGGACAAAAGCTCGTCGCCGGGGCGCAGGTTTCCGGCGAGCGCCACGGCGAGCGCATGCGTTCCGCAGGTGATCTGTGCGCGCACAAGCGCCGCTTCGGTGTGGAACACGTTTGCGTAAACCTCTTCCAGGGTGTCGCGCCCGATATCGTTGTAGCCGTAGCCGGTACCGGACTGGAAGCATTCCGCGCTGACGCGGCACTTCTGCATGGCGCGCACTACCTTTAACTGATTATATTCCGCGGTTTTCTGTATTTTGGCAAACCGTGGAAGCAGCTCCTGCTCAATTTTCTGTCCGAAAGCGAATACCTGGCGGCTGATGCCAAGCTCCGCATACATTTCTTCTATTGCATTTTGTGACATAATGCTATTCCTCTCTGATGTTCTATAAAATCCAGCATATAGGCGAGGATCTCCCCGCTTCCGCCAAAATCCTCTTTTTGCAGCCAGATGACGTCGCGCTCACGCTTGAACCAGGTGATCTGGCGCTTCGCAAAATGACGCGTGTCGCGCTTCAGGCGGTAAACCGCTTCCTCATAGGTGCAGTTACCGTCCAGATAATCCAGCATTTCCTTATAGCCGAGTCCCTGCATGGAGACCATTTTGGCGGTGCAGCCGCGCGTTTTCAGGTCGCGTACCTCGTCCAGCAGACCATTTTCCAGCATTTCATCCACGCGTTGGTCGATCCGCGCATAAAGCGTCTGCCGGTTTTCGTTCAGCACGAAATAGGCGGCGTTGTAGGGGGATTCCTTATGCCTCTGCGCCTCGTTGTGCGCAGAGATAGGACTTCCGCTTTCATGATAAAATTCCAGGGCGCGGATCACGCGCTTTACATTGTTTGCGTGGATTTCCTGCGCCGCCTTTTCGTCCACGGAGACGAGCATCGCATGAAGATATTCGTTTCCCTTTTCTTTTGCAAGCAGCTCCAGCTCCCTGCGGTAGCTGCCATCGCCTTCATTCTGTGTAAAGTCAATGTCGTAAAGCACCGCCTGGATGTAAAAGCCGGTGCCGCCGACCAGAATCGGGATCTTCCCCTTTGCGTAAATCTGCTCCATATATTTTTTTGCAAGCTCCTGGAAACGGACAACGTGAAATTCCTCCTCCGGCTCCAGCTCGTCGATCAGATAATGCGGCACACCGTCCATCTCTTCGCGGGTGATTTTTGCCGATCCAATGTCCATGCCTCTGTACACCTGCATGGAATCTGCGGAAATGATCTCGCCGCCGACCGCCTTTGCCAGCGCAATAGACAGCGCCGTTTTGCCGACCGCCGTCGGACCGGTGAGGATCAGTAACGGTTTTTTTGTCATACTAAACAATCCTTTTAAACTTTTTCTCCAGGTCATATTTCGACATGGAGATGATGGTTGGTCTGCCGTGCGGGCAGTTGTAGGGATTTTCCAGAGTAAGCAGCTCGTCGATGAGCGCGTGGATCTCTGCCGTTGACAGACGTGAATTTCCCTTCACCGCCGCCTTGCAGGACATGGTCGCGATCTTGTCATCGATCGTTTCAATGCTGAGCGCATCCGTCTGCGCGGCAAGCCCGTCCAGCATTTCCAGAAACAGCTCCTTATCGGCAAGCCCGAACAGATTATCGGGAACGGCGCGCAGAGCATATTCCCGCCCGCCGAATTCCTCGATCTCAAAGCCGATCTCGTTAAAGCGCTCCCGGTATTTCTCAAGCAGCGCTGCCTCCGCCATATTCAAGGTGAGGATGATCGGCGGATTTAAAATCTGCGAGGTAAATTCGCGGTTCGCCATAGATTTTTTCATGCGCTCGTAGAGAACCTTTTCGTGCGCCGCGTGCTGGTCGATCAGAAACAGCTTGTCCTGGAACTGTACGATCCAGTAAGTGTCAAACACCTGCCCAATGATGCGGTGCTCTTTTACATGCTCCTTCGAGAGCAGCTTATCCTCGAAAAGGCTCATCTGTTCGCCTTTTAAGTCGGCGGGGGCAGATGGCTGCGGATTGAGCGCAGCTCTCTCCCACTCCGGGATATCCCCGGAGATTGCTTCCGCATTTTCAGGAGAATTTTCAGGAGACTTTACCGGCGTTATCGTCGTTTCTGTCACAGCGGGCGCCGTCATTGCTGCAGGTACATCCACTGCAGGCGCTGTCTCTGTCCGCGCAGAAAACCGGGGGACGAGCCTGGGAATTGTGCGCTCTGTCTGCAGTGTCTCCTGTCCCGTCTGCGGCGCCGGATCGGGCAGGGGACGCCCCGTCTTTGCTTCCGGCGAAGGCGGAACATTGTCTGCAGGCACATTTGTCGTATATGCCAGGCGCTCGCGCACCTGGGAGTCTGTCTGCTCCATTCTGCGCCGCATCGTCTCAAATGGCTCTGCCACGTGGATCCTGCCTTTCGGCTCTTCTTTTTTCTGAGGCTCATCCTTGCCGACACCTACCTGCACGATCATCTCCCGTTGGGAAAGCGCGCTGCGTACTGTTTCATAAACAAGCTGATACATGCGTTCATTTTCCGCGAAGCGCAGCTCCATTTTTGTCGGATGCACGTTGACATCCAGCAGATTTCCGTCAATCGTAAAATGCAGCACCGTAAAAGGATATTTATGCTTCATCATAAACGTATGATAGGCGTCCTCGATCGCCTTTGCGATGATGCTGCTGCGGATATAGCGCCCGTTTACAAAGTAATTTTCGTAGTTGCGGTTGCCTCTGGAGATCACCGGCTTTCCGATAAAGCCGTTTATGCGGACAGAATCATTTCCGGCGTCCACCTCGATCAGATTCGCCGCGATATCGCGCCCGTAGACATGATAGATGATATCCTTTAGCTGATGATTCCCGGAGGTATGAAGCTTTGTCTGGTTGTTGGAGATAAACTTAAACGAAACCTCTGGGTGCGAGAGCGCGATATGCTCCACCATGTCGCTGATATAGCCCGCCTCGGTCTGCGCCGTTTTCAGAAATTTTTTCCGCGCCGGGGTATTGTAAAAGATGTTGCGCACCAGAAACGTCGTTCCGTCGGGTGCGCCGATCTCCTCCAGGCTTTTCTCTTTGCCGCCCTCGATCAGATAACGCACGCCGGTCAGACTATCCGCTGTTTTCGTGATCAGCTCCACCTGGCAGACCGCCGCGATGCTGGAGAGCGCCTCGCCGCGGAATCCAAGCGACGTGACATCCAGAAGATCGTCCGCCTTGCGGATCTTGCTGGTGGCGTGGCGCAGGAATGCAACCGGCACCTGCCTTGCCTCGATGCCGGAGCCGTTGTCAGTGATACGGATAAGGGAGATGCCGCCGTCCCGGATCTCCACCGTGACGGCGTTTGCTCCGGCATCAATCGCATTCTCCACCAGCTCCTTCACGATGGAAGCCGGGCGCTCGATCACCTCTCCGGCTGCTATTTTGTCAATTGTCTGCTCATCGAGCACTGCAATTTCTCTCATAATGAATCATGCTCCATTTTCTTTTGTGGATCCCCTACCAGCGGTTCTTTAATCTGCTCTGCAGCCGGTTCAGCACATTCAGTGCCTCGATCGGCGTCAGGGTGGATATCTCGATTTCCTTTAGCTCGTTCAGAACGTCCTCGTCGCTTACCGTATCGAATAAGGTCATCTGGTCGAGATCGACCTGGTCATATTTTTTCTTTTTCGGCTTTGCAGTCTTTCCCTCGGTTTTCGCCTCGTGCACCGCTTCTGTGATATCGGCGTCGCTCAGCTCCTGCACCAGCTCCTTCGCGCGCTCGATGATGCTGTCCGGCACGCCTGCAAGCTTTGCCACCTGGATGCCATAGCTCTTGTCCGCGCCGCCCCTTACGATCTTCCGCAGGAAAACAATGTCGTCGCCGCGCTCCTTGACGGCGATGCAGTAATTATTTACCGAGGACAGCTTGCCTTCCAGCTCTGTCAGCTCGTGATAGTGAGTGGCAAACAGCGTCTTTGCTCCGAGAAGCTTCGGATTGCTGATATGCTCCACTACTGCCCAGGCAATGCTCAGTCCGTCGAAGGTGCTGGTGCCGCGCCCGATCTCATCAAGCACGAGCAGACTGTCCGCCGTCGCGTTGCGCAGGATGTTTGCCACCTCTGTCATCTCCACCATAAAGGTACTCTGCCCGGAGGCGAGGTCGTCCGATGCCCCCACGCGTGTAAAGATACGGTCGACAATGCCGATCTTTGCATCCGACGCCGGCACGAACGATCCGATCTGCGCCATCAGCACGATCAGCGCCGTCTGGCGCATGTACGTGGATTTTCCCGCCATATTCGGCCCCGTGATAATGGAAATACGGTTTTTGTGGTTGTCCAGGAGCGTATCGTTTGCGATAAACATATCGTTCTTTATCATTTTTTCCACGACCGGATGACGTCCGTCATGGATCTGGATCAGCCCGCGGCTGTTCATCTTCGGGCAGACATAGTTATTCTGCTCGGCAACCAGCGCCAGCGACGCGAAAACGTCGATCCCGGCGATCGCCTTTGCCGTCTTCTGAATGCGGAGGATCTCTCCGGCAATCTTATCGCGCACCTCGCAGAATAACTCGTATTCCAGCGAAACGAGACGATCCTCCGCCCCGAGGATGATATCCTCCAGTTCCTTCAGCTCCGGCGTGATATAGCGCTCGGCGTTCGCGAGCGTCTGCTTTCTTGTATAATAATCCGGCACCAGATCCTTATAGGAGTTGGTGACCTCCAGGTAATAGCCAAACACCCGGTTGTACTTGATCTTCATATTTTTGATGCCGGTCTTTTCGCGCTCCTTCGCCTCCAGATCGGCAAGCCAGGTTTTCCCTTCCGTCTTTGCCTGGCGCAGACGGTCCACCTCCTCGTGAAATCCGTCGCGGATCAGATTGCCGTCGCGAATAGAGATCGGCGGTTCCTCGATAATCGCGCGCTCCACCAGCTCACAGAGGTCCTCCAGCACGTCAATATCATCGCGCACATTGCAAAGAAGACTGCTCTTAAAATCGCCCATAATGTATCTGATATGCGGCAGCATGGAAAGCGAGCTTTTAAACGCGATCAGATCGCGCGGATTAGCCGTCTGGTAGCTGATCTTGCTGATCAGACGCTCCAGGTCATACACCGGATTTAAGTATTCGCGGATCTCCTCACGCGCGATCGCATTCGCCTTCAGCTCTGCAACCGCCTCCTGGCGGCGCTCGATCTCGTCGATGTCGATGAGAGGCTGTTCGATAAAGCTGCGCAGCAGACGCGCGCCCATCGCCGTCTTTGTCTTGTCAAGTACCCAGAGCAGGGAGCCGCGCTTCTGCTTTTCACGCAGGGTTTCGCAAAGCTCCAGGTTGCGCCTGGTAGAACTGTCAAGCACCATATATTTCCCACTGGTGTAGGGCGTAAGCTTTGTCAGATTGCTGATGGACGTCTTCTGCGTTTCGATCAGATACTGCAAAAGCGCGCCTGCCGCGATCACACCGCAGTTAAAATCGCCAAGCCCCAGTCCGTCGAGGCTTTCCGTCCGGAAATGCTTTTTCAGCGCCTGTCGGCAGAGATCATCGTCAAAATACCAGTCCTCCAGCGTGTAGACGGCGATGCCGAGCCGCTCCTTTAAATCCTCCACATCGACGCCGCTCATCAGGAGCGCCTGCGTGCAGATGATCTCCTTTGGGGAAAATTTGAAAATTTCATCCGTAAGCTTGCGCGACGAATCCAGCTCCGTCACCAGATAGGCGCCCGTTGAGATATCGGCGATGGAAACGCCGAATTTATCCGCCATGCAGACGATGCACATCAGATAGTTGTTCCTCGTCTCGTCCAGGGCGAGGTTGTCTAAGTTTGTGCCAGGCGTGACGATGCGGATCACGTCGCGCTTTACAATACCCTTTGCCTGCTTCGGATCCTCCATCTGCTCACAGATCGCGACCTTATAGCCCTTTGAGACCAGCTTGTTTAAATAATTGTCCACGGCATGATAGGGGATGCCGCACATCGGCGCGCGCTCCTCCATCCCGCAGTTTTTGCCGGTCAGCGTGATTTCCAGTTCCTTTGACGCGACCAGCGCATCATCAAAAAACATCTCGTAAAAATCGCCGAGCCGGTAAAATAAGATACAGTCCGGATAATTTTTCTTCGTTTCCAGGTACTGCTGCATCATTGGTGTCACTTGTTCCACGTTAGTACCTCTCTCCTATATAGTAAAAGCCCTTGCATTCCAGAAGGCGCACATCCACGATCTGTCCGATCAGATCCGCACCGCCCGGAAAATGCACCAGCAGATTGTTTGAGAGCCTGCCGGTCACAAGGGAGGCGTCCTGGCTGTTGATTTCCTCGACCAGCACCGGCAGCGTCTGTCCGGTCAGTCTTTCCGCCATCTGCTTCGAGATGTCCTGCACAAGTGTGAGCAGGCGGTCAAAGCGCTCCTTTACAACCGCCTCCGGCACCTGGTTTTCCATGGCTGCGGCAGGCGTTCCGGTGCGTTTCGAGTAGATGAAGGTGAAAGCGCTGTCATAGCGCGCCCGGCGCACAACGTCGAGCGTCTCCTCGAAATCTTCTTCCGTCTCACCCGGAAATCCCACGATAATATCTGTCGTCAGAGAAATATCCGGGATTGCACGGCGCAGCTTTTCCACCAGGGCAAGGTACTGCTCTTTCGTGTATCTGCGGTTCATGATCTTTAAAATACGGCTGCTGCCTGATTGCAGCGGCAGGTGCATGTGGCGGCAGATCTTCTTCGACGACGCCATCACCTCGATCAGCTCGTCGGATAGATCCTTCGGGTGCGACGTCATAAAGCGGATGCGCTCAATGCCGTCGATTTTTTCTGCCTCTCTGAGAAGCTGCGCAAAGCTCATCGGCTCCGGCAGATTTTTTCCATAGGAGTTGACGTTCTGTCCGAGCAGCATCACCTCCACCACCCCATCGGCGGCAAGGCGCTCGATCTCGCGCAGGATTTCCCGCGGTTCGCGGCTGCGCTCCCGTCCGCGCACATACGGCACGATGCAGTAGCTGCAGAAATTGTTGCAGCCAAACATGATGTTTACCCCGGATTTGAAAGGATATTTTCGCTCCACCGGAAGGTTTTCCACGATTTTATCCGTGTCCTTCCAGACGTCGATGATCATGCCTTCCCCTTCCAGGCAGTTTGCAAGCAGCTCTGCGAATTTATAAATATTATGCGTGCCGAACACCAGGTCTACAAAGCGGTAGCTTTTGCGGATCTTCTCGACCACTGTCGGCTCCTGCATCATACAGCCGCAGAGCGCGATCAGCTTGTGCGGCTGCTTTTTCTTCATATTTCCGAGGACGCCAAGCCTGCCGTACACCTTTAAATTGGCATTTTCGCGCACCGTGCAGGTGTTGTAAATGACAAGATCCGCGTGTTCATCCTCTGTGATCTCATAGCCGACAAGCTCCAGGATCCCGGCAAGCTTTTCGCTGTCCCGGGCGTTCATCTGGCAGCCGAAGGTTTTTGTGCACGCCGTCGCCTGCCTGCCAAGCCTTTCGGAAAGCGACTGCACAAGCGCACGGCATTTTGCCATAAAGTAGTATTGTCTCTCCGGTTCTGCGGCAGGCGGTTCCTGTGTTAAATTTATTTCATCCAGATTGATTTTATTGTACATTCTTTTCTGATTTTCTGTCCCTTTCTAAACTGCAGTAAAGCTTTTTCCGTGCGTTCGTATCAACCGGTACATACACGCGGCTATGGGCGCACCTGTCCGTTTCCGTAGATAATATATTTCGTCGAGGTGAGCGCAAGAAGTCCCATCGGTCCACGCGCGTGAAGCTTCTGCGTGCTGATGCCGATCTCTGCGCCAAAGCCGAATTCAAAGCCGTCCGTGAAGCGCGTGGAAGCGTTGACATACACCGCTGCCGCATCGATCTCATTTAAAAAACGCTGTGCATTCGCATAATCCTGCGTGATGATCGCCTCGGAATGCCCTGTATTGTAGCGGTTGATGTGCGCGATTGCCTCATCGAGCGAAGAAACAGTCTTGATGGAGAGAATATAGTCGAGGTATTCCGTGCCCCAGTCCTCCTCCGTCGCCGCTTTTGCGTCGGATAACACCTGGCAGACCGGCGCGTCGCCGCGCAGCTCCACCTGTTTTTCATCAAGACGTGCTTTCAGGGCCGGAAGCAGCTTATCAAGAACGTGCTCATGCACGACAAGCGACTCGCAGGCGTTGCAGACGCCGATGCGCTGCGTTTTTGCGTTGAAAATGATATCGACCGCCATCGTAAGATCGGCGCTCTCATCCACGTAAATGTGGCAGTTGCCGGTGCCGGTCTCGATCACGGGAATCGTGCTGTTGTTTACCACCGCCCTGATCAGTCCTGCTCCGCCGCGCGGGATCAGCACATCCACGTATTCATTCAGCTTCATAAATGCGGCGGTCGTCTCGCGGTCGGTATCCTCAATGAGCTGGATCGCATCCGGCGTTACGCTGCAGGAGGCAAGCGCGTCACGGATGACCTGCACAATGGCGATATTCGAATGCAGCGCGTCGCTGCCGCCCTTTAAGATAACGGCGTTTCCCGCCTTAAAGCATAGCCCGAAGGCGTCCGCAGTTACGTTCGGGCGTGATTCGTAGATAATGCCGATCACGCCGAGCGGAACGCGCTGCTGCCCGATCAGCAGTCCGTTCGGGCGGCGTTTCATGCCGATGACCTCCCCGATGGGGTCATCCATCCCGGCGAGCTGCCGAAGCCCCTCCGCCATGCCTAAAATGCGCTCCGGCGTCAGGCGCAGGCGGTCGATCATGCCCGGCCGCATACCGTTCTCCTCGCCCTTTCTGATATCCTGTTCATTTGCTGCGAGCAGTATGTCAGTCTTTGCGATCAGCTCCTCCGCCGCCTTTAAAAGTGCGGCGTCCTTTGTCGTGCGTCCGAGCGTGCGCAGCGGCTGCTCTGCCGCCTTTGCCCGCATTCCAATCTCATTCAGTGAAAGCTTCATTGAAATACCTCCTTCTCGGTAATCAGTATTTGCGGCAGTCTGTCAAACGCGTCTGCCGGCACCTCCTCCATGATCTGAAAATCGAAGGCAAGTGCGATCGTCGGGTGGCTGGTGTGGGCGGCGAGGTAACGGTCGTAAAAGCCCTGTCCGTAGCCGCAGCGGTGCCGGTTTTTGTCAAATGCCACGCCCGGAACGATCAGAAGCGCCGTCTCATCGTGCGCCTCCTCCTGCGTGACCGGCTCCGGTATCTGATAATAGCCAGGAGCAAGGTCGTCGTAGGAAGAAATATAATAATAGCGCATCTCTCCCGGTCCCGTCACGCGCGGAGCCGCCGTCTTTTTGCCAAGCCTCCAGGCAGTTTCAAGGAGAGGCCTTATGCACACCTCTCCCTTACAGTCCATATAAACGTAAACGGCAGAAGCATTCTGAAACGCTTCTGTCTCCATTACTTTTTTGCAGATAATTTCACTGTCTGCCAGCATTTTCCGGGGATCTGCCTCCCGTCGTCTTCCAAAAACTACTTTTCTAATTTCCTTTTTTTCCATAGTCCGACCGCGCTCCGTATTTTTCCCCCAGGTTGGTGATGCTGCCATCCTTTTCCTGGATGTTGATATTGTCAAGCTGACCGCGCAGATTCGTGCGGATCGCGGCGATATATTCCTGACGGAGCGCCGCCTGCTCCATGCGCTCCTTCTCTGTCAGCCCTTCCGCCTTTGATTTGCGCGCAAGCTCGTTGATCCTTGCAATCTTTTCGTCTGTGATGCCCATAGCCGTCTCCTTTATTTAGTGATGATCTCTTCCAAGATAATCCACCAGGGAGAACCAGGGATCTTTTTTTCCGGCAAATAATGTGCCTAGCTCCCTGCCCTCCAGGATCTTATGTATAATGTGAAAATCGGCGCCGTTTGCGATAACCATATCCGCGCCCGATGAGGTGGCGATCCTTGCCGCCGCCAGCTTCGCGCTCATGCCGCCGGTACCGACGCCGCTGCTGCTGGTATTTTTCCCCATCTGAAAAAAGCTTTCGTCCAGATTTTCTACCAGACTGATGAAGCGCGCGTCCGGATTGCTGTGCGGATCGTCGGTGAACAGGCCGTCGATATCGGAAAGCAGAATCAGAAGGTCCGCCTCCGTCAGCGATGCCACCAGCGCCGAGAGCATATCGTTGTCGCCAAACTGGATCTCGTAGGTCGCCACCGTGTCATTCTCATTTACGATCGGAACCGCTCCGAGATATAAAAGCTCTCGGAACGTGTTAAAAGCGTTCTGCCTGCTGACGGGGTCGGTCATGGTATATTTCGTCATCAGAACCTGCGCCGCCATATGCCCGTACTCCGCAAAAAGCTTCTGATAGATCATCATCAGCTTTGCCTGTCCGATCGCCGCGCACGCCTGCTGGACGTCCACTCTGTCCGGGCGTTCTTTGATGCCGATGGCGCTGCGCCCCACGGCGATCGCGCCGGAGGATACAAGAATTACCTCCTTGCCCATGTTGCGCAGGTTGCACACCTCACGCACAAGAATTTCCAGCTTTGTAAGATCGGGCGCCCCGGTCGCTGCATGGGTAAGCGAGGACGAGCCGATTTTGATGATGATCCGTTTTTTTTCTTTTAAGCGTTCTCTGTAGTCCACAGTTTCTTCCTGCCTTTTCTGATAGTCGTTGTAGTCTTTACAGGAAATGGATTTTGTGCAGTATGCGCACCATCAGCTCTCCTTTTGGAAGGTTTGCGATCTCACTCTCACGGATGCCCCGCAGCTTAATCAGCAGAAATACGTAGATCGTCGCGCCCGCAAGGATCGCAATGATGGTTGCGACCATGTTTGATGCCCAGTCCACGAACAGGATGTTCATCAGACTGTTGATCGCATAGTGGATCAGATATGCGGCAACGCCCATCACCGCCGACGCGATCAGCGGGATCAGGAACGTCTTGCGCAGCTCCTGACGGTAGCGCAGGTGACGCTTAATGCAAAGTCCATTCAGAATACAGATGATAAAGGCGAACAGCGTGTTCGCATAGACAACACCGTAAATATTCAGCCGGAACTGCTTGAGCAGAACGACAAGCACGATCACGTGGATGACAAGCGAGATCGCGGTGTTGATCACCGGTTCCTTCATGCGTCCGATGCCCTGCAGCACAGCGGTAGAAAGCGTGGAGATCGCGAAAAGCACGATCATCAGTGCACCTGCCTGCATGATGCCTGCCGGAAGCGCGCGCCAGTCGTTATAAATCAGCGCCATGATCGGATGCGCGAGCGCCGCCATGCCGACTGCGCACGGGATCGTGAGGATCATAGTGTAGCGCATGGTAGAGCGCACCTTTAAGCGCGCGTCCTTATAATTTCCGTCCACCATCGCGGCGGTGAGCGTAGGCACCACTGAGGGCGAAAGGCTCGAAGCAAGCGCAAGCGGTACATTCATCAGAACGCGGTATTTGCTTAAATAGATACCGTAAATGGTATTGTACTGCTGGCTGGTGTAGCCCTGCGCCGCCAGAATGTTGTTAAAGATTCCCTGATCAAGCGACGGACTGATGTTGTAAAGCAGCGTGCTCAGAATAACCGGGAGGATCGTCATGATGATCGCATAATAAATATCTCGGTCAGATTCCAGATGCTTTGTCGTATCGCTTTTCATCCGCCTGCGGTACGATTTCTGGAAGGAGACGTACACGACAAGCAGCATGATGAGCGCCACTAAAACGCCGGCAACCGTGCCCGCCGTTGCGCCCGCCGCGCCGAGCGCGGAGGCATACGTCTCATCCTTGCCGGTAAGGGAGCGCCCGTAGTTTAAAAGAGCAGCCGCCAGCACGATGGAAACCACCGCGTGGACGATCTGCTCGATCACCTGCGAAACGGCGGTCGGGACCATCGTCTCATGTCCCTGGAAAAATCCGCGCAGTACGCCGGTGATCGCGAACAGAAAAATCGCGATGGAAAGCACGCGCAGCGCGTAGGCTGCGCTTCCCACCTTCATAATGGTCCCGGTAATAACGTCGGCAAGCAGGAAGCAGAGAATCGACATAACTGCCCCGCTCACGAGCGCGAATTTCATGGAACAGCGGAAAATTTTCTGTGCATTTTTCCACTCGCCGAGATGGACCTTTTCCGATACCATCTTTGACACCGCAAGCGGCAGGCTGAAGGTGGAGATCATGAGCAGGATCGTGTAAATCTCGTTTGCCGTTCCATAATAAGAGTACGCCTCGTCCCCCAGAATCCGGGAAAGCGGGATGCGGTAGATCATACCGATAATTTTCGCAACGATCGCGGCGACCGCCAGGATTGTTCCCTGCACTAAAAAATTTGATTTGTTTTTCTTACTTTCCACTTGCCTGTTTCCTCCCGCGCGGCGATCACTGGATCAGTGTGTCACCGTTTTTCGTATCCTGTACAATGCAGATCCAGGTCTTGCCCTGGTTGATCTTCAGCTGATTTCCGGAAGCGTCGTAATATCTGGTAACGCCGTAGTTACTGTCCTTGCTCCAGGTGGCATTCTGGTAGGTGCCGTTCGTAAACAGAATTGCCGAACCGCCGGAATGGGTGTCGATATCAATGTAGCCGTTGTCGTCATACGCGCGCACCGGGCAGTACTGGATGATTACATTGTCGTATCCGAGCTGGCTGCCGGTCAGCTCGTCGATCTGCTGATCGCCGTACTGGAAGCGCATGTAAAGCCCGCTCGCGGCGTCATACTCAAAGTACGGATTATTGCTGTAAAGGCTCGGACGGATGTAGGCAGCTGTGCCGTCTGTGTAGGAAACGCGCTCACCGTCCTCCGCAAACAGAAAATGTCCGCTGTAATCGTCCGCATACTGCATACTGTAGCCGTTGCGCTCAACCGCCGTCATCAGTCCGCTGTAGCTGGTGTAGGCGTTGTGCGGAGCCGGACGATCATCCGTGCGGTAGAAAATATCTTCTCCGGCGTAGCCGTAAATCTCGCCGACGCCGTCCTGGTACTGCAGACCGCTGATGTTGTTCAGCATATCGGAATTCAGGAGATCATAGGCATAAACCGCCTGTCCGTAATGCGTGTAGATCGCGTCAAATTCCATCGCAAAGTCGATGAAATAGTCGCGGCAGCTTCTCACCGGCCCTATTTTTTCCAGATCTGCATAGTCCTCAAAAATCGCAAGGAGACGCGTGATCTCCCCTTCCACCGGCGCCTCATATACCACATCGGCCCTGGAAATGCCTGCCTGCGGCATCGCGTCGATAATGTTGTTGATCATCACCGACATCGGGCGGACCTGCGCGATGGATGCGTCCGTCAGCTTTCCGGTAAGGAAGCTTCGCACCTGCCCGTTTGCGTCCGGCGTCTCCAGGAGCGCCCCGCTGCGCGTGGGAGTTTCCCGCCAGGACGGATTGAAGGAATCCTCAGCTCCTGCCGTTGTTCCGAACATGCAGACTGCCGAGATGCCAAGCGCTGCCATTGCTGTGAAAATTTTCTTTTTCATGATACTTCCTCCTTAAAAAAATTATGTTTAATCCCTCGTGATATTCAGTCTTTCCAGAACCTCCCGCTGCTTTTCTTCCATTTCCGCCGCTTCCTCCGGCGTCATGTGGTCGTAGCCGATCAGATGGAACATACTGTGCGCGATCAGAAATGCGTACTCGCGCAGCAGGGAATGACCGTACTGCCTGGCCTGCGCGTATACATGGTCGAGCGAGATCACGATGTCGCCAAGCATCAGTTCGCCGCTCTCCGGATGAAAGCAGTCCGCAGGCTCATCCTCCAGAAAATCAAAATTTCCCGGTATCTCATAGTCGACCATCGGAAAGGAGAGCACGTCGGTGGAAGCGTCGATCCCGCGCTGCTCGCGATTGATCACGCGGATTTCAGCATCGTCCGTGAGCGTGACGGAAACCTCCGCCTCATACGGACACTCCGCATAGTCCAGCACAGCCTCTACAACCTCTTTCGCAGCAGCCTCCCAGTCAAACGGAAGTTCTCTGCCGCATTCCTTTTCCATATAAATCGTCATCTTCCGCCTCCCCGCCGGTTCCCGGCGTACACATTTTTCACGCGCGGCGCTCTTTCCGGGCGCTGCTTTTTCTCGTATTCCTCATATGCCTGTACAATCTTCTGTACCAGCGGGTGACGCACAACATCCTTGCTGGTCAGCGTGCAGAAAGCAATCTCCTCCACCTTTCCGAGCACCTTCACCGCCACATCCAGCCCGGACTGCGCGCCGGACGGCAGATCCTTCTGCGTCATATCGCCGGTGATGACTACCTTTGAGCCAAAACCAATACGCGTGAGAAACATCTTCATCTGCGCGGGCGTCGTATTCTGCGCCTCATCCAGAATGATATAGGCATTGTCGAGCGTCCGCCCTCTCATGTAGGCGAGCGGAGCGACCTCGATCAGCCCCTTTTCCATGTTTTTCTGGAAGCTCTCCGGGCCCATGATCTGATAGAGCGCGTCATAGAGCGGCCGCAGATAGGGGTCGACCTTGCTCTGCAGGTCGCCCGGAAGAAAGCCGAGCTTTTCACCTGCCTCGATCGCCGGACGCGTGAGAATGATCCTTCCCACCTCGTCGTTCTTAAACGCCTGGATCGCCATCGCCATTGCAAGGTACGTCTTTCCGGTACCCGCCGGACCGATGCCGAAGGTAATCATTTTTTTGCGGATCGCATCCACATACTCCTTCTGGCCGAGCGTTTTGGGCTTGATCACCTTGCCATTGATGGTGTGGCAGATGATATCCTGGTCGATCTCTACGATAGCGCTCTCCTTGTCCTCAAAGGAAAGCGCGAGCGCATAGTCTACATTCTGGTCGGTAATGACATTTCCGGCCTCAGCAAGGCGGCGAAGCTGCGTAAGGATATCCGCCGCTTTTTTCGACGCCTGTGCACTTCCAAGTATTTTTATGGTTCCCTCCCGCGCGATAACGGTGACGTTTAACGTCTTTTCAATTTTTTTCACGTGCTGGTCAAACTGGCCGAACACGTTGCTCTCAAGCCGGGACGGAATCTCCACAACTGTTTCCACAATACTCATTCATCTGTTCCTTCCTGTCGGAGGTCCGTTTTTTCTGTGCGCACATGCCTGCCTGTTTTTTTGATAACGGTAATGGTACCGTCTGCCTGACAGGTGGTCGCACTTATTTCTATTCTAACATCATTTTCAAATATTTGAACCCCTTTTTCTTCATTTTCTGTTAGAAATTTTTGCAGGTTCGCTTCAGCAAGGTCTAATGCCTCTTTTTTTGTGTATGCTCCGGCAAAAATCCGGTACTCCTGCGCCCGCAGGATTCCTGCCGAGACAGGCAGATAAAAGTCCTGAAAAAGGCAAAGCTGACGCTCCCTGCCGATAATGTCCGCCGTCTCAAAGGCATCTATCCCAAGATCGACGCCGTAAAACCTGCCAAAAAGCTTTATGTAAAAACCGTAGCGCTTCCTTCCGGTGTACTCCGGCGTATCGTGGATGAGCGGAAATTCATCGTGATACGGCAGAGTAGTCTGGATGTAGACATCGGCGTCCGCCGTGCAGTAGCGATAAGAAACGACCGTATCACTGTCGTCGGTAATCGCCAGCTCTCCGCTGACAAGGCTGTCACCCGCCGTGATCACATCGCCCTCTTTTACAAGCGGCGTACCCTCGCGGGTAATCATCTTCACGATGGTACCGCCCTCGTCTGCGACCAGATCACTGGGGACGGCTGCAAAAGGGTCGTCGTCCGCTGTACCGTCAGACTGGCCGGCTGCGGACAGATACTGCCCCGTCCCGCCGGCGGCATCCGTATTTTCCTGCACGTTGATGGAAAGCTCTGTGCCGGAGAGCTTTACCGACACCCAGGTCAGATTGGGAAAGTCATTTCTGAGGTCAGCGGAGAGCTGCTTGCAGTCGATTGCGCGCTTTGGCGTACCATAGCCGATCTCCTGCTGCATCAGGTACTCCATTATCACCGGGCGGCTGATGCTCACATTTCCATCGATTGAGATATTCCACACGAAACAGGACAGGAAAAAAATGAAAAATCCGCTGGCAAGAAGCCCGGCGGCAAATACCTTGCGCTTCCTGTGGCGGTTCAGAAAAAAAGGAAGCCCGCATTTTTTACATACTCTCACGCGGGTGCGGCATTTTGCTGCCAGAGGCCTCAGCAAAAAGAAATCCTTCAGAGAGATATTCCCCTCATAGCCCTTTTGCACCGGACGGACGTTCCACAGGAAAATCCGGTGGTTGGCGCAGAGATTTAGGAAACGCTCACAGGAGCCGCCGCACATATGAATCCTGACATACCCTTTTCCAAGACGGAGAAGCTGTCTGACCAGACAAATCTCTCCTTTCAGAAATAGTGTATCTGTTCGATACATCCGCGAAGCTGCAGCTCATCCCGCGCATAGGACTCGATAAACAGATGCCGTCCGCAGATTTCCAGACGGCAGTTTTTGCACTGCAGCAGCAGGCGCGAATCCGAATACTCGATAATCCCCAGATAATTTTCCACCCGCAGGGCGTTTTGTCCGGTCATCTCCAGCAGCACCGCCTTATCGGACAAATCCTCCGGAATCCCCATCGCCGAGGCAAGCTTCTTCATCGAACTCCCCACTATCTTTGCTTTTTATTAAACAGTATATGAGGGGTGCGGGAAATTAGCACTGGTTTTCATATGAGAAAAAAATCAGTCCGAACCAGGTGACGGTGTGCGCGTCATACAGAAAGTCGATGCCGCATTTTTCGGCGATTTCCGTGACGAGGATGCCGTAGCTTTCGATGCAGGGGATCGCATAGTCCGGATGGCGGCAGGCTTCCGGATAGGCGCATCGCTCACAGATCTGGCAGGATTCGCTGGAGAGCGGCAGGCAGACTGCCCCGCGCGCTTTCAGCTCTTTTACGAGGGCGCGCGTGATTTCCTCATGTCCTGCGCGGGTGGCGAGCGTTTCCGAAAGGATGGAAGCGTCGCTTACCTCGGCGAGCGTGGTAAAGACCAGTACCCTGTCGTATTTTAAGCACCGTTCGCGGCACTGCGCCACTTCTCCGACACCCGGCGGGCACGACCAGGATTTCCCGTAGCGTCCGCATTCTGTCTTACAGATGTGCCGCACCTTTTCGGAAAAGGGAACCTCCGCCGCATCAAGGACGGCGTACTGGCAGACGGGATATTGACTGATGAAGTCGTCTATTTCATTTTCTTTCTGCAAGTTATTCATGATGCTCACTTACCTGTTTCCTGTGATTTTCCGGAAGCGCCGAGAATCATATCCGCCGCTTCCCCTGCCGTCTGTGCAAGATAGGCGGCGCCCGCCTGCTGTAATTCCGGCAGATCTCCGTAGCCGTAGAGTACGCCGAGCGTATCCAGATTGTTCGCCTTTGCGCCAAGCACGTCATGCTCGCGGTCGCCGACCATCAGCACATCTTTTTTGTGCATCTCATCAATGCCGAGCGCCTGCAGTGCGTTTGTGATGATCGCCGCTTTTTCCACCAGCTTTTCGTCCATGGACGCGCCGCAGATCACGGTAAAAAGGTCGTCGATATGGAAATATTCCAGGATCTGTTTCGCAAACAGCTCCGGCTTTGAGGTGGCAAGCGCAAGTACCTTGCCGCCATCCTTCAGCGCCTTTAGCATATCCTCCACGCCCGGATAAAGGCTGTTTTCAAATATGCCCTTCGACGTGTAGTAATCCCGGTAAAGCGTGATCGCCTTTTTGGCCTCTGAGGGCGTCATGCCGCAGTATTTCTGCATGGAATCCGCCAGCGGCGGTCCGACAAATTTCCGCAGCGTCTCTTCCGGCAGTACCGGATACCCCATTTTCTGCACGGCATAGCGCACAGAATTTATGATTCCCGGTCCCGATTCGGTGATCGTTCCGTCAAGATCAAATAAAATATATTTGTAGTGCATAGAAGCCTCCTTCTGTTTCAAGATTATATGTATGACCCGTTTATCCAGTCCTGTTTGCAGATGTCTCACAGGATTTTCATAACAATTCCATATTAACAGAGCTTTCCCTGAATCCGTAATCTGTGTACATTTTATAGGCAGCCTTATTCAGGGCGTTTACCTGCAGCTCGATGCCGTCGCATCCTTTCTGCAGCTTTAACTTTTTAAGGAAATCGAAAAAGGCATGTCCGATGCCTCTTCCGCGATAGTTCTCATCGACTGCCATCGAATCCACAAAAATGATATTTCTTGTAAGCAAATTCGGATTTTCGATACGCTGGTACTGGATAAACAAAATCCCGGCAACCACTTCATTGTATTTTGCAACGAAAAAAGTCTCGTCCTTCAGTGCCTGCGCATACATTTCCTGCGGAAGCACCGGTTCATTGTATTTGTAGATATCCGGCCGCCAGTCGACATGCATCCGATGCACCTGCCGCATGATGCTTTCGACTGCTTCATAGTCTTCCGGTTTTGCGTTTCTGATAAGTATGTTCATATTTGTCTCCATATGTAATAATTATATCGTGGAAAGTTTTTAAAGTGTCCGTCCCATCAAAATATATTCTTTCCCGCCTGTTACGGAAAATCCGTTTTTTGACCAGAAGGAGTAGCTTTGCGGATTGCCTCTGTCAACTCCAAGACGGATTTCCCGGTATCCAATTGATTTCAAATGCCGGACAACATCCCCAATAATCTCAGAGCCAATCCCCTTATGCTGATATAATATATTTGTCATAAACAGCCCGATAAAGGCGATCCTCTCTGTCGGATAATCCAGGATCAGATCCATGACTGCCACCAGAAACGCATCCTCAAAAAAGCCGATATAATACTTATCCTCGCAGCTTTTTCCAGGCGGCAGGGTGGACATATCCTCCAGGATACTCTCCTTTGTGACAAAGGGCGGATGATATTGATAAAAAAGCTTATTTTCGCAGCTCAGATCATATATCATATCCACGTCGTTTTCGTGCAGCCTCCGCACATAAAATCTTTCTGATAAAGCATTTATTTCCAGATAAAACGGCGCTTCAGCCATTTGCTTCCTCCTCCATCTTCAAAAATCACTCTTCCAGATCCTTTGCGCCATGAAAGGTACCTAATCCGGCTGCTGCCCATCATGCGCTTTCCATTGACACTGTGTAAGCTCCATGTCTGTAAAGACAGCCCTGAATGAAGAGTCTTCCGGCGAGCAGGCATAAATGCCGAACCGGATTTTTCCATTTCCTTTATGCATGTGGCAGATACGCATTTGCGTAAAATTTGTACCATCCTCCGAGCATTCGATACAATAGTCATCCTCCCGGCGGCTGAAACGATACCACATAGATTTGATATCCGCCGGAATCGCCGTAGTTGCCCAGTCTGAATAACCGCCATTTGTCACAACGCTGCCAAGGTGCTGAAATTTTTCGTTTTCGTATTCAACAGAACCCTTCAGCCAGTTTTCGCTGTCCAGATACATCACGATTCCGCACTGATCAAAGCGATGATGACTTTCCGAAAAATTCGTTTTTACGGTAAAACTGAAAAACTGTTCTTCAGTTTCCATCTGCAGCACCGGTGCATTATCGTTGCGGAAATGATAATAGGTTCTCTGCCAGAGATCCGTGTGCGGGGCGGTAATGATTTCTATCCGGTTATCTTTTATACTATAACTTTGAGGCTGGCGTGTCCATTTAAAATTCTCCAGATTCATAAGTCATATCCTCCGTAATTTTTCAGGTTAATTTTATCATAATTTTCGATTTTCTGACTGCCGTAAGTCAAGAAACATTAATTCAAAATCTACATAGTCATCTCCGATCTTAAAATAGGCCGGTGATGTTCCGATATGCCTGAATCCATATTTTTCGTATAAATGGATCGCGTTTACATTATCACTTCTCACTTCCAGATTAAGGATTTCAATCCCATTTTTTTTTGCATATTCAATGAGCCCTTCCATAAGCTTACTGCCAATACCACAATTCCAGTATTTTTTCCGCACAGTGATCCCCAGTTCTGCACGGTGACACATTCTTCGCGGCAGACCGGTCAGACTGCCATCTCCGATAATCTCACCATTTTTGCAGGCAAGCAAATATACCGATGTTTTGTCATCATGAACATTTTCAAGATATTGCTCTTCTTGTTCTACTGTGACAGGGAATCCAGCTTCTCCAAATGTAAGATTATCCGTTTCCCCACCAACAATTTTTAAATATTCTATCATTTGCTCAGCATCTTTGGCTGAGGCTTCTCTGATTATAATGCCTTCCATAACGTATACCTCTTTCAATAAAAGAACTCAATTACTTGTGATATGGCTCGTGATGAATGATCCGAAAACTCCGGTATACCTGCTCCAGCAGGATCACACGCATGAGCTGGTGCGGGAAGGTCATGTCGGAAAAGCTGAGCAGGTAATCGGCGCGCCGCAGAACGCGCTCATCAAGCCCAAGGGAGCCGCCGATGAGAAAGGTAAGGTGGCTGTCCCCGGCGATGCCGCGCTTCTCGATGAAAGCCGCCAGCTTTTCCGACGTCATTTTCTGTCCCTCGATAGCGAGCGCCACCACATAGGCGTCCTCGCGGATCGCTTTCAGGATGCGGTCGCCCTCTTTTTCTTTAATCTGCTGCTCCTGCGCCGCGCTCGCTCCGTCGGGCGTTTTTTCGTCGGGAAGCTCAATGATTTCCAGCTTACAATACCGCGACAGGCGCTTTGCATATTCCGCAATCGCGCCTGTGAAGTATTTTTCTTTAATTTTCCCGACCGCTATCACTGTGATGCGCATTACAGCTCAAAATCCAGGCAGGAGCGGTTACAGGTAACGCTTCTTACAAACTTGCCCGCCTCCACATGCGCCGGATGCACCGTGTAGCCATTCAATGCTTCCACGGATTCGTAATCACCGATCAGCGCGACGTCGCGGTTGCTGGACGGCAGCTCATTTACAACGACTTTGAGCGATACAACGCCCGGAACCACGTCCTTAAGCGGCTCTAAAATCTCCTTCATTTTCGCTCCGGCTGCCTTCTTTTCCTCGTCGGAGAGTGTTTCTGCAAAATTCCACATTACAATATGTCTTACCATTTTTAACCTCCTGTTTCAGTGTAACTACTCAAGTAGTTTAAAAAAGTCCATGGGCACATCCTATTTCAATATTCTGCACCCATGGAACCCTGTTTTATTTATTGCTTAAAAATTCGTGAATACCCTTTGCAGCTGTTTTTCCTGCGCCCATCGCGAGGATAACGGTTGCAGCGCCGGTAACGGCGTCTCCGCCTGCGTATACGCCGTCTTTGGAGGTCTTGCCGGTTTCCTCGTCGGCGATGATGCATTTGCGGCGGTTGGTGTCCAGACCGATGGTCGTGGAAGAAATCAGTGGGTTCGGAGAGGTACCGAGCGACATGATGACGGTATCTACATCCAGCGTGAACTCAGAGCCCGGAATCTCCACCGGACGTCTTCTTCCGGAAGCATCCGGCTCGCCAAGCTCCATGCGCACGCAGGTCATACCTGCAACGGCATCGTTCTCGTCCACCAGGATCTCCTTCGGGTTTGTCAGAAGGTCGAAGATCACGCCCTCTTCTTTTGCGTGGTGAACCTCCTCCACACGTGCCGGAAGCTCTGCTTCACTTCTGCGGTAAACGATATGTACCTCTGCACCGAGACGGAGAGCCGTTCTCGCTGCATCCATAGCAACATTTCCGCCGCCGACAACAGCAACCTTCTTGCCGCGCACGATCGGAGTATCATAGTCCTCGCGGAATGCCTTCATCAGATTGTTTCTGGTGAGGTACTCGTTTGCGGAGAATACGCCCTTTGCTGTCTCTCCCGGAATGCCCATGAACATCGGAAGTCCGGCGCCGGAGCCGATAAATACAGCCTCAAAGCCTTCCTCATCCATCAGCTCGTCGATGGTGATGGAGCGTCCGATGATAACGTTTGTCTCGATCTTAACGCCGAGCGCTTTTACATTCTCCACTTCCTTCGCCACAACGTCCAGCTTCGGAAGACGGAACTCCGGAATACCGTAAACAAGCACTCCGCCCGGCTCATGCAGCGCCTCAAAGATGGTTACGTCGTAACCGAGCTTTGCAAGATCGCCTGCGCAGGTAAGACCGGAAGGACCGGAACCGATGACAGCAACCTTTTTGCCGTTCTTCTCCGCCGGAGCCGTCGGTTTGATGCCGTTCTCTCTCGCCCAGTCTGCCACGAAGCGCTCCAGCTTACCGATGGAGATCGGCTCGCCCTTGATGCCGCGGATACATTTTCCTTCACACTGGCTCTCCTGCGGGCATACACGGCCGCAGATCGCCGGAAGTGCGGAGGATTCGGAAATGATCCGGTATGCTTCCTCGAAATTGCCCTCTTTTACCTCATGAATAAAGCCCGGAATGTTAATGTTTACCGGACATCCGGTCACGCACTTTGCATTTTTGCAGTTGATGCAGCGCGCAGCCTCCTCCATAGCCTCTTCTTTATTATAACCAAGACATACCTCGTCAAAATTTGCAGCTCTTACCTTCGGCGCCTGCTCTCTTACAGGAACCTTCTTTAATACGTCTCCCATTATTTGTCACCTCCGCAATTTCCACATCCGCCATGATGTGTGTCTCCTTCACGCAGCTTTAACAGCGCACGGCCTTCCTCTGTCTTGTACATTGCCTGACGCTTCATAGCTGCGTCAAAATCAATCGCATGTCCGTCAAATTCCGGTCCGTCCACGCAGGCAAACTTCACTTCATCGCCAACCATTACACGACATGCACCGCACATACCGGTGCCGTCCACCATGATCGGGTTCATGCTGACAATCGTCGGGATATTGTATTTCTTTGTGGTCAGACAGCAGAATTTCATCATGATCATCGGACCGATCGCCACGCAGTGATCGTAGGTCTTGCCCTCTGCCGTTACGAGGTCCTCGATAACCTTTGTAACCATACCGCTTCTGCCATAGGAGCCGTCGTCGGTGGTGATGTACAGATTGCCGCAGACTGCCTTGAACTTATCCTCCAGAATGACAAGATCTTTCGTCTTTGCGCCGATGATGACATCCGCGTCCACGCCGTGTTCATGCAGCCATTTTACCTGCGGGTAAACAGGTGCGGTTCCAACGCCGCCTGCAACGAACAGGATCTTTTTCTTCTTTGTCTCTTCCAGGTTCTCCTCCTCGCACAGCTCAGATGGGCGTCCGAGCGGGCCGACAAAATCGCGGAAGGAATCGCCTGCCTTTAAGTATGTAAACTTCTCGGTGGATGCTCCGATCGGCTGGAACACGATCGTGATGGTCCCCGCCTCTCTGTCGTAATCACAGATCGTCAGCGGAATACGTTCGCCGACTTCATCCGCTTTTACGATGATAAACTGTCCGGGCAGGCAATGCTTTGCAACTCTTGGCGCTTCAACTACCATTTCGTAGATATTGCCTGCAAGTTTCCCTGCTTTCAAAATCTTGTACATAAAAATTTTCCTCCTCCATGATGATGTGCACAGGCACTTAAAATAACTATACCGCAAAGCAAAAAAAACTGCAAGAATTTTTACACATATTCATCAATATATCGCTCGAATTCTTCCATCGTCATCAGAACCTTGCGCGGCTTTGTGCCCTCCTCCGGTCCGACAACGCCGGCGTCGGAAAGCTGATCCATGATGCGGGCCGCCCGGTTGAAGCCGATCTTGAACACTCTCTGCAGCATACCGATGGACGCTTTATCCTTCTCGATGATAAATCTGCCGGCTTCGGCAAAGTTGGAATCCAGCTCGTTTCCGCCTCCGGAAGCTCCCGGAAGGGAGACTGCCGCCTGCGCCACCTGCGTCATGCGGTCCTCCATTTCCTGCTTATAGCCGGTAACGTCGTTCTTCTGCGTGAGGAAATCAGTCACATTGCTGACCTCTTTATCAGAGACGAACGCGCCCTGCACACGCGCGGGCTTCTGATAGCCCTGCGGATAAAAGAGCATATCGCCCTTTCCGAGCAGCTTTTCCGCGCCGTTCATGTCGATGATGGTGCGGGAATCAACGCCGCTCGTCACCGAAAAGGCGATCCTGGACGGCATGTTCGCTTTGATCAAACCGGTGATAACGTTCACTGACGGACGCTGCGTGGCGATGATCAGATGGATGCCCGCCGCGCGCGCAAGCTGCGCCAGACGACAGATAGCATCCTCCACCTCGCCGGGAGCCACCATCATAAGATCGGCAAGCTCGTCGACGATGATCACGATCTGCGGCAGCTTCTTCGGGCGTTGCTCCTCCGGCACATCGGTGAGCTGCGCAATTCTTTCGTTATAGCCCTTCAGGTCGCGCACGCCGCACTCGGCGAATTTCTGATAACGGTCCGTCATCTCGGCAACGCCCCAGTTCAGCGCACCGGAAGCCTTTTTCGGATCGGTGACGACCGGAATGAACAGATGCGGGATACCGTTGTACACGCTCAGCTCCACCACCTTCGGGTCGATCATAATCAGCTTGACGTCCTCCGGGTCCGCCTTATAGAGGATACTCATGATCAGTGTGTTGATGCACACCGATTTTCCGGAACCGGTAGCGCCCGCGATCAGCAGATGCGGCATCTTTGCGATATCCGCCACCACCACCTTGCCGGCAATATCCTTGCCGACGGCGAAGCTTAAATTGGATTTTGCGTTTTTAAATTCCTCCGACTCCAGCAGCTCGCGCAGCAGCACGGTGCTGTTTTCCTTGTTCGGCACCTCGATGCCGACGGCGGATTTTCCGGGGATCGGCGCCTCGATCCGGATATCGGAGGCAGCAAGGTTCAGCTTGATATCGTCGGAAAGGTTGACGATGCGGCTCACCTTCACGCCCTGCTCCGGCGTAAGCTCGTAGCGCGTGACAGCCGGGCCGCAGCTCACATTCGTCACATTGACATTGACGCCGAAGTTATGTAAGGTCTGCTGCAGCTTTGCCGCCGTCTCCTTCACCTCAGTGTTGCTGCCGCCGCGTCCGCGGGTGGGCTTCGTAAGCAGGTCAAGCGGCGGAAATACATAGGCGGGCTTTGGCTGCTCCTCTGCGAGCGCAATTTCCTGCGCCACGCTGTCAAGCACTTTTTCCTGCTCCGCACGGGAGGATTTCGGGTTTTTTATCTGACGGCTGCCCGCAAACGCTTCCTGCGTTTCCTGCGTTTCCTGGGCGTCGGCGGCGTTCGCCTGCCACGTCACGGCCGTTTTTCTGACAGGCGGCGTGGTATCCGGCATCTGCGGGATTTCTGCACTGCCGCTGTCCTCCGATGAAAGCTCCGCCACGGAAAACGCCGGAATCTCAACGTTTTCGGAGACACCGTCCCGCTGGATAGTAAAGTTTAGATCCATCTGTTTCGGCTTTTGCGGATTGACGGAATCCACCATTTTCTTTGCACGGTTTGATCTTGCGGCCGGCACCGCCTCCGGCTGTGTATTCTCCGGCTGCATGGCGTCTCCCGGCTGTCCGGCCTGGGCGTCGGAAACGTGCCTGCGTCTGGATACTGTCTCCTTCGGTTCCGCAGGAGCGTCCGCCGCTTCTCCGCGGCGATATATGTGAGGAACTACCTCGTGAATCTCTTCGGGAGCAGAAAGATGAGGATCAAGTCTTGTGTTCTCCGTTACGCCGGAAATAACATTTGCGCGGCGCGGTCTGCGCACCTCAAGCTCCACCTCTCCCTCGCCGGAGCGCAGCCTGTCGATCTCAGCCTGCATCTGACGCTGTTTCGTTAATTGTTTTTTCTCTTTTTTCAGATCGTGCAGCTCTTTTTTTGCCCGGGAATCCGCGCGTGCCCGGCGATAGGCGCGGCTGCTGCCTTTGCGCAGACCGTCGAACAGCGAACGCTCCGTGATGATGACCGCGCAGATGATGATCAGCACGATCAGCAATATCCAGGCGCCGATCTGCCCGAACAGCGGGCAGAATATACGGCACAAAAGCGCTCCGGCAGCACCGCCTCCGGCGCGAAAATCCCTTCCGGCCGCATAATAATCGGAGAAGCTGCGCGCTGCGTCAAAGCTTCCCGACAGAAGCTCCGTAAACGCACAGATACACAGGAAAAAGATAAAAATCGCCCCCGATTTTACCCACGACGGGAGGCTTGCGCGGTTGGCAACGATGAACGCTGCCAGAAAGACCAAAAGAATCGGCGCCAGATATGCGCAGACGCCGAAGACACCAAAAAAGAAGCCGCTGACAGCGTCCAGCGCTGTCACGCCAAAAGCAAAAATATTGTTTAAAAAAAGGATCAGACAGAGCGCAATGAGAATCCATAAGCAAACTTCCGCAAGTACCGGGGTTCCCGGCGCCCGACGGATATCAGGTACATCGATCTCACGGCGGCGTGAGGCTCTGACCGGCTCCTGCGCGGCGCTTCCGGCAGATTTTTTACGGTTTCCGGAGACGGAAGCGCCCGTTTTTGCCGTGCTGTCCGATTTCCTTGCAGTGTTCTCCTTTTTTTTCGCACTGGCGGTCTTTGCGGCGTCCTCCTTTTTTTTCGCACGGTTTTTTCTGACGGCGGCTTCCGTCTTTTCCGCGCTCTTTTTATTTTTTGTTTCCATAAATTTTTTCACTCCTCATATATATCAGCGCTGTATATAATAGCCTGCGATCGCGACAATGCCAATGACAAGGCAGTATACAGCAAATCCCTTAAAACGCTTTCTTCGAACGATCACCAGCATTTTCCGGATACAGAAATATCCGGAAACGCCCGCAGCGACAGCTCCGGCGAGATAGATAAAAAACTGCGGCAGGGCAAGCCTGGAAAAATCAACACGGAAAAGCTCCAGAATCGCAGCTCCCAGGATCGCCGGAATTGCCATGATAAAGGAATATTTTACGGCAAACTTTTTTTCAAAACCGCTCAGCAGGCAGGCGGCGATGGTCGTGCCGGAGCGCGACAGACCGGGAAGCGTGGAAACGCCCTGGGCAACACCGATCATAAACGCATTCGTATAGCTGATATCCTTGGGTATCCTCCGCCCGGATTCGGAGACATCCGCCACCAGAAGAAGACCGGCGTTTAAGATCAGACAAACGCCTGGAACGATGAGCGTCTGTTCGGCGATCGATACCAGATCCCGCGCAGCATAACCGATGACGGCGGTCGGGAACGTGGAGACCAGCACCTGGACAACAAACTTCCGATAATTATTATGTACAATTTTGCGGCAGCGCTTTGCATCCTGCTCGCGGCGGTTGTGTATCTTTATCTGAATATTGTAAACAACATCCGCCAGCATACGCAAAGCTTCCAGAAGCATCCGCAGGATATCCTTTCGGAACACGCAGATAATGACGATCACGGTGCCGAGATGCAGCAGCACATCAAAGAAAAGTCCGTCCGCGATCTCAATTCCAAGAAGATTTCGAAGGATCGCAAGATGGCCGGAGCTGCTGACCGGCAAAAATTCGGTAACACCCTGGATGAGTCCCAGGAATATCGCTTGTATTATAGACATATATTTTCTCCCCTGCATAAGCAAATCTAATTTAGTATAACATAATTTTGCAGGAGATACAAATGCTAAATCAAACTGTGTATTTTTTTAAGAGCGTCGCTGATGCCGCCGACCTCATTGATAATGCCCTCTTCGACCGCATCTTTGCCGACGAGGATAGTCCCAAGATCCTTCGTGAGCATTCCGGTGTCCAGCATCAGCTCCTCCAGCCGCTTTCTGTCGGCGCAGCAGTGGGAAGAAATAAACCCAAGAATGCGGTCCTGCATCTGCCGGAAATAGTCATAGGTCTGCGGCGCGCCGATAACGGTACCGCTCATGCGCACCGGATGGATGACCATGGTGCCTGTTTCCACGATAAAGGAATAATCGGCGGAAACGGCGATCGGCACGCCGATGGAATGGCTGCCTCCGAGCACCAGCGATACGGTCGGCTTGGAGAGCGATGCGATCATCTCCGCGATGGCAAGCCCCGCCTCCACATCGCCGCCGACGGTATTCAAAAGGATCAGAACGCCCTCGATCTCACGGCTGTCCTCGATCGCGGCAAGCTGCGGCAGAATATGCTCGTACTTCGTCGTTTTTGTGTTTGCAGGCAGACATTCATGCCCTTCCACCTCACCGATAATGGTGATCAGATGAATCTTGTGATTTAATGTCACCTGCCCGTATTCCTTTAATTTTTCTGTTTTATTTTCGTCTTTATTTTCCTCATTTTTTGCCATTGTGCCTTCTCCTCATCAGATCATGCACATAGTATTTCCGAAACAGCAGGCTTTATACGCAAAAAACAGCCTGCAAACGATTTTCACGGAAAATCCTTTTGTACGCTGTTTTGCGGTATGTTGCTTATAACTGCTTATGTGCAGGCGCAGCGCCATTTATGACCGGCTGCCCCTGGTATTATCCGTATAGAAGTAGCGCTCCTGCAGGGTACGCACCATCTCGATATACAGCTCCTTGCAGGCGGCTTTTTCGTCGTTCTCGATCATCGTGATACAGGGACTTAAATAGGTTTCCCAGATGCCGCGATAGATCTTCTTTTTGTCCGGCTGGCGGTTGATGCGCTTCACAATGGTGGGCGCGACGTCGTAATACTCCCGTATCACCTCTTCACCGTCCGGCTGGCTCTGCAGATAGCTGTCGCGGTAATTGCGCAGCAGCGTCAGTTCGTAGCAGTCGTCCGGCTTGCCAAAGGTCTCACAGACCGCCGTCGTGATATAGCACCATTTTTTGTGAAAGCCCGATTCGATCTCCTCAAACGGCGCCGCCGAGAGATTCGTTTTCGGAAACTGCGCCTTCCACTGCCGCAGGATCTCATCGGTGAGCGGCTTTGCGCTCTCGCCTTTATAATAAAGGATACCCGGAAGAACATACACCACCATGCTGAGGTTGCTGTCTATCAGCTCCTTCTCCTGCTTTGATCTGCCGGGCATCTTTTGTACCTCCGCAGCAGCAGGCCTGACGGCTGCTTCCGCCATGTTGAACAGATACTGTGTCTTATCGATCGCATTCTGATAGCCCGTCTCCACAGCCCCGAAGGTGACAGCGTGCGCCTCATAATATTTCTGAAATGCGTCGCCGTAGCTTTTCCTGTTGAACATGGAAACAAACTGCCTGGCGTCCGGGATGACCCTTTCCATCCCGTGAAGCGCAGTCAGATACGTGTTTTCCTCCATAAATTATTCCTCCAGATTTGTATAAACATTCTGCACGTCGTCGTCCTCGTCAAGAAGGTCGAGTGTTCTCTGCAGATTTTTAAGTGCCATCTCATCGGTGAGCGCCACATAGTTCTGCGGGATCATCGTTACCTCTGCGGAGGCGAACACAATGCCCTCTTTCTCCAGCGCCTCGCGCACGCTGCCAAACTCATCGGGGTCGGTGATGATCTCAAAGCTGTCCTCTTCCTCGGAAAAATCCTCTGCTCCGGCGTCGAGTGCCAGCATCATCAGATCGTCGGCGTCCATATCGCATTCTTCCTTGTCGATGATCATCTGTCCTTTTTTATCAAAGCTGTAGGATACGCAGCCCTGTGTGCCGATGCTGCCGCCGCCCTTTGTAAACGCGCTTCTCACGTTTGCCGCCGTGCGGTTTTTATTGTCAGTGAGCGCTTCCACGATGATCGCGATGCCGCTCGGACCATAGCCCTCGTAGGAAACATACTCATAATTAACGGAGTTTGCGTCGCCCGCCGCTTTTTTGATGCCGCGGTCGATGGTATCGTTCGGCATATTGTTTGCCTTTGCTTTTGCGATAACGTCGCGCAGCCTGCTGTTATTTGCCGGATCCGGACCGCCCTCTTTTACCGCCACGGCGATCTCACGTCCGATGATCGTGAAAATTTTTCCCTTTGCTGCGTCGTTTTTCTCTTTCTTGTGCTTAATGTTGGCAAATTTTGAATGTCCTGACATGGTTTTCTCTCCTTATTTTGTCTCTTCGTTTTGTTCTTCTTTCTCTTCGGGAAGTCGGTGTACGCGCACCCGTTCGATGGTTTTATTGGCAACGCTCAAAATGCGGAAGCTGTAACCGTCTGCGATGATCTCAGAGCGGTCGTCATCCGACGGGATCTTATCGAGCTTGGAAATAAGATAGCCGTTGAGCGTCTCAAAATCGACATCATCAAACGGCAGCCCCAGCATTTTGCCCACCTCATCCAGCGGGGCAAGCCCGGAGATAAGGTAGTCGCCGTCGCTCAGCTTCTCGATCATGGTCTCATCGTTATCATATTCATCCTGGATATTCCCGACGATCTCCTCCAGAATATCCTCCATAGCGACCAGACCGGCGGTCTGACCGTACTCATCCGCCACGATCACCATCTGCAGCTTGCGCATCTGCATATTCTTAAATAGCTGGCTGATATTCCGCGTTTCCGGAATAAACACTGCTTTGCGCAGCAGATTCGGAACATCCTTGATCTGCCAGTCGTCGTAGGCGTGCTGATCCCTGGTATGCCAGCGCATGGCGTCCTTTAAAAACAGAATGCCGATGATATTATCCAGGTTATCCAGATAGACCGGAAACCGGGAATGCGTATCGTCCAGCATAAAGGTAAGTGCATCCCGCAGGTTCATGGTGCCGTCGATCGCCGTGATGTTGCGGCGGTGCGTCATGACGTCCTGCGCCTCTTTATCGGTAAATTCGAAGATGTTCTGGATCATCTGCGCCTGGGACTCCTGGATGACTCCCTGCTCATGCCCCTCGTTTACCATGGAAATGATCTCTTCCTCGTACTCATCAGATCCGGACGGATTTTTGCCAAGCTTTCTGGCAAGGTATCCGCTCAAAGATTTTAACACGCGCGTTCTTCCTTTCTTTTCCTGTGTGTTTCTTTCATTTAAAGAATATAACATTTATCGGAGCGCTCGTCAAGACAGGTATGTATCCAGTTCCAGACTGATCATCAGCGCCCGGTCTACCCGGCGCAGAACATCGCTGTCCAGATGGCATACCTTATCCTTCAGCCGCTTCTTGTCGATCGTGCGGAGCTGCTCCAGTAAAATCACGGAATCCTTCACAATATCGTAGTGGCTCGCCTCGATTCCAATATGGGTGGGCAGCTTTGCCTTGTTCATTTTTGAGGTGATCGCCGCAACGATCACCGTCGGGCTATGTTTGTTTCCGACATCGTTCTGTATCACAAGGACCGGACGGATCCCGCCCTGTTCGGAACCGATGACCGGACGCAGGTCTGCGTAAAAGATATCTCCTCGTCTGATAATCACACACTTCACACTCCATCATTTCATTTTGATACTGACTGGAGTATTTCCCAATTTTTATCAGATATTCGTTTTAATTAATATACGTCGAAAAAATCTTTCTGTTCCGAAACCTGCCCGTTCTTTTTGTAAACCCGCGGCACGCGCTTGCTGATATCGCAGACAAATTCGTAGGGGAACCTGCCGGAAAGTTCTCCCAGCTCCTCCACGGTGACGGATGCTTCGCCGTCGGTGCCGAGCAGCGTCACCTCATCCAGCTCCTGTGCCTGCGGAATGTCGGTCACGTCCACCATAAACTGATCCATGCAGATGCGGCCGAGGATGGGCGCGCTCTTGCCGTGGATCAGCACTCTGCCCTTATTTGAGAGCTGGCGCGGATAACCGTCCGCGTAGCCGACCGGAATGGTGGCGATGCGGGTTTTCTGCTTCGTGACAAAGGTGCCGCCGTAGCTGACCGGCACGCCCGCCTCCACCTCCTTGATGAGGGTAATGTGACTCTTTAACTCCATTACCGGCTTTAACGGCACGTTTTCCTTACAGACCTCCTCTGACGGGTAAATGCCGTAAATGCTGATGCCGGCGCGCACAAGGTTTAAATTTGCATACGGCATGTCGATGATGCCGGCGCTGTTTGAACAGTGGCGCAGCGGAATGTCTACCCCCGTCTCCTTCAGCTTATCTGCAAACTTCAGATAGCGCTCAAGCTGATCCTGCGCGGAGGTTTTATCCGTCTCATCCGCGCGCGCAAAATGCGTGAACATGCCTTCGATTTTTATGTTCGGCAGCCTGCTGATCAGCATGATCTCCAGAACACTCTCCGCTGTTGCGGGATAACCGATGCGCGTCATGCCGGTATCAAGACCGATATGGATAACCGCCGTTTTGTTCTGGCGCGTCGCTTCCATGGAAAGCTGTTCCGCCATGGAGAGCTTGAATACTACCGGCCGGATGTCCTCGCGGATAAGATCCGCGTAATGCTCCTCAAAGACATAGCCGAGAATCAAAACCGGCTTTTTAATGCCCGCGCTTCGAAGCTGAAGCGCTTCCTCCGCGGTAGCGACGGCAAAGCCCCAGAGATAATCATACGCTTCCACGAGCCGCGCGATCGGAACCGCGCCGTGTCCGTAGCCGTCCGCCTTGATGACGGCGATCATCTTCGCCGACGGATGAATGTTTTTACGCATTGAGGCAAAATTGAATGCAACGGCATCAAGATCGATGCCGGCATAAACTCTGCTGTAATTTTTCATAATGATCCTCCTTCCGCATGTTGGATACAGATAATAAATGTCGGTTATTTATGCGAGCCAATAGGCAAATTTCTTTTAAGATACACCGTATAAAATATGCTCTATAATGTCGCCCGCCATCATAGAGTAGGTGCCGCGCTCTTTCGCGGCGGCGTCCCCGGCTAAGGCATGGATATGGACACCGAGCTTTGCCGCCTCAAAGAGCGGCATTTTCTGCGCGAGCAGACCGCCGATGATCCCGGCTAAGACGTCGCCGCTGCCGCCGGTCGCCATACCGTTGTTCCCGCAGGTGTTCCATGAGCAGTCCGTTCCGTCGGAGACGACGGTTTTTGCGTCCTTCAGAACCGTGATTACCCTGTGAGCGGCGGAAAATTCTCTTGCCGCTTTTGCCGGATCCTTTTTGATCGCTGCAGAGGACAGACTGCTCAAACGGCTCATCTCGCCAATATGCGGAGTAATGATGAACGGCGCGCCGGCAAGCTCCCAGAGCTTATCGTCTGCTGACAAAATGTTAAGCGCATCCGCGTCCAGCACGCGCGGCAGGTGATCTGCCGACAGAACGTATTTTAAGATCTCCTTTTTGACTGCTCCGGTTCCAAGCCCGCAGCCCGCAGCTACCGCTGTCATGCTGTCAAGACAGTTTTTAAGCGGCTCCGGTGTCCAGTCTTTCGGATCGTAGGTGATCAGCACAGCCTCCGGAAGAAGCTGCTGGAGGATCACGCGGTTGCATTCCTCGGTATAAATATAAACCAGACCTGCGCCCGTTCGGTATGCCGCTTTTCCGGCCAGATACGCCGCACCGCACATATTGCGGCTGCCGGCGACAACGAGCAGCTTCCCGTAGGTGCCCTTAAACGAATCTGCCTTTCGCTGCGGAAGCACCGCGGACAGATTTTGCGGACAATAAATGGATTCCATTTCTGTTTTCCTTTCTGCGGCACGTAAACAGGGCTGCCGCAAATTTTTGCAGAAGCCCCGTCACTTAACTTGTATTCTTTTCGCGCTGATATTTCGTAATATTGTATGACAGCTGCATCAGGCTCTCGGAAAGATGGACGTTCTCTACCACCACATCATCCGGCAGATTCAGATCCGTATGAGCAAAGTTCCAGATTGCCTTGATACCGGATTCCACCAGCTTTATCGCCACTTCCTCCGCCGCCGCCTTCGGGAGCGTAAGGGTAGCGATCTGGATGTCATTCTGTTCCAGAAACTCCGGCAGTTCATCCAGCATACGGATCTCAATACCGCGGATCTTTTTTCCGATAAGCTGTGGGTTCACATCAAACATCCCGATCACACGAAACCCGCGCTTTTCAAATCTTACATAATTCGCAAGAGCCTGTCCGAGGTTGCCCGCACCTAAAATAATCATGTTGTAGGTTTTATCCAGTCCAAGAATCTTTCCTATCTCATGATACAAAAATTTTACATTATAACCGTATCCCTGCTGACCGAAACCGCCGAAATTATTCAGATCCTGGCGTATCTGCGACGCAGTCACCTGCATGCGGTCGCTCAGCTCATTGGATGAGATGCGCTCTACGCCATCGTCAAGAAGTTCACCAAGATACCGGTAATAACGGGGAAGGCGTTTTATGACAGCCCTTGAAATTTCCTTTTCCTCCAACAAAATCCCCCTCCGAAATCTTTTAAATAATGCTGTAATTATACACCAATGTGAAAATTTTGTCAATCACAGACGTACGGTTACGAAAATATCATAAATTGCCTGAATTGCCTTTTCAAAATCATTATTGCTGACACCAATGATGATATTCAGCTCGCTGGAGCCCTGATCGATCATGCGGATATTGATATCTGCATGGGCGAGCGCTGAGAAAATTCTTCCCGCGGTTCCTCTCGTAGAACGCATACCGCGTCCAACGACAGCGATCAGCGCCAGATCCGATTCCATGTCCAGATAATCGGGCGACACGGCGCGGCGGATACCTGCAAGCACCTTCTGTTCCTTTTCCTCAAAATCCGACTGATGAACAAACACGCTCATCGTGTCGATGCCGGACGGGATATGCTCAAAGGAAATGCCGTTATCCTCAAATACGCTGAGTACCCTGCGCCCAAAGCCGACTTCCGTGTTCATACGGTCTTTCTCTATATTTATTGCAGCAAATCCTTTTTTCCCGGCAATTCCGGTTATGGTATATTTCGGCTTCCGGCAGGTGCTCTCCACGATCATTGTGCCCGGTGCGGATGGATCGTTTGTGTTGCGGATGTTGATAGGGATTCCTTCGCTCCTCACAGGGAAGATCGCTTCATCGTGCAGTACGGAGGCGCCCATATAAGCAAGCTCACGCAGCTCGCGGTAAGTAATCGTCTCGATCGGTTCCGGATTTTTCACGATACGCGGATCGGTTACAAGGAAACCGGAAACATCCGTCCAGTTTTCGTAGAGATCCGCTTTCGCGGCGCGCGCCACGATAGAGCCGGTAATATCGGAGCCGCCTCTGGAGAAGGTGCGGATGGTGCCGTTTGTCATCGCCCCGTAAAAGCCCGGGATCACGGCGTTCTCTGTTTTTCTCAGTTTTGCTGAGAGAATCTTATTTGTTTTTTCGGAATCAAATGTACCATCCTCCCGGAAAAAGATAACCTCCGCCGCATCAATAAATTCAAAACCAAGATACGCCGCCATGATGATACCGTTTAAATATTCTCCGCGGGATGCTGCATAATTGTTTCCCGCGCCCTTTTCAAAATAATCGTGAATCTGCGCAAATTCCTTTTCCAGTGACAGATTCAGATGCAGCCCCGCAATGATCTCGTCATAACGCTCCTTGATCTTTCCGAGCTTCTGATCGAAATTCTTTCCGCTGATCGCCGTCTCATAGCAGTCGTAAAGCATATCGGTTACCTTTATGTCGCCGTCGAAGCGTTTACCCGGCGCAGACGGCACCACATATTTCCTGCTCTTTTCCGCCCGGATGATACTTCCGGCTTTCTGAAACTGCTCCGCACTGGCAAGCGAGCTTCCACCAAATTTCACAACTTTTTTCATTCCCCAGATTCCTCCTGTGTATTCTTTTCCTGCACTTTCCTGCAGCCGTATTTTTATATTCAGCCGATAAATCTAAGATATTTTACAGCATTTCTCTGAAAAAAGCTAGTAGAAATTGACGCAATATGCTAAACTATCTTAGAAAAACACAGAAAAGGAAAAAAATCATGATTTTAACATGCAGTCATATATCAAAAGCTTTTGGTACAAATGAAATTTTAAAGGATGTCTCCTTTCATATTGAGGAGCGGGAAAAAGCGGCGATCGTCGGCATCAACGGCGCTGGGAAGTCAACGCTTCTGAAAATTATCATGAAGGATCTGTCAGCGGATGAGGGCGAGGCAGTCTTCGCAAAGGGGACTTCTATCGGCTACCTGGCGCAGCACGATGCGGTCTCCAGCAGCAATACGATCTACGAGGAACTTCTGGAAACGCGCCGCGACGTGATCGCACTGGAGGAGCGTATCCGCGCTCTGGAGCAGGAAATGAAGCATTTGGACGGCGACCGCTTAAATGAAGCGCTGGAAACCTACAACCGTCTCAGCACCGAATTTGAAAATAAAAACGGCTACGCTTATCAGAGCGAGATCATCGGTATCTTAAAGGGACTTGGTTTTTCGGAGGAGGAGTTTTCGAAGAATATTGATACGCTCTCCGGCGGGCAGAAAACGCGCGTGGCGCTCGGCAAGCTGCTTCTGCAGAAGCCGGACATCATCTTCCTGGACGAGCCGACCAACCATCTCGACATGAACTCGATCGCCTGGCTGGAGGTCTATCTGCAGAATTATCCGGGCGCCGTGGTGATCGTGGCGCACGACCGCTATTTTCTCAACAAGGTCGTGACGAAGATCATCGAGCTGGACAACGGGCACTCTTGCGTTTTTTCGGGCAATTACAGCGCCTACGCCGAGAAGCGCGCGCAGATGCGCGAGGCACAGATGAAGGCATACCTCAACCAGCAGCAGGAAATTAAGCATCAGGAGGAGGTCATCACAAAGCTCCGTTCCTTTAACCGTGAAAAAAGTATCAAGCGCGCCGAAAGCCGTGTCAAGATGCTTGACAAGATCGAACGTCTGGAAAAGCCATCGGAGGTGGCCAGCGAGATGAAGATCCGCCTGGAACCGCGCATCACCAGCGGAAACGATGTATTAAAAGTGGAGGGACTGGCAAAGTCCTTTGGCTCTCTCTCACTCTTTTCGGATCTGAACTTTGAGATTAAGCGCGGCGAAAAGGTTGCGATTATCGGTGATAACGGTACCGGAAAAACAACACTTCTGAAAATCCTGAACGGAGTATGTGAGCCGGACGCCGGTTCTTTTTCGCTTGGCAGCAAGGTACATATCGGCTATTATGACCAGGAGCATCATGTGCTCCACATGGAGAAAACGTTGTTTGAAGAGATTTCCGATGCGTATCCGGCACTGACCAATACGCAGATCCGCAATGTGCTCGCTTCCTTTTTGTTTACCGGAGACGATGTATTTAAGCGGATTTCCGATCTGAGCGGCGGCGAGCGCGGGCGCGTATCCCTTGCCAAGCTGATGCTGTCGGAGGCAAATTTCCTCATCCTGGATGAGCCGACCAATCATCTTGATATTACTTCGAAAGAGATCCTGGAGAACGCGCTGAACCAGTACACCGGCACGGTGCTTTATGTGTCGCACGACCGCTATTTTATCAACAAGACAGCGTCCCGCATTCTGGAACTGACAGGAAACACGCTGGTGAATTATATTGGAAATTACGATTATTATCTGACGAAAAAAGAAGAACTGACACGCATCTATGCGCCGCAGGCAGCGGAGAAAACCAGTACCGGGCTATTTGGGAATGCCATTGCCTCTCCTGCAGTCACAGGTGAATCGGATGTAAAGCGCGACTGGAAGCAGCAAAAAGAGGAGCAGGCGCGTGAGCGCAAGCGCCAGAATGATTTGAAAAAAACAGAGGAACAGATCCAGGCGCTGGAGACGCGCGACGGTGAGCTTGATGAAATGCTTGCGCAGCCGGAGGTCTATTCCGACGCTGCCCGCTGTATGGAGCTGAATAAGGAGAAATATGAAATCTCCCAAAAGCTCGAAGAATTGTATGAGCTCTGGGAGACGCTGATGTAGTATTAAAGTTTTTCCCGGATCGCGCGGATGAAGTCGGCGCTGTTTAATACAGTGACATTTTCCAGGGTGGTGATGAGAGCAAGGTCCTTTGTCATTTTGCCCTCCTCGATGGTAGCGATGGTCGCTGCTTCCAGCCTGTCTGCGAATGCCATCAGCTCCGGCAGGCTGTCAAGCTCGCCGCGCTTTCTGAGCGCGCCGCTCCAGGCAAAAATAGTGGCAACGGAGTTTGTGGAGGTCTCCTCCCCTTTCAGGTGCTTATAATAGTGACGCTGAACGGTTCCGTGCGCGGCCTCGTACTCATAGCAGCCGTCCGGAGATACCAGCACAGATGTCATCATCGCAAGGGATCCGAATGCAGACGAGATCATATCGCTCATAACGTCGCCGTCGTAGTTTTTGCACGCCCAGATGTAGCCGCCCTCCGACTTCATCACACGCGCTACCGCGTCGTCGATCAGCGTATAGAAGTAGGTGATGCCTGCTTCTTTAAATCTATCCGCATATTCTGCGTCAAAGATTTCCTGCATGATATCCTTGAAGGTATGGTCATATTTTTTGGAAATGGTATCCTTGGTGGCAAACCAGAGATCCTGTTTTGTATCCAGCGCATAGGCAAAGCAGCTTCGCGCAAAGCTCTCGATGGAGCTGGTGAGGTTATGCATTCCCTGCAGCACGCCGCTTCCCTTAAATTCATGGATCAGCTCGCGCGTTTCGTTTCCGTTTTCATCGGTAAATACAAGCTCCGCTTTTCCTGCTCCCGGAACCTTCATCTCCGTTGCCTTGTAAACATCGCCGTAGGCATGTCTTGCGATCGTGATCGGCTTTTTCCAGGTGCGCACGTTCGGCTCGATGCCCTTTACGATGATCGGCGCGCGAAAAACGGTGCCGTCGAGAATCGCTCGGATGGTTCCGTTCGGACTCTTCCACATCTCTTTTAAATTGTATTCCTTCACGCGCGCCGCGTTCGGCGTAATCGTAGCGCATTTTACGGCAACACCGTATTTTTTCGTGGCAAGCGCGCTGTCTATCGTGATCTGGTCGTCCGTCTCGTTACGCTTCTGAAGTCCGAGATCGTAATATTCTGTTTTTAAATCGACAAACGGCAGAATCAGCTCATCCTTGATCAGCTTCCAGAGGATCCTGGTCATTTCGTCGCCGTCCATTTCCACAAGCGGGGTTTTCATCGCAATTTTATTCATAATGCTCCTCCTCATTTATACAATCATTTATCAAATTTTATCCAATCCGCCCCAGCTTGTCAAGCAACAGTATCACTTATCTTCATTAATCTCTATTTCAGATATCGTCCGGCGTCCTGCTCCAGCGACTGCCAGACAGAATACTCCGCTCCGATCCCGTCAAAGTATTTTTTGATGTCCCGGTTTAAGGCACTCATTTCCTCAACGGCATTCATAGCATGGTCACTGGCACAGATCTTCCCAAGACCGGTCGCGCACATCAGCCGAAAGAAAAACAGACAGATCCTGCGGTAAGAAGCGCTTTCATAGTTTGCATCGCTGGCCGGAAGGATATTATGCCCCGCCCGCTCGATTGCGCGGTACCCCTCAAGATTGGCGTTCAGAATCCGTTCCAGATAGGCGGCATTCCCTTTGAGCCTGTGCAGATCGCCGTCCGCATAGTAGCAGGCAAATGCCACCGGCAGTACAAAAGCTGCATGACAGAGCAGATAATCTCCCATATTGGGTTCGTAGGTCACCCTGTATCCGGTGCCTGTGAAAATCTGCCCGATCAGAGCTTCGTTGGAGGGCGCATCTTTCAGCTGCCCGATCGTGATTTTTTTGAGGTCGATGGAAGCAACCCGCTCCGGTTCCCGATGCCCCGCAGAGGACGCAAAGGCGAACAGCACGTTTTTCTCCGGCAATAATGCGGCATAGTGGGCGGCGCGGACATTGTTGCCCACAAATACAAGATTTTTCGTCCCGTTTGTCCGCAGGAATTCCATTATGCTATCCAACTGGGTATAGCGCATCACAATAAAAATAACATCGTAAACGTCATCCGGTTTTAACCGTGTAATAACCGGAATGCGGCTGACGGTTTCCCGCAGATGAAAGGTCTTTTTCATATGTAAACCATTTTGCTTCAACCGCTCTGCCCACTCGCCCCGGGCCAGCAAAGTCACATCTTTTTTCGCACGATATAAATTATTTGCCAGGTTGCAGCCCAGCACTCCAGCGCCAAAAACCAAAATTCTCACAGCAGCTTCTCCCTCTTCTTTCTTCAGCACAACAATTTTATTTCCGCCAGCAGCGAGCCAGGCAGACATGTTTAAGTGTTTTTTTAGCTTATTCCTGTCCAAGCGCACAAGTGGAAAGCTCTTGTGGTTAGTATTTGCTAACCGCTAATCATATTATCACTCAGACCTGCCTTTGTCAATGAAAAACTAATCGCATAGACAAAGGCAGGAGTCCGTTTTCCGGATTTCCTGCCTCATATGTGCCAATCCTGATCTTTTTACTACATTTATTTCGCACAGAAGCTGTGATTATGCAGCAGCTCGTGCTCCCTGCCCTTTAAAAATCCTTCGTACAGGGAGGTGATCATCGGATTTTCGTCGCACTTCTTGATGACGGAAACACTATCTGCGCGGTAAATACCGGCAGTGCGCGCCGCTTTTGTGCGCTTTCCGGCAAGCCGCGGCTGACCGCCGCCCATGACGCATCCGCGGCGGCATGCCATGATCTCGATCAGATGGTATTCCTTCTCGCCGCTCTTCACCTGCTCCATCACGGTGCGGGCATTTGCAAGTCCGCTCGCCACACAGATTTTGATTTCCATGCCATTGTACGGAACAGAAAATTCACGGATAAATCCCTCCTGGCGCACGCCGCACTCAGCGATCGCCTGGAATGTCTCCTTCGTGTGATCCGGCGCCAGTCGGCGGATGACCGCCTCCGTTACGCCTCCTGTCACGCCAAAGATGACGCCGCCGCCCGAACCGAAGCCAAACGGAATGTCGGAGGACTCCGGCTCCAGCTCCGCAAAGTCGATGCCGGTCGTTCGGATCATGTCGATCAGCTCTGTGGTCGTCAGAACGAAATCGGTGTCTTTTTCGCCCTTCGTGTAGCTGTTTTCGCGGTTCGCTTCCATTTTTTTCGCCGTACATGGCATGATGGATACCATCACCGTCTTTTTGCCACCGCTGTTTGCCGGATCGCGGAAATATTCCTTCACGACCGCGGAGAGCATTCCCTGCGGGGAACGGCAGGTCGACACGTTCTCCTCAAATTCAGGGAACTGGTCGCCCACAAATTTTACCCACGCCGGGCAGCAGGAGGTAAGAAGCGGCAGCTTTCCGCCGTTCTGTACTCTGTCGAGAAACTCGGCGGATTCCTCCATAATGGTGAGATCCGCGCTGAAGGTGGTATCGTATACCTCGTCAAAGCCCATGCGGTGCAGCACGTTCACAATTTTCCCCATTACGCTCCTACCCTTCGGCAGCCCGAACGCGTCGCCGACCGCCACACGCACTGCCGGGGCAACCTGCGCCACCACGCGTGTATCCGGATCAGCAAGCGCATCCCAGACCTCGCCGCGGTTGTGACGGATACTGATCGCACCCGTCGGACAGAAAATGCGGCACTGTCCACAGTTTACGCAGTCCGTCGTCGCGATCTCCCGGTCGAACGCCGGCATCACCATCGCATCCGAGCCGCGGTGTGCAAAGCCGAGCGCGCCGACGCCCTGCAGCTCCTCGCAGACGCGCACGCAGTTTCCGCAGAGAATACATTTATTCGGATCCCGCACGATCGACGGCGAGCTGAAATCCAAAGGACGTCGTTCTTTATAGTTGTCAAAACGCACCTCCATCACGCCGAAGCGTTTCGCCAGCGTCTGCAGATTGCAGTCCCCGCTCTTTTCGCAGGTCAGACAGTCGCGGCAGTGTGCGGCAAGCAGAAGCTCGATGATCAGCTTGCGGTATTTCCGCAGTTTTCCGGTGTTGGTAAAGATCACCATACCGTCTCTTGGTTCCTCCGAGCAGGAAGCAAACGTTCTTCCGCGGTCGTCCTCCACCGTACAGAGGCGACAGGCGCCGAACGTGGAAAGCTCGGAATGATAGCAAAGTGTCGGAATGTCGATGCCTGCATTGCGGATAACGGACAGGACATTCTTTTCATCGGTAAAAGTTACTTTTCTACCGTCAATTATCATGGTTCCCATATTCGTTCCTCCCTACGCTTCAACATAAATGGCATCAAATGCACAGTTGTCCTTACAAGCTGAACACTTAATACAGATATTTGGATCAATATGATAGCATTCCTTGCGAACGCCGGTGATCGCTCCGACCGGACAATTCTTCGCGCACTTTCCGCAGCCCTTGCAGTATTCCGGGTTGATCACAAAGCGGCGCATTGCCTGGCAGACCTTCGCCTTACATTTTTTGTCCACAATATGTTCCTCATACTCCTCGCGGAAGGTACGCAGGGTACTAAGTACCGGGAGCGGCGCGCTCTTTCCAAGACCGCACAGCGCCATATTCTTCACCATCTCGGCAAACTCCTCCAGGCGGTCCAGATCCTCCAGCTCGCCCTTGCCAGCCACAATTTTTTCGAGAATCTCCAGCATACGCTTGGTGCCCTCGCGGCATGGTACGCATTTTCCGCAGGATTCGCGCTGCGTAAAGCTCATAAAGAATCTTGCCACCTCAACCATGCAGGTGTGGTCGTCCATAACAACCAGACCGCCGCTGCCGACGATCGCGCCATATTTTTTGATGGATTCAAAGTCGAGCGGCACATCCAGGTGCTGCTCCGTCAGACAGCCGCCGGAAGGACCTCCGATCTGCACCGCTTTAAAGGTGCCGCCGTCCTTTAAGCCGCCGCCGATATCGAAGATGATCTCGCGCAGCGTCGTGCCCATCGGCACCTCGATCAGACCGGTATTCTGGATGGAGCCGGTCAGCGAGAACGTTTTTGTTCCCGGCGTGCCTTCCGTGCCGATGCTGCGGTACCAATTGGCGCCCTCCAGTACGATTTTCGGGACATTCGCATAGGTTTCCACGTTATTTAAGACAGTCGGTTTTGCCCAAAGCCCCTTTTCTACGGTTCTGGGCGGTTTTACACGCGGCATACCGCGGTTTCCTTCGATCGAAGCCGTCAGCGCGCTGCCCTCGCCGCACACAAATGCGCCCGCGCCGCGGTTGATATGCATATGGAAAGAAAAGTCTGTGCCAAGGATATTATCGCCAAGCATATGCCTTGCTTCCAGCTCGGCGATCGCATGTTTCAGCCTTGCCACCGACATTGGGTATTCGGCACGCACATAGATATAGCCGTTTTCCGAGCCGACCGCGTAGCCTGCGATCATCATACCCTCGATCAGCTTATAGGGATCGCCCTCCATCACAGAGCCGTCCATGAATGCACCGGGGTCGCCCTCATCGCCGTTGCAGACCACATAGCGCTCCTTTTCCGCCTGCCGCGCTACCTGTTTCCATTTTCTGCCGGTGGGGAAGCCTCCGCCCCCGCGCCCGCGCAGCCCGGATCTGTCGACCACGTCGACCACTTCGTCCGGCGTCATCTCAAACAGTGCCTTCTGGAACGCCGAAAAGCCGCCGCTCGCCAGATATTCATCGAAGGATTCCGCGTCAAATTTGCCGCAGTTTTCCAGAACGATGCGCGTCTGCTTCGCGATAAACGGAATTTCATCGGGGCTTTTGTAGGATATACCATTCTGTTTGTAAAGCAGGCTCTCCACGATACCGTCGCCTTTTACGGAGCGCTCAAAAATTTCCTTACAATCGGAAATCTGTACCTTTGTATACTGCACTACCTGGCTGCCCTTCTGGATACGCACCAAGGGACCAAGCTCGCAGACGCCCTGGCAGCCGGTCTTTTTCACGCCGACATGTGTATTTTCATCATGGGGCGTAAAATCAATCCGCACACCCGGCTCATCCTTTGCGATCTTTAAAAACTCCTCGTATATTTTCTGGGAACCGGTCGCGATGCAGCCGGTGCCGGAACAGACGAGAATCCGGCAGTCATAAGAGGCAATTTCCTGTTTTGCGGCTTCACTTGCCTGCATCAAAGCTTCTCTGTTTTCAATCATGCTTGTCACCTCTCAATTCCCGTATTAAACCAATTGCTTTTTCCGGTGTCATTTTCGGATGCACGTCCTCGTTTACCATCACCGTCGGCGCAAGCCCGCATGCGCCGAGGCAGGAAACGGTCTCCACCGTAAACATCATGTCGTCCGTGGTGTGTTTTTTCGCGCTCAGCCCAAGCTCTTTCTGAAATGCTTCCAGGATCGGCGCCGATTTCCGCACATGGCATGCCGTCCCGTCGCAGACCTTAATGACATATTTTCCCTTCGGCTCAAAGGAAAAGTTTTCATAAAAGGTGGCGACGCTGAATGCCTTTGCTTCTGTGATACCGATCTGACCTGCAACATACGTGAGAAGTTCTCCGGGAAGATAACGGTACGCTCCCTGGATGTCCTGCATAATCGGGATCAGTGAGGCTGGTTTTTTACCATAGAACGCGATGATCTCATCCGCTTTTTGATAAAAAGTCTGGTCTAGCATCTTTCGTCCTCCTTTGTATTATATATTTTGCACAATTTATTTTCTTCATAATACCATTTTATGTGTATGATTACAACAAAAGATATTAATTTAACGGCATAGATATTAATTTAACAAAAAAAATCCCGGCAAGCGATCTTGCCGGGAAACCCATTCCGTTTGCTGCAGAAAATGTCAGCATTTTTCTGCATCGGACGGTATGAAGGAGGTATTATATTGTGTAGTCTCGTTGCCTTGAGATTTCCAAATAAAAAAGTAACTGTTCACCCATACAGTCACGATCACAAACCGCGGATACGGCTTGGTTGGATGTTGCGCTGTCTCCTGGAGCACATCTCATGTATCAAGCAGGTTTCCTGGCTGACAGGTCTGCGCTCGCTCCGCCTTCTCGCGCCATGGGTGGCACAATGACATATTGGAGTCTGCTCCCTGATCACAGTGACCGGTTCGTTTGGGATTCTCACCCAATTCCCTCTTCAAAGCAGTATGTACGACCGCTCTGCACTTGATACAGCAATTATCAATTACACACTTATAGTATAGTCTGTGCACGCCTGTTTGTCAATTGCTTTTTCACAATTGTGAAAAGCTGTATAAGCCATTTATGATAATGTCCTAGTATACCACATATGAAAATGTCCCGG
>NZ_JBKXTT010000019.1:0-71007 GCF_047017445.1 Marvinbryantia sp. | reverse complement strand
CTGTAGATTATCGCTTGCTGAACTGCGGAGCGCGACGAGCGGCTTTGAGGCCGTATTTCTTACGCTCTTTCATACGCGGATCACGTGTAAGGAAGCCTGCTTTCTTAAGCACCGGTCTGTAGTCCGGATCTGCCTGAAGCAGTGCTCTGGAAATACCGTGTCTGATAGCGCCTGCCTGTCCGGTTGTGCCGCCGCCGCGGACATTTACCAGAACATCAAATTTATCTACCGTTTCAGTAGCTACCAGCGGCTGACGAACGATAACCTTCAGCGTTTCCAGACCAAGGTAGTTGTCAATATCTCTTTTATTGATTGTGATTTTGCCGGTTCCCGGTACAAGATATACTCTTGCGATGGATTTTTTTCTTCTTCCGGTTCCATAATATCTTGAATTAGCCAATGTTCTTTACCTCCTGTTTAAAATGTCAGCGTTTCCGGCTTCTGAGCTTCGTGTCCGTGCTCTGCTCCGGTGTAAACGTGAAGCTTTGTCATCATCTGTCTGCCGAGCGGTCCTTTCGGAAGCATGCCCTTTACAGCCAGCTCGATCACGCGCTCCGGTTTCTTATTTAACATTTCACGCAGGGTGGTTTCCTTCATACCGCCCACGTACTCGGAATGACGGTAGTAGATCTTCTGATCCAGCTTCTTTCCGGTAACTTTGATATTCTGTGCATTTACGATAATCACATAATCGCCTGTGTCGATATGCGGTGTAAAAATCGGTTTATGTTTTCCTCTTAAAATCTTTGCTACTTCTGATGACAGACGTCCTAATGTATATCCGGTAGCATCAACTACATACCATTTTCTTTCGATTGTCGACGGACTCGCCATAAAACTCTTCATTGGTCTTCCTCCTTGAATATTAAACTGCCTGGCGGTGCTGGAAAGTTACACCGCTGTTATATAGCAAAACGCCGCTACCGGGGCTTTGGCTTGGACGTTTACGCACTTACTCACACTGAGAAATTATATTACACACATTCGTCAATGTCAACCGTTTTTTTTCCAAAAATCGCGGAATATAAGCCATTTATGATAATGTCCTAGTATACCACATATGAAAATGTCCCGGATGTGGTAAAATATCCTCTATCTATTTTAGATTGGAGGAAATCATTATCAGAAAGGTAATACTTACAATGGATGAACAGAAAAAATACGAAGTGATCAAATCTCTGGCAGATCACCCGGATGGGAATAAGGACAGGGCTGCCCTCACCCTTGGCTGCACCAAACGCCATATCAACCGTATGCTGGCTGGATACCGCAAAGAAGGAAAGGCTTTCTTTATCCATGGCAATAGGGGACGTAAACCGTCCACCAGCATCCCTGACGAGACCCGCAATCGCATCATCGATCTCTACCTTACAAAATATTTTGATGCTAATTTCCAGCATTATTCAGAACTCCTTGAGGCCCATGAACACATCTGCGTCTCACCTTCTTCTGTAGCTAAGATCCTGGAAAGTAAATATATTCTTTCTCCGAAAGTTACAAAGGCCAAGAAAAAGCGTATGGAAAAGGAGCTTCAGGATAAAAAGAAAAGTGCCTGCAGCCTGAAAGAAGCCGCTGTGCTCCAAACCAATCTCGTAGCGGTTGAAGATGCTCATTCAAGACGTCCAAGATGTGCTTATTTTGGGGAACTGCAGCAGATGGACGCAACTCCCTATGAATGGATCCCCGGGCAGGTATGGCACCTCCACCTGGCTATTGACGATGCTACCGGCCGGGTCACCGGAGCCTGGTTTGACACGCAGGAAACCTTAAAGGGCTACTATCACGTATTCCACCAGATCCTGACCACCTACGGCATCCCTTACAGGATCTTCACAGACCGCCGTACGGTATTTACCTATAAAAAGAAAAACTCCCCATCTCTTGATGAGGATACCTATACCCAATTCGCTTATGCCTGCAAGCAGCTTGGTGTTCAGCTGGAATCCAGCAGTGTCCCGCAGGCCAAAGGCCGCGTAGAACGCCTCAACCAGACACTACAGTCGCGCCTGCCAATCGAATTACGATTAGCAGGGATCACGACCATAGATGCTGCCAATGAATTCCTCCACTCATACATAAAAGAATTCAATGAGAAGTTCGCGCTTCCCCTTAATGGTATCAAATCTGTGTTTGAAACGCAACCGGAAAATGAAAAAATCAACCTGGTTCTCGCTGTCCTGACAGAACGGACCGTGGATTGCGGGCATGCGATCCAGTTCCGGCACCGCCATTACCGGATGCTGGACGCCAGAGGGAAACAGGTACATTACCGCAAAGGCACAAAAATAATGGTTATCCAGGCTTTTGACGGAAGCCTTTTCTGCTGTGTCAATGACAAGGATGTCCATGCACTGGAGGAGATCCCCGAACATATGGAAAGATCCCGGGATCTGGATGCAGACTATCAGCCGCCCAAAGCAAAAAGACATTATATTCCGCCAATGAGCCATCCCTGGCGCAGCAAAACTTTCCAGAAATTCGTAAAGACACAGGAGCACCATCTAATGGATGACGTTCCAGCATAAAAAGCAGCAGAAAAAGATGATAGGTATATACCTACCGAAAGGAGAGATCACATGAGGGACTGGATCGACTGCATCGAAGCGCATACAAAAGCACAGAAAAAATATGATAAAGAACATACACAGGGAATTTACTTAAAACTGAACCTCCGCACAGACCTTGATATCATCCGCTGGTTTTGGGAACAGCCGTCAAAACAGGGAGCCGTAAAACGGCTGATCCGTGAGGAGATCGCCCGAAAAAAGGCGGAAGGAACAGGGAGCGGAGGCGTTGTCAGGAGAACCGTGGAATAATGGGGTTGGGGCCCCGTTATGCCGCGAAAGTCTCTTGAGATAAGCCTCACGGAAAACGCTGTTTCTAAGGAGAAAGGATATATGCCCTTTCTCCTGCCCCCTGCGGGGCGGGTTCGGGCAGGGCCCGATTATGGGTCAAGGGACAGGTCCCTTGCGGGTTCTTAGGGCAGAGCCCTAAGCTTCCAGAGGACATCTGCCACGTAGCCATATGAAATCAGCACCGGAAAACCGGTGCTAATGTTTCAGTTTTTTCGGGACATTTTCAAAAATGCTTGACACCGTTTTTTTTCCAAAAATCGCGGAACAAAAAACGAACAAAAATCAACAAAAATCACGCAAAAATCCTGCCAATATGCTATACTAAAGAAAAGCTCCTGTATTTTTTGCGGAAGCAGGGACAGCTTATGCAAAGCAGTGATATCAGGAGTGCAAAAACACATAATCATGGGAGGATTTTTTATGAAGGACACAAACTGCGGTTACTGTGTCGGCGGCGAGCCGCTGGCGAAATTTGGCATTAAGATCTGCGATCTGGACGTGAGCCAGCTCATTCTTTTCAAGGAGCAAAGCAAACCGGGGCGCTGTATCGTTGCCTACAAGGATCATGTGAGTGAGATCGTGGATATCAGCGAGGACGAGCGCAACCGCTTCTTTGCAGACGTCACAAGAGCAGCGAAAGCGATCCACGCCGCTTTCCACCCGGACAAGCTCAACTACGGCGCTTACGGGGATACCGGCTGCCACCTGCACTTCCATCTCGTGCCAAAGTATAACGGCGGCGACGAATGGGGCGGCGTGTTCCAGATGAACCCGGACAAAAAATATTTAAGCGACGCAGAGTACGAAGAAATGATCGCGAAGATCAAAGCGCACCTGTAGCAGCACAAACATCCGCCGGGATCTCATGTCCCGGCGGTTACACTCTCCAATAATCCATGGCATCCACTTTAAACAGCGCAGATACACCGGCATTTTTTCAGCCTATCTTGTCAGATCCTTCACCCACTTGTATTTTCGGAAATGGAATATCACCCAGGGGATCTTCCCCACCTCATCCAGGCAGGTGCAGGCATAGACTACCAGCGGCGACCAGTGCAGGATAAACGCGCCTGCAAGCGCGAGCGGAATCGCGATCAGCCACATACAGACGATCAGACTGTACATATCAAACAGCGTATCGCCGCCTCCGTCCAGTACCCCGTTTATGACGACGGTATTGATGCAGCGTCCGATCATATATACCCCGATGATCGCCATCATTCCCGCAAGATACTCCCGCGCCTGCGGCGTCAGGATCACCATTTTTACGACAAACGGCGACACGGCAAACACAAGGGCGGCAGACAAAAATCCGATCACATAAGAAATATTTTTCAGCTTTATTCCGTAAGCCTTTCCGCGGTCAAGGCGCCCCGCCCCAAGCTCGTTTCCTACCATGATCCCCGCCGCGCTTCCAATACCGTTGCACATGCAGCAGATCAGATCGCGGACAACCGCTGCCACGGAATTTGCCGCTGCCGCATCCGTCCCCATATGTCCCATGATAGCCGTATAGGATGTAAATCCGATTCCCCAGCACAGGGAACCGCCCATGAGCGGCAGGCACTGTCTCGCAAAATCCTTCATCAGCAGCTTCGGCAGCTTAAAAAATCTGTCAGGCGCCGGACGGATATAGGTGTTCTGCGAGGATACCGCAATGCACAGCACAAGCTCCACAATGCGGGAAATCGTGGTGGCAAGCGCCGCACCCGACGCCTGCATCCTCGGCGCACCCAGCAGTCCGAAAATAAACACCGCGTTCAGACCAATATTTAAGAGCACCGCGCAGGAACTGATAAATGCGCAGGGCTTCACATGCTCTGACACCTTCATGACAGCCAGATAGCACTGGGAAATGCCTGTGAGCAGATACGACCAACCTGCAATGCGCAGATAGGAGCTGCCGATAGAGATCAGCGCGGCATCCGGTGTAAACAAACGCATAAGCAGCCCCGGCGCCAGCTCGCAGGCCAGAAAAAACAGGGCTGAAACAGCGCCGCTGAACCGAAGGATCATGTTAAATATGTTTTCCAGCGTGTATTTATCGCCTTTTCCCCAGTACTGAGCGCCAAGAATAGCCCCCGCTCCTGTGATCGCCGCGACGAACATATTCTGTACAAACTGGATCTGCGTCGCCAGGGAAACTGCCGTCATCTCATTTTGCGCAACCCTCCCCAGCATCAGTGCATCTCCCGCCGCAACCGATGCAAGCATCAGATTCTGCAGCGCGATCGGCAGCGCAAGCCTCGCCAGGGTTTTGTAAAATTGTTTTTTATCAATCTGTATTTCTGTTTTCATGTTCTCCTCCCAAAACGGATTATATCATTCTAACGGCGTCCTGGGAAGATGATATTTTTTCTGCCTAAAAAAATGCCTTGAAAAACCGCCGGAGCCATATGCCCCGGCGGTACTTTTATCTCTTGCAGTTTATTTCCGCGAACACCGAACCAGGCGGATGTGCCCGCACATCCGTTTGGCGACTCCCGCATCTGACGCGCTGCGCGCAGTCCTCCCGGACACGCTGCAGCGCCCTATACCGTATGTCCTTTTGCGATATAGAACGGGAAGGTATCGGTTCCCTTCATTTCCTTACCTGCGGTGATGGTAACATTCTTATCGGTAATAAGATACTCGATGTTTGCGCCTGCCTCGATTACCGTATCCTGCATTAAGATACAATTTTTAACCTTCGCGCCCTTTGCCACCTTAACGCCACGGAACAGGATGCTGTTCTCGATCTCGCCCTCGATGATGCAGCCGTCAGCTACCATCACATTCGTAGCCTTTGCGCCGTTAATGTATCTGGACGGATTATCGTCGCGGATCTTGGTGTAGATCGGCGCTCTGCTGAACAGACCATCCAGGTTGTAGTCGTCGAGAAGCTTCATGTTCTCATCGAAATAGCTCTTCATGCCGCTGATGCGTGCCAGATAGCCCTCGAATTTGTAAGCCTGCACGTTTAATTTTGCAAGCTGCGGAGCAAGGATATCGCGCTCAAAGTATTCCTGTCCGCGCACGAACGCGGTATTTACCAGATCGATGAGCAGCTCACGGTCGATCACATAGATGTTCATGCCGAAGTTCTGAACGCCCGTCTCTCTCGGGTTGATGTACATCTTCGTCACTCTTCCGTTATCGATCGTGTAAGTGTAGTAGAAGCCCTTGTCGTTCGATTTCTGGATGTACTCCGGCAGCTCCTGCTCGTTATATGCAACGGTAATATCCGCGCCGCTTGCGATATGCGCGTCGATCATCGCGTTGAAATCAAAGTTTACGGCAATGTGCGCATCCGCCATTACCACGTATTTTTCCTTCTGCTCACGCAGGAAATCCAGGATAGTCGCAAGCCCGCCTACACGTCCGACAAACGGCTTGGATTCCTTCTCCGCAAACGGCGGGAAAATATGCAGACCGCCATTTTTGCGCACCAGATCCCACTCACGGCCGGAGCCGAGGTGATCCATCAGAGAGTGATAATTGTTGTTTACCAGGATAGAAATATTGTCGATATCACAGTTTGACATGCTTGAAAGCACAAAGTCAATCATACGGTAACGGCTTGCGAAGGGGATGGAAGCCATCAGACGCACATTTACAAGCTCAGGAACCAGCGCGTCATAACTGTTTGGGAAAATAACTCCCAATGCTCTCTTATTTGAATTTAACATTGTTCTTCACCATCCTCTACGTTTTTATTTACCATCGCGTTCGGACCGATCTTTACATTGTTGCCGATCTTAATGCCCGCGCCGACGGTTGCAACTCCGCCTGCGCCGCCCTCCGGCATTGCTCCGACAACCGCATTTTCTCCGATCGTTACGTTTTCTGCAATAATACAGTGTTTTACAACCGCACCGGATTTGATCACGGTGCCGCCCATAACAACCGCATCCTCAACCACTGCGCCTTCCTCTACCTGCACGCCGGCGAAGAGAATAGAGTGCTTTACATTACCTTTGATACGGCAGCCGTCTGTGATCATGGAGTTTTCCACCACTGCCTCGCGGCTGATCTTGTGGCCGGTCATACCGCTGTTGCGGCTGTAGATCTTCCAGTCGTCGTCAAACAGGTTGATGCCGCTGTGCTCCGGATCGAGCACCTCCATGTTTGCTTCCCAAAGAGAGGAAATCGTTCCGACATCTTTCCAGTAGCCGCTGAAATGATATGCGTACATCTTGCGGTTGTCGCGCAGAAGGTTCGGGATAATGTTGTTTCCAAAGTCATTTTCAGAATTCGGATCCGCCTCGTCCTCTGTGAGATATTTCTTTAAGATATCCCAGTTGAAGATGTAGATACCCATGGAAGCCAGGTTTGACTTCGGGTTCTTCGGTTTTTCCTGGAATTCTGTGATCTTGTCGTTTTCGTCTGCAACCATCAGACCGAAACGCGGAGCCTCCTCCCACGGAACCTCCATAACAGCCACGCTGAACTCCGCTCCCTTTTCCTTGTGGAATCTGAGGAAGTCGCTGTAGTCCTGCTTGCAGATCTGGTCGCCGGAAAGAATAATAACATACTCCGGATCGTAACGCTCAATAAAAGAAATATTCTGATAAATTGCGTTTGCCGTGCCCTTGTACCAGTCAGAACCGGAAGCCTGCTGATACGGCGGAAGTACATGCACGCCGCCGTAAAGACGATCGAGATCCCACGGCTGACCGTTTCCTATGTACTCATTTAATACCAGAGGCTGATACTGTGTCAGAATACCAACGGTATCAATCCCGGAATTCACGCAGTTTGACAGCGGAAAATCGATAATACGATATTTTCCGCCGAATGGAACTGCCGGTTTTGCAAGCTTCTGCGTTAACGCGTATAAACGGGAACCCTGTCCGCCAGCAAGAAGCATTGCAATCATTTCTTTTGCCATAACAATTACACCTCTCTTTTTCAATCTATGTTAAAATTGTACCACATATTTTCCCATTGTGGTAGTTTTTTGTGCAAATTTTTTAAATTTTTTTCGGGAATTTTTGCAGATAATCAGATATTATGTAAACGCACCCCTCATTAGAAGGGTGCATCCGCCCACCGCGTGCGTCTAGGGGTTGGTCTTGACCGAATCATTTGCATTTGTGTCGTTATTGTTATTGCGGTTCGTGTCGTTCCGGTTGCCTGTCACATCGTCCACGATATCCTCCGCGCCGTCGATAATGCCATCGCCAACCTCACCGATGCCCTCGCCGATCTCACTCAGCCCATTCTCGTTGTCATAGCCGGCATTGTTTCTGTCCGTGCCGTTCGTTGCACTGTTCACATTCCCGTCGTCGATGGCCGCACCGTCGTTTCCGGCAGTGTTCTCGCCCGCCGCAGTGGTGTTATCCGTCGTTTTCTGGACCGCGCTGCTCTCGCTGGTCCTGTTTTCCGATGTTGCAGAGCTGTTTTCATTTCTGTTGTTCCCGCATCCCGCAAGGATCACGGAAAGAGCAAGTGCCAGCAAAGTTCCCGTTATTCCTTTTACATGCTTCATAGTTTTGTCTCCTTTTCTCGTATTTTGCAGGCTCCAAAGCCGTTCACAATATTTAATATCTCTTCTTTTTTTCATATTATACAGTCCTTTTTTTGAAAAGGCGGCGCGCAAGCTGCTTTCCATCAAATGGAATCAGGGGATATAAATAACTGGTGCCGGAGATGGTGCGGTTGCAGGCGATGCAGAGCACGCAGAAAATGATTCCGGCGATAAATCCCCAGCCTCCGAAAATGCCGGTCAGTACAAGCAGCACGATGCGCATAAACTTTAAGGCATAGCCAAGCTCAAAATTCGACTGCGTATAATTGGCGATCGCAACGAACGCCATATAGAGCATGGTTTCACTGTTGAACCAGCCGGATTTCACCGCAAATTCTCCCACCACGATACCGGCGATCACAGAGAGCGGCGTCGAGAGCGTCTGCGGCGTGTTCACCGCCGCCAGCTTCAGTCCGTCGATCGCAAACTCCAGGATCAGAAGCTGCAGAAGAACCGGCACATGCACGGTGTCCGCCACATTGATAAATTCCAGCCAGGGCGGTATCCACTGCGGATTCTGCATAAACAGAAGCCAGACGGGTGTCAGAAGCAGCGACAGGATCGCGATCACAAAGCGCGAAAAACGCAGATAGCTCCCCGTGAGCGGCGGAAAATAAAAATCGTCCGCGTCCTCCATAATATCAAAAAAGGAGACCGGAAGCAGGATCGCCGTCGGCGCGTTGTCCACCAGGATCGCCACCTTCCCCTCTAAAAGACTGGCGGAGGTGGTGTCCGGGCGCTGCGTGTACTTAAATTTCGGGAACGGGTTGAACCATTTTCGCTTGTAGATCGCCTCCGCAAGGCTCTCCTGGCTCATCGGCAGGGCATCTATCGCAAGCGTCCGGATCCGCTCGCGCAGCTTATCCACCAGCGCCTCGTCCGCACGCCCCTGCATATAGCAGAGTACAATGTTGGTGCGGGAGCTTTCCCCGGCGCTAAGCATTTCCATGGTAAGCTGCGGGCTTCGGATCCTCCGGCGGATCAGCGCGGTGTTGAAGACGAGCGTCTCCACAAAGCCATCCTTGGAACCGCGCAGCGTCTTATCCTTGTCCGGCTCCTCCACGCTGCGCATCGGATAGGAACGGCAGTCGATCGCAAAGCATCTCTCATAGCCGTCGATCAGCAGGCAGACGATGCCGGAGAGAATGTTTGTGATGATCTGCTCCTTCTCCTCCACCATATCCACCTCCACATAGGGGATGTAACTGTGTGAAAGCTCATGACTGCTCTGCGGCAGATCGTCCGGCGTGAGCGAATGAAAAAACTCCAGCAGCTTTTCCATGATATCGTCCTTAATATAGCCCTCGATGAAATAGAGGCAGGCATCCCTGCCGCCCACCGACAGCATCCGGTAAATGATATCAAAATTTTTCGCCACCTGGAGCTTTTCATGAAAATACTGCATATTTTCGTAAAGATCCTCAGAAATGATTTCGTTCATAATAAAAAACTCCTTTGCGGATTATCTGTAACAGTATCCCCAAAGGAGTTTCGTGCTATGCATGAAAGTCAAAGCGATCCGTGACTTTCGTTTATTTTTTCACTATCTTTCATCCCCCATAAAGAACAGCGCCATCGTTCCCGGACCGGAGTGCGCGCCGATCACCGGACCGACCGGATTGATGATAAAGTTTGTAATGCCAAAGCGCTCTTGCACCAGCTTTTTCACATATTCTGCCTCCTCCAGGCAATCGCCGTGGCTGATGAACACGATGTCGTTCTTTCCGGCGAAGCTGCCCTGCTTCTGCTCCATCGCGTCCACCAGCGCCTGCAGCGAGCGTTTTCTTTTGCGCACATTGAAAAGCGGAATCAGCTTTCCTTCATTATTGACGTGCATCACCGGCTTCAGACTGATCATCGTTCCGACGACCGCTGCCGCCCGCGACACGCGTCCGCCGCGGTAAAGATGGAACAGATCATCCACGGTAAAGCTATGGATGATGTGCAGCTTGTTATCCTCGCACCACGCCGCCAGTTCTTCAAGGCCCATGCCTGCTTCCTTCTTTGCAATCGCCTTGTGAACAAGCAGCCCCTCGCCGAGCGACGCACACAGGGAGTCCACCACGATGATCTTTCTGTCCGGATATTCCTCCATCAGCTCCTCCGCCGCGATCCGCGCGCTGTTTGCGCTTCCGCTCAGTCCGCTGGAAAATGCGATGTGAAGAATGTCTTTGCCCTCCTTCAAGATCGGTTCAAAAGAAGCGCGCGCACTTTCCGGGTTTACCTGCGAGGTAGTCGGCATGGAACCGGAGCGCATCTTCGCATAAAAATCCTCCGATGATAATTCCTTGCCTCCGCGGAAATACGTCTCGCCGTCCAGTATGTAGGAAAGCGCCAGCACGTTCAGATCGTGCTGCTGATAGTATTCCTCCGGAAAATCACATGTTGTATCGGTTGAAATTACATAACTCATGGGGATACCTCCTATAAAAAATTTTCTATTCCCTGTTCAGTCTGCTCATGCTTCCGCATAGAATGTACAAAATACATACCCAGAGGACCGCATATGAGTTCCAGAACCAAAATCATTATTATGAAAAAGAGAGAAGTCATCTACACCGCCATCTTTGCCGCGCTCGGCATCACGCTGCTCATCCTGCTGTTTCTGATGTTTCGTCCGCAGAAAGATACATCGCCGCAGACCGCCCGGACATCTGCCTATGTACCGGGCGTGTATTCCACGCCTGTCACATTGAACAATAATGTGATGGATCTGCAGGTGATCGTCGACGCCGACCACATCAACGGCATCCAGCTTGTAACCCTGAGCGAGACCTCCGCAGCCATGTTCCCGCTGATGCAGCCGGCGCTTGATAAGATCGCCGTACAGGTCTGCGAAACACAGTCCACAAAGGATATTTACTACGAGGCTTCCAGTCAGTACACCTCGCAGATGCTGCTGCAGGCGATCGATGCGGCGCTGGAAATCGCGGCGCGCTGAGCGGCATCTTTTCATCCATCTCCTAAACGTTCTCTGCCTGCAGCCGCTCCAGCTCCTGCATCCAGATGCGAACGCAGGCATCGCTCGGCATCCGCAGGTCGCCGCGCGGGGATACCGCCACGCTTCCCACCTTCGGACCGTCCGGCAGGCAGGAGCGCTTAAACTGCTGCGCAAAGAACCGGCGGTAGAAGGTTTTCAGCCATTTCAGAATGGTTTCTTCGTCATAGGTGCCCGCGAACGCCTTTTTCGCAAGGCGGTAAACCTTGGAGGGTTCCTCGGCGCAGCGCAGCATATGATAAAGGAAAAAATCGTGCAGCTCATAAGGTCCGACAAGATCTTCTGTCCGCTGGGAGATCACGCCGTCCTTCGGCGGCAGAAGCTCCGGGCTGACCGGCGTGTCAAGCACATCCAGCAGCACGCCTGCAAGCGCCTCATCGCCGCAGGTGTCCGCGTAATAGCGCACCAGATGACGCACCAGCGTCTTTGGGATGGAGGCGTTGACCGCGTACATGGACATATGGTCGCCGTTGTAGGTCGCCCAGCCAAGCGCCAGCTCGGACAGGTCGCCGGTCCCGATCACCAGTCCTCCGCTCTTGTTCGCGAGATCCATAAGGATCTGCGTGCGCTCGCGTGCCTGACTGTTTTCATAGGTGACGTCGTGCTCGTCGGGATCGTGACCGATATCCTGAAAATGCACCTGCACGGCATTTTTAATGTTGATCTCCTTTAGCGTCGCTCCCAGCTTTTCCGTCAGCTCACAGGCGTTGCGATAGGTGCGGTCGGTCGTGCCGAAGCAGGGCATTGTGACAGAAAGGATCGCGCTTCTGTCCAGTCCGATCATATCCACTGCCTTTGCCGCCACCAGAAGCGCCAGCGTGGAATCCAGCCCGCCGGAAATGCCGATCACCAACGATCTGCAGCCGGTGTGCAGGAGACGCTTTTTTAAGCCGAGCGCCTGGATCGTCAGGATCTCCTCACACCTGCGCGCGCGGTCGCCGCAGTCGTCAGGCACAAAGGGCAGCGGTGCAAACGCGCGCGTAAGAGCCGTCTCCCCGACCTCTAAATGGAAGGGGATTTTTTCGTATGCCGGATTTTCCGCGCATTGGTATGTTGTCATGCGCCTGCGCTCGCTGCGCAGACGGTGGATGTCAAGCTCACTGTAAATAATGCCGTTTGTGAACCGCGGCGACTGCGCCAGCACAGTTCCGTTCTCGGCAATGAGGTTGTGTCCGCCAAAGACAAGGTCGGTCGTCGATTCCCCGTCTCCCGCGCTCGCATAGAGATATCCGCAGATCAGGCGCGCCGACTGGTTGGTGATAAGCGCCTCCCGGTAAATACTCTTCCCGGTATTCTCATCGCTCGCCGAAAGATTTACAAGCACCGTCGCGCCCGCCAGCGCGTGCCGCGTGCTCGGCGGATCGGGCGCCCACAGATCCTCACAGATCTCGGCTGCCACTGTCAGCCCTTCCATTTCCCGGCAGACAAACAAAAGATTTTGTCCGAACGGCACCGGGCTGCCCTCAAATTCCGTCCAGGAAATCGCTCCCTCTCCCGGCGTGAAATGACGCGCCTCGTAAAACTCCGCATAATTCGGCAGGAAGCGCTTCGGCACCAGTCCGAGCAGCCTTCCCCGGCTGACTGCCGCCGCCACATTGTAAAGCTTCTGCTCTTTCTCCCACGGAAGTCCGACAAACACCAGAGCGTCCCACATTCGCGAGGCATCCACAATTTTGCGCAGCCCTTCCTTTGCCGACGCCAGCAGCCGCTCCTGCCAGAAAAGATCGCTGCAGGTATAGCCCGTGATGCCAAGCTCCGGAAATACAATGATTTTCGCCCCGGCGTCCGCCGCTTCTTTCGCCTGCGCGCAGATCTGCGCCGTATTGTATATGCAGTCCGCTACTTTCAGTTCCGGTGTCACCGCCGCCGCCTTCACAAATCCATGCCTCATGGAAGTACCTCCTGTTTCGTTATTTTGCGCGCTGTTATGCCCGGCTCGCGCGTTTATATAATTCCTTCAGCTCCTCAACGGAAAACTCATAATTTGTATTGCAGAAATGACAGTTCACCTCGATCGGCTTTCCCTCATCGATCATCGACTGCAGTTCTTTTTTTCCAACGCTGACAACCGCCTTCGCCACGCGCTCCTTTGAGCAGTTGCAGTGAAACTGCGCCGGCATGGTGTCGGTGATTTCCAATCCCAGATCGCCGAGAAGCTGCTCTAAGATCTGCTCCGGGCTGCTTCCCGCCTCCAGCATCGCGGTGACGCTCGTCACTTCGGCAATTTTTTTCTCCAGAGCGGCGATGACCTCCTCCGCGGCAAACGGCATTAGCTGAATGATAAAGCCGCCCGCCTGACGCACGGTATTCTCACGGTTCATAAGCACGCCAAGCCCGACCGCGGAGGGCACCTGCTCCGAGGTCGCAAAATAATACGTTAGATCCTCGGCGATCTCGCAGGTCTGCAGCATCGTCTGCCCGGAATAAGGCTCCTTTAAGCCCATGTCCTTGATGACCGTCAGAAATCCCGGCCCGACCGCTCCCGCCACATCCAGCTTGCCCTTGCTGTTCGCCGGGATGATAACGTTCGGATTGCCCACATAGCCCTTGACATTTCCGTGGGAATCCGCCGTCACTAAAAGTCCGTTTAAAGGGCCGCCCGCTTTAATCTGCAGCGTCAGAAGATCCTCGTCGCCCTTCATCATGCTGCCCATCATTGCTCCGGCAGTCAAAAGACGCCCAAGCGCCGCCGTCGCCACCGGACTCGTGTTATGCGCGCTGCGCGCCGTCTCCACAAGCTCCCTTGTCGTCGCGGCAAACGCGCGTATCTGGCTGTCCGCCGCCGTTGCTCTTACAATATAATCCTTCACTTTATTTTGTACACTCCCTTGCAACAATATAGATCCGCTCGCTGTCCGCGCGCACTTCCCCGCCCGTATCGGCATCGAATGCCCGCTCAAATTTCAGCCCCGCCTCTTTTAGAAGCCGCCGGATCGTGTCCGGCTCATATGCTCTCTGCAGATGCGATTCCTCCTGTTTGCGGTAGAGACCGTTTTCCTCCTGCAGAAACAGTGTCAGATCATACTCGTTCATCTGCTCGTCTTCATAATAATAGTTTTCCCAGATGTAGCTTGCCTCCTCACGGTTGTCCGCAAGCACGCAGTCGCCCATCACCTCGCGGAAATAAAAGACTGTCTTTAAATCAAAAAGAAAGATGCCGCCGGGATCAAGATAATTATTAACCAGCGAAAAGACTGTTTTTAAATCTTCCTCGCCGGTGATGTAATTCATGGAATCGCAGATACTCACCACCGCGCGCACCGTGCCGTACAGCTCAAATTCGCGCATATCCTGGCACAGATACAGAATATCCGCGCCGGAAACCTCCTTTTTCTGCGCGGCGATCTCCAGCATCTCCACGGAATTATCCACGCCGATCATGTCGTAGCCGTCGGCGGCAAGCAGCTCCGTGAAGGTACCCGTGCCGCAGCCAAGCTCCAGCACAAGCCCGTCACAGATGCCCTCCGCCCGCAGCAGCTCTTTCACGCATGAGTGCCACTCCTCGTAGGGAATCTCGCTCATAAAGAGGTCGTAAACTTTTGCAAAGCTGCTGTAAGCAGTCGTTTCTTTTTCCATCGTATTCTCCTTTATTTTTCCGGATAATCACTCTCCTGCTGCTTTTCCCCTTCATTACATTCAGAAGAAAAATCCCGGAATCACGTAGGAGATCGTCGTCATGATAACGGTTGCCAGGCAGACACCAATGATCACCGCCGGAAACGCTTTCCGGAATTTCATGTCCAGCAGCGCCGCGATCAGCGAACCCGTCCACGCGCCGGTACCCGGAAGCGGAATGCCGACAAACAGCACCAGTCCCCAGAATTCGTACTTTTCAATCTGGTCTTTTTTGCTCATCGCCTTGTTTTCCAGCTTCTCCACCATCGGGCGGAAAACCTTTGTCTTTTTCAGCCAGCTAAAAATCCTCGTGATCAAAAGCAGGATGAACGGCACCGGGATCAGATTTCCGATCACACAGATAGGGATCGCCTTCCACATGTCAATGCCCGCCGCGGAGGAAAAGATCAGCCCGCCGCGCAGCTCCAGAATCGGCACCATGGAAATCACAAATGCCAGGGCCTCTCTCGTGAGGACGCCGCCAAAGGTAGCCGTCATCCAGGATAATAAACTATTCATAAACCTCTCCTTTTATATTCCTTCAGAAATGAAATCAAAGCGTCCATCTGCTCATCCGTGCCAATCGTGATGCGCAGATAATTGTCAATGCGCGGCTTTGCAAAATACCGCACGAAAATATGCTTTTCACGCAGAGCCTCAAACAGCTCCTTCGCCGGATAATCCGGGTGCGTGACGAACAGAAAGTTTGCTTTGGAATCGCCGAACGTAAAGCCAAGCGCTGCCAGCTCTTTTTTCGTGCGCTCTCTCGCTGCAATAATTTTTGCCGTTGTCTCCTTAAAATATGCGTCGTCCTTCAGCGCCTCCGCGCCAAGCGCAAGGCTCGGACGGTTCATCGTGTAGGAGTTGAAGGAGTATTTTGCGTCGTTCAGATATTTGATCAGCCCCCTGCTGCCGAACGCATAGCCGATGCGCAGCCCGGCAAGGGAGCGCGATTTCGAAAAGGTCTGCACAACAAGCAGGTTATCGTATTTTTCAATCAGCTCCAGCGCAGATTTTGCCCCGAAATCTATGTACGCCTCGTCAACGATCACTACCACATCCCGGTTGTGGCAGATGATGTCCTCAATATCCGCCAGCGGAAGCTCCATACCAGTCGGCGCGTTGGGGTTTGGAAACACTACGCCGCCATTTTCTTTGTAGTAGTCCTCTTTTACGATCTCAAACCGGTCGTTCAACGGCTGACACTCGTAGGGAATGTGAAACAGTCCCGCCCACACATCGTAAAAAGAGTATGTAATGTCCGGGAACAGTACCGGCTTTTTGCCGTTGAAGAATGTGAGGAACGCCATCGCCAGCACATCATCTGAGCCGACGCCGACAAACACCTGCTCCTTCGAAAGACGGTAGTAGTTTGCAAGCCCTTCCACCAGCGCATCCGCCGCCGGAGCAGGATACAGGCGCAGCTCTTCGGCGCACAGCTCTTTTATTTTCGCCTGCACGCCCGGCGCGGGCGGATACGGATTTTCATTTGTATTCAGTTTAATCATATCCGCAAAATCCGGCTGCTCCCCCGGGGTATAGGGGATTACCCTGCGGACGTTTGCTTCCCATTTTTTCATAATTTACTCCTCTGTTTTCTGATATCCCATACTTTTTTTCTTTCCAGGTACCCCTGCTCTTCTCTCGCAGTTTTGTCACAGGAATCCATTCGTCCATGTCTGCCACAGACAATAGGCAGATTTTCCTCAGATGTTTTTGCGACGGAATCCAACCGTCTATGTCTGCCGCAGACACGTCGATTTTTTGATTTTGCTGCGCCGCCTATTGGCAGCAATTTTGCCTCCATAGAAGCTGGTCGGCTAAAATTGCTGCCGCTATGCTCGCAAAATCTGCAAAATCTTCCTATCGTCTGCGGCAGACATAGACGGCAGGCTTCCTGTGCAGAATCATTTGCCTATCTTGAGCTTATAAGCCATACTCTTTGGCTAACATGTCAAATTTCGGCAGCGCGCCCACGATAGTCTCGTAGGAGACGCAGTATGCCAGCCGCACGAAGCCCGGGCAGGCAAAGGAAGACCCCGGCACCAGCAGCAGATGATATTTTTTCGCCGCCTCGCAGAAGGCCTTTTCGTCCTCAACCGGGGATTTTACAAACAGGTAGAACGCGCCCTCCGGCTTGATGCAGGAGAAGCCCGCCTCAGTAAGACCCCTGTAGAGCGTTTCGCGGTTGCGGTTGTAATAGTCTACGTCCACCTTCGCGTCCAGGCATTTTGCGATCACGCGCTGGAACAGTGACGGTGCGTTGACGTATCCGAGGATACGGTTCGCCACATTTGCCGCTCCGATGATGAGCGCGCTGTCGTCCGCCTCGTCCGGGATCACCAGATAGCCGATACGCTCGCCCGGCAGGGAGAGCGATTTGCTGAAGGAATACCCGACGATAGTGTTGTGATAATATTTCGTAAGATAAGGCACAAAAACGCCGTCATACGCAAGCTCGCGGTACGGCTCGTCGGAGATCAGATAGATACTGATGCCGAATTCTTTTTCTTTGGCGCAGAGGATTTCCACCATACGCACGATCGTCTCCTCCGAATAAACGACGCCTGTCGGATTGTTCGGCGTGTTGACGATCACCGCCTTAGTCTTCGGCGTGATCATCTGCGCAAATTTTTCCAGATCCGGCTGAAAAGTTGCAGTATCCGGCTCCACCGCTTTCAGAATGCCGTCGTAATTGGAAACATACGAACGATACTCTCCAAAATACGGCGCGAAGGTAAGCACCTCGTCGCCCGGATTTAAGAGCGTCTTAAAAATTACATTCAGACCGCCCGCTGCACCCACCGTCATCAGAATATTTTCTTCGGAAAAGCCGGTGCCAAAGCGCTTATTTAAGGAAGCCGCGATTGCCGCGCGCACGTCCTCATAGCCGGAATTGCTCATATAGCCGTGCACCATCAGCGGATCTTCCTCATTGATAATCTCCTCGATCGCCGTCTTTACCTCCGACGGCGCCGGGACATTCGGGTTGCCGAGACTGAAATCGTAGACATTCTTCGCCCCAAACTGCGCCGCCAGCTCTTTTCCTTCCTCAAACATCGCCCGGATCGCCGAGCTGTTTTTCGTCATCTGTATCATTTTTTCTGAAATCATCGTCTTTTACCTCTCCTTGATAGTAACAGTCCCCTTCTCAACCAGGAACACCGGGTGGTAAGAAAGCTTCGCTCTGCGCAGCCCCTCCTCGCCCAGATCCTCCTCGCGGTTTACATAAGTATACCCTGCTGCCTCGTGGCGCACAAACTCGCGGTTTATCATAGGATATGCGCCATCCACCTCAGAAAATGCCTTTTCAATATGCACGACCATCGTGTCGTCACACACCGGCTCCCCGATGGAAAACGCCACCACCTCGCCGTTTACGCGCAGCAGACCGCCGCGCAGCTCCAGCTCCTTAAACAGCCGCAGGGAATTTAAGGTCACACACATCTCTGCCGACTTTTCCGGGTCCTCCTCGCAGCCGTTCATGCGCCGCCATGCGAGCGCCATCTGGAAGCAGTCCTCCACATTGGAATCGTTGATCGGTTCATACTTCCACTCCGGGTACAGCCGCTCGAATTTGTTAATATGGTTCTTCTTTCCATGATACTTTTTTCCGGAAAGATTTGCAAGCTTTTCCGTCTCATAAACGTAATCCGCCGCGTCGCGGTCGTAGGAAATCTCAAACATGCCCGGATAAAGTTCCTCCAAGCGCGCAAATTTTTCCGGTGTCACCAGTCCGAGGATAAATCTTTGTCCGCGCTCACGGCAGTATTCCAGCAGCGCGTCTATCGCAGGCTTTACGCCCTCCTCTTTTCCCACCGGATAATCGAAAAACACACGGTCCTCCGAGCCGCGGAAAATCAGCATATCCTCCACGATGGCATAATCTACTTTGTAATATACGGACCAGAGATAAATATTGGCAAACGTCATTTCGCAGCTTCTTGTTTTCTGCTGCGCAAGATAACGGTTGATCAGCTCCCGGTCCTTCATTTCCACTTTTTTAAATACAATGTCCATTCTATATCCTTTTCCTTTGCTCCTTCAGATAGGCTCCGCTACTGTTCACTCCGTTCACAGTAACCTTCGCAGATCCATTTAGGCTTCCGCCTCCGACATCCGGTACAGCCGGCTGTAGATTCCGCCCTTTGCCAGCAGCTCCTCATGGGTTCCCTGCTCCTCGATGCCTTTTTCCGTCATCACCAGAATTTTTCCAGCGTTGCGGATGGTCGTCAGCCGGTGCGCGATCACAAACGTGGTGCGCCCCTTCGCCAGCTTTTCCAGCGATTCCTGGATAATCTTTTCGCTCTCATTATCGAGCGCGGAGGTCGCCTCGTCAAAAATAAGTATGGGCGGATTTTTCAAAAATACTCGCGCGATCGAAAGGCGCTGTTTCTGTCCGCCGGAGAGCTTCACGCCGCGCTGTCCGATGTCCGTCTCATAACCGTCCGGCAGCTCCATGATAAACTCGTGGGCGTTCGCCATTTTCGCCGCCGCGATAACCTCCTCGTCGGAGGCGTCCGGTCTGCCGTAGCGGATGTTCTCCATCACATTTTCCGCAAACAGATAGACGTCCTGCTGCACAATGCCAATGTGGTCGCGCAGGCTTTTCAGCTTAATTTGTCGGATGTCGGTGCCGTCCAGCAGAATGCGCCCGCTATCCACATCGTAGAAGCGCGGAATCAGACTGCAGAGCGTCGTCTTTCCGCCGCCGGAGCTTCCGGCGATCGCGATGTATTCCCCGGCATCCACCTTCAGATTAATATGGTTGAGCACCGTCTCCAGATTTTCCTCGTAACGGAAGGTGACATCCTCAAACACGATCTCGCCCTTCACATCAGTAAGCTCGACAGCATCCGGCGCGTCCGCGATATCCGGCTCCACCGCCAGAATCTCCAGGAAACGCTCGTAGCCGCTGTAGCCGTTCTGGAACTGCTCGGTAAAGTTAATCAGCTTCTTTATCGGCTCCGTGCAGTTATTGACGTACAAAAGAAACGTGATCAGATCCGTGCTGTCCATGGAGCCGTCCGAGATCAACACTGCCCCCGCCACGATCACGCCGACCGTGACCAGCGTCGTCAGCGCGCCCAGCCCGGAATTGTAGGCTCCCATATAGCGGTAGCTGATGCGCTTGCTGTCCACGAAGCGCTGATTGCCCTTTCCGAATTTCTCCATTTCCACGTCCTCGTTCGCGAACGATTTCACAACGCGGATGCCGGAGAGGCTGTCCTCAATCTGACTGTTGATATCGGCGATGCGGGCGCGGTTCTCCTTAAACGCGCGCTTCATTTTCCGGTTCAGATAAAAGGCGTAAAGCGCCATCAGCGGCACGAAGGCAAACATCACCAGCGCCAGCGTCGAATTGATGGACATCAGTATGGCGAACGAGCCGACGAATTTCATCAGAGAAATCACGATGTCCTCCGGACCGTGGTGCAGCAGCTCGCTGATATCAAACAAGTCGCTGGTAATACGCGACAGAAGCTGTCCGACCTTCTGGTTATCGTAGAAAGCAAAAGAAAGCTTCTGATAATGTCCGAAAATTTCGTTGCGCATATCGCGCTCGATGGAAGCGCCCATGATGTGTCCGTAATAGCCGATGTAAAAATTGCAAAAACACTCCAGAAGCACCAGAGCGAGCATCAGCGCCGCCAGCTTCAGAATAGCCGGAAGCACCTCCCCCGCCGGGAGAAAAATAACGTTTCCTGTAATATAGCGTACAATCAGGGGGATGACGAGTGTCACGCCAGCCCCCAGAATTGCAAAAAACATATCAGACAGAAACAGTCCCAGATACGGCTTATAATACCGCACTAATTTTTTCCATTTGTGTCGTTCCATATCGGATTACTCCACTACAAGCCCCTGCCTTGTCAGAACGTCGACTACCTGGTTTACATATTGTTCGCAGGTTTTCTGCTCCGGTGCTTCCACCATCACACGCAGCACCGGCTCCGTTCCGCTCTCGCGCACCAGGATGCGTCCCTCGTCGCCGAGCGCTTTTTCCACGGACGCGATCGCTTCCACTACCGCCTCATTCTCGCGCGCCTCCTGCTTATCGAACACGCGCACATTTTTCAGAAGCTGCGGATAAATCGTTACCTCGCCTGCCATCTTGCCAAGGCTCATCTTCTTCTCCGTCATCGCCTCCATAACCATCAGAGAAGTAAGGATGCCGTCGCCGGTGGTGGCGTGCTTGCTGAAGATGATGTGTCCCGACTGCTCGCCGCCCAGGCAGTGCCCGTTTTTCACCATATTTTCGTAAACATATTTGTCGCCGACCTTCGTTTTCTCATACTCGATGCCCTCACGGTCGAGCGCCTTGTAAAGACCGAAATTGGACATAACAGTGGTGACAATGGTATCGTTTTTCAGTTTCCCGTTTTCCTTTAAATACTTTCCGCAGACGTACATAATGAGATCGCCGTCCACCACATTGCCGTTCTCATCGACTGCAATGCAGCGGTCCGCATCGCCGTCATAGGCAAAGCCGACGTCCAGCTTTTTCTCGCGCACCAGCGCCTGCAGCGCTTCGATGTGAGTGGAGCCGCAGTTTGTGTTGATGTTTACGCCGTCCGGCTCGTTGTGGATGACATAGGTCTTTGCGCCAAGCGCGTCAAACACACTCTTTGCGATCGCGGAGGAGCTGCCGTTTGCGCAGTCCAGACCGATGCGGTATTTTTTGAAAGAGCGCGTCGCCAGAGAGATCAGATAGCCAATGTAGCGGTTTCTGCCTGCCACGTAGTCGATGGTTCGTCCGATGTTTTCCTTTGTTGCAAACGGGATTTCCTCCAGCTCGCCGTCAATGTACTGCTCGATCAGATCCTCAACCCCGGCGTCCATCTTGTGACCGCTGCGGTTGATCAGCTTGATGCCGTTGTCGTAGAAAGGATTGTGACTGGCGGAGATCATGATGCCGCAGTCAAACTCCTCCGTGCGCACCACGTAGGACACGCTCGGCGTGGTAGTAACATGCAGCAGATAAGCGTCCGCGCCGGATGCCGTAAGACCTGCTACCAGCGAATACTCGAACATATAGCTGCTTCTTCTGGTATCCTTTCCGATAACGATATTCGCCTTGTGGTCTCTTCCGAAATACCAGCCCAGGAAACGTCCCACTTTGTAGGCGTGCTCGACCGTAAGGTTTACATTTGCTTCTCCGCGAAAGCCGTCGGTTCCAAAATATTTTCCCATAATAAACTCCTTTTAATGAATACGGCGATAGATTACCCTTTGTGCAACCTATCGCCCTTCTTTGCCTAACTATAATTGCTTACACTCTGGACAGATATTCCCCTGTACGGGTGTCGATCTTGATCTTGTCCCCCTGGTTTACAAACAGCGGTACGTAAACCGTCGCGCCTGTCTCTACCACTGCCGGCTTGGTCGCGCCCTGTGCGGTGTCGCCCTTGAAGCCCGGCTCGGTGTCTGTGATCTCCAGCTCTACGAACAGCGGCGGCTCTACCGCGAATACGTTGCCGTTGTAGGAGCAGACCTTTACCATTTCATTTTCTTTGACAAACTTCAGCGCATCGCCGATATCCTCCTGGCTGAGTGCGATCTGATCATAGGTCTCCACGTTCATGAAGTGGAACAGATCTCCATCGGAATACAGATACTGCATATCCACGCGCTCGATACGCGCCTGCGGGAATTTTTCTGTCGGGCGGAAGGTTTTTTCAACAACGCCGCCGTTGATGATGTTTTTCAGTTTTGTTCTGACAAACGCAGCTCCCTTTCCCGGTTTTACATGCTGGAATTCTACAATCTGGTATACATTTCCCTCAATTTCCAGTGTTACGCCATTTCTAAAATCTCCTGCTGATATCATGCAAATTTTCCTCCTTCGATTAACAGGTAGGGAACATACGCATTCCCATAATTAAAAATATTGTATAATAAAACTGTCTGCATTTCAACAGTTTTTTATAATTCAATTAATTCTTTCGGAGAATGCGCCAGATTGCGGCACTTTCCTTCCGTCACCACGACCATATCCTCGATGCGCACGCCGCCGAAGCCCGGCAGATAGATGCCCGGTTCCACCGTCTGGATCATGTTCGGCTGCAGCACCGTCTCGCAGGTTTTGGAAAGGCGCGGCTCCTCGTGGATGTAAAGTCCGACGCTGTGTCCGAGTCCATGTCCGAAATAGTCGCCGTAGCCCGCTTTTGCGATGATATCTCTGGAAACCTTATCCACATCGCAGCCGCGCACGCCGCTTCTGCAGGCGTCAAGCCCGGCAAGCTGCGCCTCCAGCACAATGCCATAGATCTCTTTTTGTTTTTCATTCGCTTTGCCGATCACGACCGTTCTCGTCATATCGGAGCAATAACCGTTGTACACGCAGCCAAAGTCCATGGTCACAAAATCGCCCTTTTCAATCTTTTTGTGGGACGGCATCGCGTGCGGCATCGCGGAATTTACGCCGGAGGCGATGATCGTCTCAAAGCTTAAATTCTCCGCGCCATGCGTTTTCATGAAATATTCCAGCTCCGCAGCCGTCTCCATCTCCGTCATGCCCGGCTTTAACACCTGCAGCATATGGGAAAACGCCATGTCGCCGATTTCCTCCGCCTTCGCCATATATTCCAGCTCCTGCTCTGTCTTGACGCTGCGCAGCAGATCAAGACTGTCACCGAGCGGCGTCGTCAGCCTGCCTTTGCACGCCTCCTGCAGCTTGCTGTAAGAGCTGTAAAGCAGATACTGATCCTCAAAGCCGACCTCCTTAACGCCGTCCTGCTCCATCAGACCGTTTAAGACTTCTCCGTAATTGCGTGCAGCGCCCGGATCTACGATCTCAAAATCCGGAGCCTCTTCCTTCGCCATCGTCGTGTAGCGGGAATCGGTCGCCAGCACGCGGCGGTTCCCGGAAATATAGAGATATCCCGTCGCTCCGCGGAAGCCGCTGATATAGCGCATATTTGCACCGTCCGATACGACTATCGCGTCAATGTTCTTTTCCTTCATCACATCATACACTTTTTCACAAAACATGATCTTCTATCTCCTTTACCGTATCCTCAATATTTTTTTTATCTGTGTCAACCAGAAGCTGCGCCGCTTCCAGATAGCACGCTTCTCTTGCACGCATCAGCGTCTCAATTTTTTCCCGCAGATCGCCGCCCGCAAGCTTTGGCCGCGTGGTGTCGCCCTGCAGCCTTCCGACAAGCGTATCCACCTGCGCCCGCAGGTAAACGACCGTGCCAAGCTCTTTGAGAAGCTTCCTGTTTTCGGAGCGCACCGGCAGTCCGCCTCCCACGGAGATCACCAGACGCTCTTTTTCACTTTGAAGCTGCTTCAGCATATCCGTTTCCAGATCTCGGAAATACGCTTCGCCGTGCTGCGCAAAGATATCGTTGATCTTTTTCTGCTGCTGCGCCTCGATGCGCTCGTCGGTGTCGGCAAAAACAAGCCCCATTTCTTTCGCAAGCGCCTCGCCGACGCTGGTCTTGCCCGCCCCCATAAAACCAATTAAAATAATGTGGTTCATTGCTCTTTCCTCTTTTTCCTCGCGTAAAAGTACAGCACGATCCGCTCCAGGTAACGCTTGAGCACGATCTGGATTTCCTCTTTCGGATGGATCGGCTTTACAAGAATACTTTTGATGCCGGCGCGCCTTGCGCCGTAAACATCGGTAAAAAGCTGATCTCCCACAAACAGCGTGTTCTGCACATTTGTCCCCATGCGCTCCATTGCTTTCCGGTAGCCTTTTACCGAGGGCTTGTGCGCGTCTTCGATGTAATACGCCTGCACCGCCTCCGCAAACGGCTGTACGCGCGGAAGCTGGTTGTTGGAGATCAGACAATACTGAAAGCCTGTCGCGCGCAGCTTTTCAAAAAACTCCACCGCGCGCTCATCCGCCGGAGCGCCGTGCGGCACCAGCGTATTATCGATGTCAAACAGCACGCCGCGGTAGCCCTTTGCGTACCAGTCCTCAAAATCAATGGCGTACGTGGAGTCCACATACTCGTCCGGGTAAAATTTCTCTAACATATTCTACCACCTGTTCCTCTTTAATGTCAAATACCGCCTTGCGTCAGTCAAACAGCGATAGCTGATTTGTCTCCGGCAGGTCTCCCAAAAGCCCCAGATCAGACATCACGTCGATGACGCTCTTTGGCACTTTGGTGCGCTGCCAGAAATCGTCTTTTGACAGGAAGGGGCCGTCTTTTACCGCCTCCACGACCGCCTCCGCCGCCTTGTCGCCAAGACCGTCGATGCTGCACAGGGAGGGCATCAGCTTGCCGTCGATGATCTGGAAGCGGCTGGCGTCCGCCCGGTTGATGTCGATCGGAATAAACTCAAAGCCGCGCGCATACATCTCCTGCACACTCTTCATATCCTTGTAGGTATCCTGCTCTTTTTTCGTCAGCGAATCGTAATTTTTCTTGTATTCCTTCATATGCGCCAGCAGCCGCTCGTGTCCGAGGCACATCAGCTCGTAGTTGAACGCCGACGCGCGGATGCTGAAATACGCCGCATAATAAGCGAGCGGATAGTACACCTTGCAGTAGGCGATGCGGTACGCCATCATAACGTATGCCGCCGCGTGCGCCTTCGGGAACATGTACTTGATCTTCTTGCACGACCAGATATACCAGTCCGGCACATCGTGCTCCTTCATTTCCTTCTCCCACTCCGGCTTCAGGCCCTTGCCCTTTCGCACGCTCTCCATAATGGTGAACGACTGCTCGCTGTCAAGCCCCATGCGGATGAGATACGTCATAATATCGTCACGCGTACAGATCGCGGTGGCGATGGTCGCCTTGCCCTCCTGGATAAGTGTCTGCGCGTTGCCGAGCCACACGTCGGTACCGTGCGACAGCCCGGAAATGCGGACAAGGTCGGAAAAGCTCTGCGGCTTCGTGTCCTGAAGCATCTGGATAACAAAATCCGTTCCAAACTCCGGAATACCCAGAGAACCGAGCGGACACCCCAGGATCTCCTCCGGCGTGACGCCGAGCGCCTCCGTGCTCTGGAACAGCGACATGACGCTCTTATCGTCCAGCGGGATATCCTTTGCGTTCAGCCCGGTCAGATCCTCCAGCATTCGGATCATCGTCGGATCATCGTGTCCGAGAATATCCAGCTTCAAGAGGTTGTGGTCAATAGAGTGATAATCAAAATGTGTCGTGATGATATCCGTCTCCGTGTCGTTCGCCGGATGCTGGATCGGCGTAAAGGAATAAATCTCCTCGCCGTGCGGAAGCACAATGATGCCGCCCGGATGCTGCCCGGTGGTGCGGCGCACGCCCACGCAGCCCTCTACAATACGGTTGATCTCGCAGACGCGCTTGCGCTGCCCGTGCTCCTCATAATATTTCTTCACATAGCCGAACGCCGTCTTATCCGCCAGCGTGCCGACCGTCCCGGCGCGGAAGGTATGCCCCTCGCCGAAGATCACCTCGGTGTAGCGGTGGGCGTTGCCCTGGTAATCGCCGGAGAAGTTCAGGTCAATATCCGGCTCCTTGTTTCCCTTAAAGCCAAGGAACGTCTCGAATGGGATATCAAAGCCCTCCTTGCGCAGAGGCGCCCCGCAGACCGGACAGTTTTTATCCGGCATGTCGCACCCGGCGCGCCCGGCATACGCCTTCACGTCCTCGGAATCAAAATCATAGTAGTGACAATCCTCACAGTAATAGTGCGGACTCAGCGGATTCACCTCCGTGATCCCCGCCATCGTCGCGACGAAGGACGAGCCGACGGAACCGCGCGAGCCAACCAGATAGCCGTCGTCGTTCGATTTCCACACCAGCTTCTGGGCGATGATGTACATAACCGCGAAGCCGTTGGAAATAATGGAATTCAGCTCGCGCTCCAGACGCTCGGTAACGATCGGCGGAAGCTCCTCGCCGTAGATCTCATGCGCACGGTTATAGCAGATGGTACGCAGGGTCTTATCCGAATCGGGGATGACCGGCGGACATTTATCCGGCCGCACTGGCGAGATCTTCTCACACATATCGGCGATCTTATTGGTATTTGTGATGACGACCTCCTCCGCCTTCTCACTGCCGAGGTAGGCGAATTCCTTCAGCATCTCCTCGGTGGTGCGCAGGAACAGCGGCGCCTGCTGGTCGGCGTCCTTAAAGCCCTTGCCCGCCATAATGATGCGGCGGTAGACCTCATCCTCCGGGTTCAGGAAATGAACGTCGCAGGTCGCCACCACCGGCTTGTTAAACTGCTCGCCCAGCCGGACGATCTTCCGGTTCAGCTCCTGCAGATCCGCCTCGGAATTGATGTCGTTGTCCTCGCGCAGCAGAAAGGCGTTGTTCCCGATCGGCTGGATCTCCAGATAATCGTAGAAGTCGACGATCCTGGCAATCTCCGGTTCGCTTTTGCCCTCCAGCACCGCCCGGAACAGCTCGCCCGCTTCGCAGGCGGAACCGACGATCAGCCCCTCGCGATACTGATTTAAGGCGCTCTTCGGAATACGCGGCCGCCGGTTATAATACTGCAGATGCGAAAAAGAAACCAGCCGGTAAAGATTTACCCGCCCGACGTCGTTCTTCGCCAGAATAATCACATGGTACGTCGGCAGCTTCTTGATCTGGTCGAGCGAGGCGCTTCCAAGCTCATTGACCGCATCGAAGTTCTCTGCCCCCTGCAGTTTCAGCATTTCCATAAATTTCAGATAAATACCTGCCGTACACTCGGCGTCGTCCACCGCCCGGTGATGATGCTGAAGCTGCACATGCAGCGCCTTCGCCACCGTGTCCAGTTTAAAACGGTTGAGCTGCGGCAGCAATACGCGGGCAAGCGCCACCGTATCCACGTAGGTAAAATCGCGCCACAATCCCTGCCTTCGCATATTTTCCTCGATAAAGCTGACGTCGAAGGAGGCGTTGTGCGCCGCCAGCACTGCGTCGCCGATGAAATCAAGAAACTTCGGCAGCACCTCCTCGATCGTCGGCGCGTCCATCACCATGTTGTCATTGATGCTGGTGAGCTGCTCGATGCGGAACGGGATCGGCACCTGCGGATTAACAAAGGTCGAAAAGCGGTCGGTAATCTCACCGTTTTCCACCTTCACCGCACCGATCTCGATGATGCGGTTCTGCGTCGGACTGAAGCCCGTCGTCTCCAGGTCGAACACCACGCAGGTGCTCTCAATCACCTGATTTTTTGAATTTGTGACAAGTTTTTGCAGGTCATCGACCAGATAACCCTCCACCCCGTATAACACCTTGAAGGGATGGGAGATTTTCTTTAATTCGTCCTTCGTCACCTCCGGGTGATCCTCCTTGTAAGCGTCCCGGTAAGCGCGGTCAATGTCCTCGATGACGTGATTGGCGTCCGGGAACGCCTGCACCGCCCCGTGATCTGTGATGGCGATCGCCGGATGTCCCCATTTGTACGCCTGCTTCACGATATCCTTCACCTCGGAGACGCCGTCCATATCGCTCATCTTTGTGTGACAGTGCAGCTCCACCCGCTTCTGCGGATAGGTATCCATTCTTCCCACACGGAAATCTGACGCTTTCTTGATACCCGTCACCGAACCGATGCCGAGCTGACTGTCGAAACGGTCAATGTTCGTGACGCCCTTCACCTTGACGAACGCGCCCTTTTTCACCGTCTCGCCGAGCGCCTTTGCCTGCTCCGCCTGCAAAAACAGTTTTACCACGATCGTGTCGGTAAAATCCGTCACCTCCAGGATCATGAGGAATTTTTCATTGCGCAGCTCGCGCATCTCCTGCGCGCGGATCTGCCCACGGATCGCCACCTCGCCCATCTCATGCTCGATGCTGCTGATCGGGATCGGTTCATCCTCAAAGTCTCTTCCATATAAGACGTCCGGGTTGTCCGACTGGCGCAGCGGCCGGCGGTATTCGCCCTTGCGTACAAAGCCGCCGCGTCCGCCGTCCCTGCCGTATTCTCCGCCGCCATTGCCCTTCTGCGGCGCGCCGCCCTGCGCGCCTTTTGCAAATTGTCCTCCTGCCGGCTTCTTTGCCTGCGGTGCGCCTGCCGTCTGCGCCTGTGCGCGCGGCTGCGCCGCCGGTTCATCGCCGATCATCAGCTCGTCCGCCTCCGCCGCCTGCTTATTTTTGCGCACGCGGTCCACAATCGCCTGCACCTCCTGCTCGATCATAACGTCGCTGTTCCGGCGCGCCCGGCTCTCCTTCGCCTCTTTTTCCTCCAGCGTGATCTTCAGGGAAAGACCGCAGCGCTCACAGAACACCTTCTCCAGAATGCGGACCAGCTCCTCCGCCTTTCCGTGCGCAATGACAGATTTTTCGATCGTCATATGCATACTGTCCGGCGCCGGAAAATCGCACTCGGCATGACGCAGCAGATTATACTCGAACATGCTGTAGTTGCGCAGCTCCAGCAGAATACTGTCCTTGTACACCGGAAACAGATTCTGCGCCGTGTACTGCCCCGACAGATGAAATTTTTCGATGACCTTCACCGTCATATCGCTGCCGTCGAAGCACTGCTCGCTGATCGCCTGCTCGATCTCATAGATGAATTTTTTATGTATCCAGACCTCGCTGACAATAAATACGCGCAGAAAGTCCTTCGCAGAAGTAACGGTCACTTTCGCAACCGTTACCTTTGTCAGCAGATCATTTACCTCATCTTTTACCTTCAATCCCGGAAAAACTTCCGTGAAAGCTCTCTCCATTCTTATTTCTCCCAATTCAAAAGCTCTTCGCGAAGCGCGCCCAAAAGCTCGCTCTCCGGCAGCTTCTTCACCACTTCGCCCTTTTTGATCAGCAGACCTTCGCCCTTGCCGCCGGCAATGCCGATGTCCGCCTCTCTCGCCTCTCCCGGTCCGTTCACCACGCAGCCCATCACAGCCACCTTGATGTCCAGCGGGATGTCCGCCACCATGTTTTCCACCTGGTTCGCCAGCCCGATAAGATCGATGCTGGTGCGCCCGCAGGTCGGACAGGACACCACCTCGATGCCGCCCTTGCGCAGCCCGAGGGTGCGCAGGATCAGTTTCGCCGATTTGATCTCCTCTGCCGGATCACCCGTTAAGGAAACGCGGATGGTATCGCCGATGCCCTGCGACAAAATCAGCCCCAGACCGATGGCGGATTTGATGTTGCCGGACAGCAGCGTGCCCGCCTCCGTGATGCCCACATGCAGCGGATAGTTTGTCTTTTCAGCGATCAATTCATGCGCACGCACGCACATCATGACGTCCGAGGATTTGATGCTGATGACCAGGTTATCGTAGCCCTGCTCCTCAATCATGTGGACCTTATCCAGGGCGCTCTCCACAAGCCCCTCCGCCGTCACGCCGTGGTATTTTGCCACCAGTTCTTTTTCCAGCGAGCCGCTGTTCACACCCACGCGGATCGGCACATTGCGCTCCCGCGCGGCGTCCACAACTGCGCGCACGCGGTCCGCCCCGCCGATATTTCCCGGATTGATGCGGATCTTATCCGCCCCGTTCTCGATCGCCGCGATCGCCATCCGATAATCAAAATGGATATCCGCAACCAGCGGGATTGAAATCTGCTTTTTGATCTCCGCCACCGCTTTCGCCGCCTCAATCGTCGGCACCGTGCAGCGGATGATCTCGCAGCCCGCCGCCTCCAGGCGTCTGATCTGTGCCACCGTCGCCTGCACATCCTCCGTTTTCGTGTTCGTCATCGACTGTATCTTAATCGGATTGCCGCCGCCAATGGCGCAGTCACCGATCTTTACTACCTTTGTATGATCTCTGTACATCCTGCTTTCGTCCTTTCCCATGCATACCGCATGATCTCTGATTCCTAGTATACACCGGGATAACGGAAGGGGCAAGTCCCAAACTGCTGCCCCGTTAGTGCCTATCTGCTTCTGAAGCTGCTCTACCGGTATAAAACTCAGTGTATTTTTATACACGTCGCTCATTGCATTTTTAACTCCACGCAAAAAAGCCAGCTTTGTTAATACTGTATAAATACTTAATCAAAGCTGACTTTTTAAAATACTTTATTTTGTTTCTAAATTTCTTCTTGAAACATCCTTATTCTATCATCTGTTTCGTAGATAATATCTTAAAAGAATTATCGAAATAATTCCTGGAAAAATAAATGCGCCAGCATTTACTCCTCTCGTTTTATTCAAAAACGAAACAAATCCTATAACGGAAACCACAATAAACAAAACAAGAACCACAAATATTCTTTTCATTACCATTGCCTTACTAATGAGTTTCCAGAAACTTCCAATTCTTCTAAGAATGTGGCTTCATAATTTGCATTTACTAAGTTAAGCAAATAGTTAATGTTTCCTTTAATCTTTATATCTACTTTTGTACTACTACTATAGATCTCATACCAAGAACGGATATGATTATACTGCCCCCATGAAACCCCATCCATATATCCATCCCCTAAAAAAGTAATTGATTTTACTTTTCCGGATGAAATAGATGCTCTGAAATCTTGCTTTACGGTACTCCAGCCCACTGCCGGTACTCCGGCCCATACTTCTGCAGTATACTCGCCGCCGCCTTTGTTTGCCAATCTAGTTTGCGGTTTTTCTATTAAATTATAATATCCAGAAGACATTATTTCTTTCATTTGCTCCAGATCTTTTCCAAGTAATTCGCAAATTTCTTCTTCTGTGTATCCGTTTAAATCTACGTCGTTTCTCAATGAAATAGAAAGTCCGTCAACTTTCATCGGAAGCGGTGTCTTATCTATAAATCTTTCCATCTCATTTTGAACATCTTCCACATTTGTAATTTTATCTGCTGCAAAAACATGAATGCTTAAACCCAAAAGTAAGCACACTACGCTTAAAAAAACTAATATTTTTTTCCTCATGATAATCTCCATTCCGCCACCTTTCAATTGCGGCACATATAGTACACAGCCTCAAGTTTTTGTGTTACAACAAACTTAATCATTAAGACATCCCGGCATTAGTATTAAATGCCCCTATTTGCTTGTTGATGTGCAAGTGCGCCTTCCTACTCAAGCAGGAATACGCTTAATGTGGTTCAGTATGTAGATACGTTTTTTGTGTTTATTCCACATTTTATTTTATAAATCAATTCTATACTGTACATTGGAATCCCCTCCAGTCTTTTATTTATGTTTATAAAATTTGCTAAAATTTCAACCAGATATTCTACTACCTTTACCAATTCATATGTCCCGAATATCAATGCCACCAATTGAATACTATATTGATCATCGCAAAAATAATACTCACAGTTATTTCACAACTTTCTTCACTATATTCCTAATAGTACTTATACTGCCCAACAAGAACAGAAAACGCTGTTATTGCTATACCATAAAAAACAACGTTATACACCAAAACGTTATTTGCACATACTGCAGATCCGGCTATGACACTGTAAATAATTATGATTCGTTTTGCTTTTCCCGAATACTTTCTTTTTTCTGCTTCCGTCAACGGATTTATATTATTTTCTACCGGAGCATTTTTCCATATAACTTGAACCATAATAAAATATATTAAAATCATAGCACTAGTCGGAATTCTCAAAACCTTATTTCCAACCATCGCTAAATTCATTACGCCAACAGATATTACATAGCATCTGCTTTCTGTGTCCGCATGGTATCCGCCTGCATACGGACGCAGAAAAAACAGACAGAGAAAAAGAAAAGTACTAAAAAGCAATTCATCCCATAAGATTCCGCAGACTAATACTGACAATAAATTTACTGTTATTATCAATATCTGATGTAACCCATAACACAGTATCTCACATTCGTCTTCGTTCTCACTTATTTGTAGCAGTAACCTGTTTGAAAATTCATCACATCTTCGCATCATTTTTTAGTTTTCTTTTTTATATACCGTTTCTTTTTTCAATTTCTTTACAGCTTCCGGTAATTCGGGCTGATATCCCCAAAGAGGACAGCTTGTATTAGCATCTCTCTCCGCTGCTTTTTTTGCCAGAAATCTTATTGCTTTTTTACCATATTGGGATATTATCTTACTCATATCACATTATCCTTTCTTTTTTTGATGTCTGAATCATACCACAATATTTTTCCAAATCTTCTGCAATGTAATAAAAGGGCTATAATTCTGTCGAAATATACCCCTAATGCACAAAAAGGAGGCGCACTGTCTCCTTTTTGATAATTTTATTTTATACCTGTTAAATATAATAATACTTTTACTTTAAATCTATTGTTTCCATAATCTATATAAATCTCTCCACCATTTTCCTCCACAATCTTTTTTACATTTTCAAGCCCGATTCCATGAATCGCAATCCCCTTTTGTGAAGTTTTGAACTGATTGTCCTGTTCAATTACTTCTCCCGAATAGCTGTTTTCTATAAATATTAATAAAATTCCTTTTTTTGTCTGGATATCTATTTCCAGATATTTCTCTTCTGATTTGCGCGCTTCACGAATGGCATTATCGACCAGATTTCCCAGTATTACACAAATTTCAAAATCCTTTTCATAAATTTTTTCCGGCATTCTGATATTTATGTTTACGTGTTCCAGTGTTTTATCTGCATCTTTCAGCAGGTAATTCAATATTCCATCAATCTCTCTGTTGCCTGTCGAAACGTACTCCTGCGGATTCAGCATAAATTTTCGCATATCCTCTAAATATGCTATTGCTTCCGGATTTTCTTTCTCCTTTATCATTGATGACAGCTCAATAATATGATGTTTCATATCGTGCCGAAGAGCATTTATCTGTTCCTGCGATTTTTGTACAATATCCAACTGGTATTCGTACACGTTCACCATCTGCTCAAACATTTGCTTTTCGATTTTTTCAGAATAAAACTGCGCAAGCGCATTATATAAGTAAAAAATAATCATATTAACAAGCAGGATCAGAGACGAAACTACAACTACTGTTTGTCTTCGCTCTGTCTCTGTCAGTGCAAGATAATACACGCAAGCAATACTTGCCGCTGGAACGGCTCCCAAAATCATCACATAAAATAACGGCAGTTCTATTTTCCTTTCTGTCTGGACAGTTTTTTCGAGTATAAATGTAATCAATAATATTACAAGACTGGTAATGCATTCATAAATCTGATTAAAGGATTCTCCTGTCACATATCTTGTAAAAGAAAACACTATAACACCATCCACAGCACCATTTATAATATATATCAGAAAAACAAAGAACATTTTTCTTGATAATTTAGTCTTATAGGGAAAGGTAACTAATAATAACCCTGTCAGATTCGAAAAAATATTCCATACCGGAGACTTGAAAATTTCATATACTGCACTTGTATAGCAACAGGCTGCAACATACAACACCCATGTATATTTCCAGCAATTATTATTCTTTCCAAGGAAAAGCTCTATAAGCCGTTTTATAGCATAAAAACGCACTGCGTTTCCCAGTACGCCAAGCAATACATTAGCCGCTTCTAAATTCATCTGCTTCTCTCTCCATAACTTTCCTGCGTATTGACGCCCTGTTCATTTTACTTATACTCAAAACATCATCATTCAGCATCCGTACCGTTTCATAAGTGTATTCCTTTACATAATTAAAGTTAATCAGATAAGATTTATGGATGTTCATAAATAAAAATTCCGGGACTCTTTTCTCCACCTCCGTCAGTTTTCCGTAAAAGCTTCTTCTTTCCCGCTCTGTTACAATATGTATTTTTCTTCCATCACTTTGAAAATAGAGAATATCTTTATATGGAATCCGATAAATGCTTCCATTGCTCTGGTATTCAAAATCACGATTGCTTTTTCCCACTATCCGGTAAATTCCGTCCAGTACACGGTAAATCTTTTTTCTGCTCAAAGGCTTAACCAGAAAATCAAATGGTCTGTTTTGAAAAAGCTGTAATGCATATTGTGTTTTTGAAGATATATAAACAATAAATATCTGATCATTATCCAACACACTTCGTATATAGTTTCCGACTGCCACACCATTTTTCCCCGGAATCTCTATATCCAGAAACAGAATATCCAAAACTCCCCCTTTTTCTAAATATGCTGTCAGGGTGCTCCCGCTGAAAAAGATATCCACCTCCATCTTCACATTCCGTTCGTCCGCATACGCTCTGATTACATTTTCCACTTCTGCACAGGTACTTTTTTCATCATCGCAAATAACTACATTCATAATCCCTTTCCCCTGCAAGTACCGCCCTACTGTTCCTGTCCCGGCTCTCTGAAGCCTGGGATACACTGGGATAACGGATGGTACAAACAAAAACCCTTGATCAAGAAACCATTATATATTGTTTTCCTCTTCCTGTTCCCTGAAATCCTTCGGGAACACATAGCGCGGCAGTCCCTTAGAATGCTTTCCGTACTCGATTGCCTCTGCCGGGCAGCGGCAGATACAGGCCATGCAATGTGTGCACCGGTTTTTCCACACCGGTCTGCCGTCCCTCAGACGGATGTTTTTCGTCGGGCACAGCTTCACGCATTGCCCACAGGAAATACAGGCGTCTGTCGCGTGGAATTTCTTCGCATGAACAAACATCGGATAAAAAACATCGTTCACAATGCCGCTGCTTATGCGGTCCATCGGGGTTATCTTCGGCTCCGGAAACGGCCTGCGCTCACAGATTGCCGCGGCAGCCGCAGCGATCGCGCCCTGCGCCGCCCGGATTGTTTTTTCCGCCTCGTCCCGCGTCGGCGTGGAAAACAACGCAATATAATTTTCCGGCATAACAACCTCCATGCAGCCCCGATATTGCAAATTCTTGTCTGCACAGAGCTTTTTGAGGTACTGTCCGGCATTGCCGATATTTCCGCCGCAGGTCATCACAAAATAGATTTCCCTGCTCCCGCGAAGCTCTGTCTTTGCAATCCAGTCCGTCACCAGACGCGGAATACGCCACGCATAGGTCGGCGTGACAACCACCCACGGCTGTTTTGAATCCAGCGGCGCATGATCTCCGCTGCGAAGCTTCTGAAAAAGATTTAATACGCCGTCACCGGTCACCGCAGCGATTCTCTTTGCGGCGTATTCACTGTTTCCTGTTCCGGAAAAATATAAAATCATACCTTTGTCTCTCCCTTTTTAGAATGTTGATCAGTCGAATTTTAATAATTATTTTCATTGTAACGCAAAATACGCCGGCACGCCACCACATTTAAAAAAATACCGTTTACCTGTCGCAGACTTTCATGGTATGATTTATGCAGTAAATACTATCATATCTGGAAATTTTATCTGAGAATTGTTTCATAAATAAGACGAGGGGTATAGTTATGACAAATAATATGTATGCAAATGTGAAGCGCGGTGCACGCAGCAAAGGAAATTTAGCTCTTTGGATCGGGCTTGCCGTGTGCGCGCTGCTTATCGCCGCTTTCGCTCTTTCTGTCGGCTTTGCAGGCCGTTATCAGAGAAACTACTGGGATTACGTCGGACGTCTTTCCAACAGCACTGCCTACGCCTACCGCAACGGCACTCTGCAGATTAGCGTAAGCGGAGAAACCAGATCGCTGGACAAAGAGCGCGCCTACCAAATTTATCAGCTCGTCTCAAATGCAGGTGAGGGACGCATTCAAAAAGCGCTTCCCTCCGGGGCGCCGTCTGCGATACTTGACTACGGAAACGGCAGCACGCTGACAGTCTGGGAAATTCCTGTCTCCGCAAGCTCCAACGAAGGACACGAAACCGACATCTTCCTTCTGTTCCAGGACGAAAAAGGCAGCTACGGCTATATCGCCTGGGATCTTTTCCCGCGGAAGTTTCTTAACTGCTTCCGCCTGTAGTTCCAGGCATATCTTTCATTTTTCAAATTTCTATAATTTTTTATGATTAATCGTGAAATTTTCATAGGCTCCTCCTGAATCAACTCATTTATTCCAGAATATTATCCCATAAAAAAGGCGAAGTGCTTATCGTAACACTCCGCCGAAAGCCTAACCGGTTTGAGCAAAAAAGCTTGGTTAGGTCTGCTTTACTATTTTATGCAGTTCTACTTCATTTATACACTTAAATGTGCTTTCCAATCCGCCGGAAGATTCATTGCTGTAAGACTGACTACACCAATATTATTTTGAATCAGCTTATCGAAAGCATCCACAAATATTGTCCACTCCTCATCGGATGAACGCAGATATTTCATCGCCAGTAGGATTTGATACAAACCGTTATGTACCGGCGGTGGTGTAACTTTATTAGATATTCTTAACGATTTGACACTATGGGGATCATCAGAAGACCGATTATAACTATAACTATACAACTAATGATTGCGTAAATTTTCCTATTATCTGCATCATCCCTGCCATCCATATAATAATAGATTCCGACTTCCGCAACAGATACAATTGCTCCAAAGAAAAAAGAGCCTCCAAAATTTCCAAACCCCGCAACCCATGAAAGGACACCAACTACGATAATTGTAAAAGCAGCCAAAACAGTTGCGGTAAGTTCCTGTTTTCTATTTTTCATTGCAACCTCTGCTGTAAATTTCATAAGTTCAACTGCATCTTTTTCGGAACAACCATTCTTTTCATTCCTATTTGTTTGCATGATTTCAAGGACGCTTACACCTAACGCCTCCGCCAATGGCTCAATCGTTTTTATATCTGGAAATCCAATTCCGCTTTCCCTTAGTTAAAAATATTGCTCTTGTTCATCAATCGACTTTGCCAATAAATCGGTAATATATCTCGATTTCCTGTATTCGTTCCCCATTCTCATTGGTTTCTGCCGAATGAATGAGGATTTTTTCTATCATGGCATTTAATAATTGTGCAGTCAGTTCTTTTGGTACGGAATATTCCTTGATTAACTCAATCCATTTTTCAGCACCAATCATATCCTGCTCCATTTTATTTAATTCTTCTCTTAGGTTTTTTATCTCATTTTCCAGCTCGATTTGTTCTTGTTGATATTTGCCCGACAACATAATGAAGTTTCGCTCCGTTATCTTCTCACTGGCTCTGTCCTCATACATTTTCGCAAATAAGCGGTCAATTTCATTTTGACGGTTTTCAGCTTTCTTTAACTTAGCTGTCTTTTTCTTATTCGCTCTGCATTGCCGACTTTCTGTATCTTTTTCAAGACTTTTTCTTCGTCCTGCTGAACAGCCTTCGCCCAATACTGTAATCGTTCCAATACAGCTTCATAAAGTACGTCATAACGGATATAGTGCATGGAGCAGTAGCCTTTGCCAAACTGTCCGTAGAAACTGCAAGCGTAATAACTGTATGGTATCTTATTTGATGTATTCGTTCCAAATCTCATAGACCAGCCACAGTCAGCACACTTGACAAGTCCTGCAAATATCGGTGTTTCCTTATTTTTTGTCTGTCTACGTCTTGATTTTATCTGTTCCTGCACACGATAGAACACTTCCTTGTCAATGATCGGCTCATGCGTATTCTCTACTCGATACCATTCACTCTCTGGCTTACGTACTTTCTTCTTGCTCTTGAACGATACCGTAGACTGTCGGTTATGTACGCTGTTTCCGATATAGACTTCATTTTTTAATATCGTCTTGACATAGGCGATTGTCCATTCATAACGCTTGCTTTCAGGCTGACCATCAAAGATATGTGCGAATGTACCGTATCTTGTGAAATTCAACCATGCAGGAGTAGGAACCTGTTCCTCTCGGAGTATCTTTGTGATTTTTGCACTTCCATAGCCTTGATAGGCTAGCGAAAAGATTTTTTCGATAATCCACTTTGTTTCATCATCAATTAGCAGTTTCCCTTTGATGTCCGGGTGTTTCTTATATCCTAACGGAGCATACGCACCATAATAAGCACCCTCTGCAAATTTTGTTTTAAACGCTGATTTGACCTTACGACTTGTATCTCTTGCAACCCATTCATTGATGATATTTTTAAATGGTGCAATCTCACTTTCACCTTTTTCGCTGTCTACACCGTCATCAATCGCTATGTAACGGACATTATGACTTGGGAAATACAATTCTGTATATTGCCCAGTCATAATATAGTTTCTGCCAAGACGGGAAAGGTCTTTCGTAACAACACAGTTGATTTTTCCTGCTTCTATATCTTCAATCATTCTTTGGAAACTCGGTCTTTCAAAATTTGTTCCCGACCAGCCATCGTCAATATATTCATCAACGACATTCAAATGATGTTCTTTCGCATAAAGACGCAACATACTTCTCTGTGTGGTAATGCTGGAACTTTCACCCTGTAATTCATCATCTCGGCTCAACCTAAGATAAAGTGCGGTATTGTAAATCTGTTGTTTCATCTGTCAGTTATCCTCCTTTATAACCAACCCATGCTTACAATACCTGCTTGCAGATAAAGTATAACATGGGTTGTTTTTCTCATTCAATCTATTTTTACAACAGCGCTCTTTTTATGCGATTGTTTGCTTTGCTTTTTCTAACATGACATCAGTTAAAAGTTCTTCCATTGTTTTTCCCTGTTTTGAAAAATGCTCTTTTACAACGATTTTTGTTGTTCGTCTGCTGGCAATTTTCATTGTCTGCTGATTCGCCTTTTTTTGATTTTTTACATCATTATCAATAATACATTCCCCCTTTCTTTCGATATTTTTTAAGCAGTCAAACGGTATTTGTCATTACCCACAGGAATTTCACCTCTGCATGGTTCTCATGCAACCGTACCCATTGCGTGCGACGCTTTCAACGCTCAAGCTGTGGCTGTACGGGAGTATCATTATCAGACAGAACAGGTCATGGCGAAGAAAGAGGACAAATCTTCCTCATGGACGCTGACAGTGGTTCGCTCGCTTAGATAAGGTCATGGCGTATCGGCTCCAAAGGCTCGCTGATTGTCTAACGTATCTGACTGCTTTATTCAGTTGTCAAAGAACACTGGAAAGAAGAAAATCACCTATTCCGTTATTAGTACGCATGGAACGGATAAAATGGCAATCATCAATCATTTTTTCTTTCCGACCAACACTCGACACAAAAGCGTGATTTGTTGCCATTTTCAGAAAAATATAGAGATTTCCTTTCACTCACTAGCTACCCATGCAAAGCAAAATTGTTGCAGAAAATGAATATTTTCCTGTTTTTTCTTCCGCTTCATATAGGGAATGAAACGTATCATTTGTTAAGCTGGACAGATAAAAGAATGATTTTCTTCTGTATAACACTCAACACGAAACCTTGATTTGCAACTCATTTTAAAAATTTTTTCTCCATGCACTAAAAAATACCGTCATTCTCCCTCGGAACAGCGGTATCAACCCTTTCTTTTATATCTGATTTTTCTAATTGCAACAGGTGTTTATGCTTTTCTTTTAACTCTGTATGTTCAATCATATCTTGCAGTATCGTTGTATGGTTCTGCTTATCCAGTTCCGCCACCATCTTTAGCGTAGGCGCAACCTGTCTGTGTAGCCACTGCAACGCCCGTTCCAGCGTATATGGTTCAGGCTGTGTCGTCAGTTTCAGTTTTTCCCGATTTTCCCCGATAAACCATGCCCAGTCGGCATTGAGTTTCCATTTGCTCTTTGGCTTTCCGTCCTCTTTGTCCACAAAACGCAGATAGTGGTTGATGATAGAAAAGGCGGTATGCTCCACGTCACGATAAGTCAGTAAATCCATGACCGCATGAATAGCTCGGTCATCTTTCAATCGTATCTCGAAACGGTTTTTAATCTCCGTATCTTCAATATCTGCACCATTCTTTACATACTGCTCATAATTCTTCTGATAAATGCAGAAATGGAGCTGGCTGTTGGTTGAACCGAGATAGAGCGTTTCCCCTGTATTCTTTGGAACATCATCACCGCATTTTTGTGAACCGCCATAGTCTTTTTGACTACGAAAGTAGGAGATACATTCACCAGCCTTGTATTTTTCCTTTAACATGGGAATATCCAATATTCCTGCTCTGTCATTGATAGCGAGATCAATCCGCTTCATTACACCGTCAGCAGTCAGACAATCCAGCATGAAATCATACCAGCTTCTTTCCTGTGCCAACAGATAGCTTTCCATCTGCCGACAGCCTTTGCCCCTTAATTCAATCAAAACTCCTAACTGTATGTTCTGTGAACACTGTACGGTAATATCACCAATAACATACTGGCTTTCATATCCGTATTTTCCATAGTCCTCATGGAGCATATATTTTGGATTGATATGTAAAATATCTCTTATAATCGTTAATGCGTCTGTCGTGGGGAAACGGACACGAAAGTAATCAATCAGCAGGAACAATGGCTCTTGCGGATTGAAACGCTCGATTTCCTTTGTTAAAGTTTCCTTGAGTTTTTCCGTCAATGGAAGTTTCCCTTTTTCAATGCGGTTGTAATGCTCACGAGTGATACCGCAGGCAACCGCCAGCTTATTTTGTGATACTCCGTATTCTTCACGTTTCAGCTTTAATTCTCTGATAAAATCATCATTGTTCAATATTCATTCCTCCAATCAAAAAGGCAACTATCGCTTATGGATAATCGCCTGTATAAAATCAATAAAAAAAGACAGCCAACTTATTAAAAATCAACTGTCTTTCATGCTACAATATTCAGTTTTCATAGTAATATCAGAAACTTTTTTATCACACCTGTTAAAATGCCGATTTCGTTTATAAATACAAGGATTTTTGTACCTTGTAGGATAAGGTTTCCAGTTTTTTGTGCCCCCTTGTTAGGTCACAGACACAATTTTGATATGTATGCTTCATAATATTTTAGCAGTAACGTGATAGCGGATTCATCTCCATTAACAGCCTTATCAATTATTGCATAGGGCGGATATTTATTTGTTTGATTCATTACTTATTCTATCCTTTCATTAATATTTTTAAATTGTTTAAAGCTTTCTTTCTGTTGCGATAAACAGAAGAACGCGAAATAGCATAGGACATAGCAATTTCAGCGTCCGACATATCAAGATAATAAAATAATAAGACGATATTACGTTGTCTTTCAGACAACTCTTTTAGTGCCTTCCCTAGCTTTTTATTAGATACATAAATGTCATAATCAAATACAGAAAACATTATAAATTCACTGGGATAATTGTCATAGTACCCAGTTTTTTCTAGTGCAAAATCAGTTATATCACAAAATAATTTCTCATGTCGGGAACGTCGATAACTTTCTCTATAGTAAGAAATTTTCGTTCTTTGAATGACCAACTTCATTAAAAAATCAAATTGCATACAGATGACTTTTTCAAAAGAAGATTTTTTCACAGAATCACCTCCTGCTACAAGTATACAGCGCTTTTATGTTTTTTCAATTGATGAATTGTTTATTTTCTTTTTAGCTGAGTGTCTTTTAACTCTACTGTTCGTTTACACATTGAATTTTTCCTGTCCATTCTACACCATTTTCAGCTTTTAGCTGTTCCATAATACCCTGTGCCTGTTTCCTCTGCTCTATGAGCGCTTCAAAGCGTTCCTGCGCCTCTCCATCTATCTCCGCAAGGTGGTTATTGAGCCTGCCGCTCATATGTACCGCCCATTTCTTCAAAACGGGTGTGTTACTGCCATTGATTTGGTGCAGCCTTCCTTAAGAAAAACACCTACCACTGCTCTTCTGATAGATGCTTATAAACATAGATTTTATTCCATAAATTTTGATTATCGCTCAATCAAATCTTCCATTGTGCAGCCCAAAGCCCTGGCAAGACTATACATTGAATCCGCACTTGCTTTGTTGATAATACTTTTATCATAACCGAAATTTCTCCTAAAATGCGTATGTCTGCCCCGATTTGCCGACCCTAAATTTTGCTCTGAGATTGTTAAACCTGCCACAGAATAAGCAAAATGCAGTAAAATGGGGCAAGCCCGGGCCATGAAACGTAGTAAAATCGTAGTAAGAACGAGAGTGTTTTACTACTGCGAATATTCTATCATAGCTTACAGGATTGGAGGGAGCAGAGTTGTTTTATTTGTGATTTTCTCTTTAATCATGGAAACTGTATCTGTAATTGAAAGATTTGTTGTGTCTATAACATTTTGCTCATAAAATCCAAGGTTATGAAATTGCTCCCACATCGTTTCTACCAATTCAGCATTCATTTCTCTGTCTAATTTTGAACGTTCAATCGCCCGTCTCATAGTTTCTTCTTTAATGGAGGTATTGCCCCTTTGCTAAGATAATGGTAAACAAACATGTATTGGTTTATTTTAAGTCTGAAATCCCATCATCTCAACTCTTCTGATTCCGGAATCGATACTTGCCTTTCCCGTGCCCGGACACTGGCTCAATGATTCCGTGCTCAGCCATTTCCTTCAAAAGGTCAGATGCTCTGGATGCTTTAATATCAATCACCAGCATCACATCAGACCGTCCAAAGATTGTCTGACCCGAAAATGCTTCACGAAGCTTCAATATATGGCTTGCTGTTTTCGGCCGAAAAGAATTTTCAATGTCCGGTTTTAGCGCATCAATATCCGGTTTTAACGCATCAATGTCCGGTTTTTCTATTTCTTTGAATGTTCCGCTAATATGCAATGTCCGGTTATGAAGTGGATTGTTCTCATTCAAGAGGAGATTGCGCAAAAACAATTCAAGGTACTCTGTCGTTTCATGAATGCCATTTTTCAGATCGTTATAGTTTGCCCTGACCAATGAATTCCGGAAATACCATGCATTCTCGGCAAAAATGTCATTTGTCACGTCAAACCCCAACGTGCGCAGATATTTTATGAAGAATACTGCAGTCGTTCTGGTGTTGCCCTCAGCTCATGTCAAGTATGGGACAAAAAAATTTTCAACTTTTTCTGTCATGATACTTTGTCCAACTCTTCTTTTAGCTTCCTTTTCAGAGCTTTTGAGACGGGATACTTTTCAATTTTCTCCAAGATGGATTCCCTGCTCTCTCCCTTTTTATAAAGTTCTTTTACAACTGCTGTAAAAATAGCATCAAATCCAAATTCCGTCAATCCCTGTGCAATCAATGAAAGTATCCCTAACGTGGCAATTCCTCCCAGCATACCAAAGGGACCTAAAGCCGCCAACGCAGCAGTGATAGCTGCCGCCCCTGACAGTCCAGTTGCTGACATGGCTAGAAGCAAAACCACCCCTGGTACTCCCAACGCAGTTATCTTTGACACTATTTTTTCCATATCTTTTGCACTCCTTAATTCTTCGCTCCACAAAACACATCAAAATTCTCAAACATTATCTCCAACTTGTCAATCTTCTTCTCCGTATGATAATGCCCGCAGTACCACTTCTGATATTCCAACTTATCCTCAATCCCATCCAGCCACTCTTCCGTAGTCTTATCTACCTTACTCTGGTCAACCCCGGGCAGGAACACTTCCACAGGCTCATATTTCAACGGCGTGGTATGGTTCAGCACCACATCCACTTTCCATCCCAGCTTATCAAGCTGGCTCTCCACATGCCGCTTGATTTCATCAGACGGCTGTTCATCCGGCCACCAGCCATATCCATATATCAACCGAACCATTTTATCAATACTGTATGCTCCGCCCATGACAATGGTCTGCTTCCCATCCAGGTCAAACACTTCCCCATCCTTCGCAAAAAGCAGATCCGGATACTCTTCTTCATAATACACAGTACCGCCGTGCCACTGCTTTTCCCGATAACTGTCTATGGTCTGCGGTCTCTGCTCATGATTCCCATGGATGCAGAAAAACGTGATCGGAAGGGATTCCAGGAACCTTTTCTTTACACAGTCCCGGTTCCATCCGCTAAAGTTAATCCCCGCATCGCCTAAAATAATCAATACATCCTCACGGCTTGTCCCAAACCTCTCACAGAATGTCTCTATGCGTCCGAACTGCCCATGGGTATCTCCCGTTATGTAAATCATCCCATCCATCCTTTCCGGATGCCTGCCTTCCGGCAGACATCCTCATTATACCATCACTATCCCTGCATTTCACCTAAAATCTTTTCGTAAACATCCTGATGCTTCCAGGTTACTTCCAGCCTGTCCTCGCCCATCACTTTAGCGCTCTCGATCAAAGATGCCATCACCGTTTTATCAAACCGTTCCAGATGCAGATATTCCTTTATTCCAAATACTTCACCATATTTCCGCTGGCTGTCATCTTCCACAAGCTCCTGTACTTCCAGTTCCGCCGCTGCCGCAGATAACTCCAGCCGCCTGATCTCTGCCCTCATGCTCCCGACATCCCTGCTTTTCTTCGGCTTACTCTTCTTTTCCTTCAGCATCTGTTCCGCCTTCACAAGAAGCTGTGCCTGCGTCCGTACAAGCTCCACCAGTGTCTGCTCCGCCACATCCTTCCGTATCCTTACCTCACTGCATGGGCTGTCCCGGCGCATCCTCCCTGTAGGACAGTACATAAAACCGTCCTGCCGCTTTCTCGGTCTGAGTGTCAGCCCGCAGTACGGGCATACGATCACGGAAAAATTCTTCTTTGTGGACGGGTTCTTTTACTTTCCCTGCACCACGTCCCTCATATTGGCATTTGCCCGGTCAAATTCCTCCTGTGTCACGATTCCCTCATGGGTATTCCGGACCACGATCCACTGGGATTTATCCACGCCCACCTGGCATTTAGAATCAAACCCCTTTCCACGCAAAAAGCACCAGCCATTTCTGACTGATGCCCATTGATACTACTATACTTGAAACACAGGAAACCTATCTGCCCCTGTGCTTCTCCTTCCGTTTCTGCTGTTTCAGCTCAAACATCCGCTCTTTTCTGGCCTCCCTCTGCTCCCTGTCGACCTGCCTGTGCTCCGTCTTCCTTTCTTCCCTCTGCAACTGCAGCGCCTGCTGGGACTTTGTGCCTATCCCCGCCTGCATGGTCTGCCTCACAGCCTCCCTCCGCCTCCGCTTCGGATTGATCCTGCTGTCTTTCACAGCCACCTCAACAGTCGGACTGAATCTCAGGCTGTAATAATTTTTGAGGACAAAATCCCACACCTCATAGTCCCTGGGTTCGCTCCCAAAGACCACCCGGCATACCGAAAGTTTCCCATCCTCAATCCGCTCAAATACACCGACCCAGAACGGCCCCTCAAAAAATACCGTCAAGCCTGCCTTTCCTCTGTCCATAATGAAACCCTCCTTAAATGTGTTATGAACAAAGAACGGACAACCCAGGAGGGGCAGGTTACTTACCCTGATACCATCAGGACGGCCGGGGTCTACGCTCCGCTTCGGTCGGCGCAAACCCAAGGTCTCCCAGACCTTGTGCGCCCTACCGGCTCTGGCACATCCAAAGGATGCACGTTGCGTTTTTATCTTTGCTTTTTCTATTTTCAGCAGGATTTACTCCCGCTAAAAACCAAATTTGCATCTGCCTATAATTTCTGTATCTCTTTCAACGCCTTTCGGATATCCTTATAAACCAACGGCTGCATACTGTCATCATAAAAAGATACATCCGCCTTTTGCAGCGCCGAACAAATATCATTTCTTAACTCCGGCTTCTCCCTTGCGATCACAGGCAGCATCTTTATGCACTGTCTTGCCGTAATCGGCTTAACATCCGTTATATGTCTCAAATATTCGTCAATAATCTCATCGATCTTATTATCTTTATCCCATTTCGCATTACAGGCAGGCAGCACAAGCCCTCTGGTACGGATATAAGAATTATCACTGCCAAGCATATCGCCTAACCTATCCATGTAAGCATAAACGCAATCCGTTTCCTCACTCGTATTATAAAGTAGTAGTGTTTATAGACCCTCTCCAAGGTCTGGATACTATTTTCTCATAGTCTTTCTTTACCTTTTCTACAGGTATGGCTATGATAATTAAGATGCTGTGGACTGGTGTTTCCTCACTACCACTCGATGGTTTCAGAAAGTGTCCAGCCACAGTCTCTTTGGTTGATTGTTAATCAGTTAGATACCGCATGACGGTTTATTTAGAACGAGTTCACAACTGCAAAGAGCATCTGTGGTTCTAAAACAGCGTCAAATTTACTCAAAGGAGATTTGCCATGATTTATATCGGGATTGATGTCGCAAAAGACAAACACGACTGTTTTATCACAAACTCAGAAGGTGAAATACTTTTCAATGCATTTACCATTCCAAACAATGCGGATGGCTTTAATGACCTCTATCAAAAGATTTCTTCCCTGACAAATGATTTTTCTAACATAAAAGTAGGACTGGAAGCCACCGGACACTACAATTACAATCTGTTAGGATTTCTCATTGATAAAGGTCTCCCCACCTTTGTCATCAACCCTTTACATACCAATCTGTTCCGTAAAAGTCTCAGTCTTAGACAGACGAAAACAGACAAGGTAGATGCTCGTACGATTGCTCTTATGATGATGTCTGGAGTAAACTTACAGTCCTACTCAGACACATCTTATCACAACGAAGAACTTAAGTCATTAACCAGATACAGGTTTGATAAGGTAAAAGAACGGGCGAAGCTGAAAACTTCTGTTTCCCGGCTCATAAATATCCTTTTCCCGGAACTGGAAAAAATTGTTCCTACTCTCCATATGGTTTCTGTGTATACACTCCTCGCTGAGCTTCCTTCCTCCTCTCAGATTGCCTCCTGCCATCTGACACACCTCACAAAGCTGCTGCAAAATGCCTCTAAAGGGCATTACGGCAAAGAAAAAGCGATAGAAATCCGAAACTCCGCCAGACAATCCATAGGATCAAGTATGCCTGCCAAATCTCTTGAACTAAAGCATACAATCAGGCTCATTCAAGAACTAACCTCTGAGATTGACGAGATAGAAACCTCCATCCAATCCATTATGGACAGTATTCACTCGCCGATCCTCTCCATCCCCGGTATCAACTACCGGATGGGTGCCATGATTATTGCTGAGATTGGAGATTTTAATCGTTTCAGCTCACCTGATAAGATACTTGCTTATGCGGGGCTTTCGCCCTCTACTTACCAGTCAGGCCAGCTTGACGGTAGTTATTCCCATATGGAAAAACGCGGTTCCCGCTACCTCCGTTATGCGCTGTTTAACGCCACAAAATTTGTCTGTATATGGGATGACACCTTTGCTGCTTACCTTGCAAAGAAGCGTGCGGAAGGGAAACACTACAATGTTGCCATATCCCATGCCGCCAAGAAACTGGTACGGGTTATTTACCAAATGGAAAGAACAGGACAACCCTATAATCGGAAGGAATAAACGCTAATCTCATATCTCCTTTTTTTGAGCACCGGAAACGATGCTCTATTTGTCATGCAGTTTTCAAGGTACTGATTAATCCGAAATGTATTTCTGCAATTCATGCAAAAATTTTCATTTTGGGTCTTGACTTTTAATAGTTAGACTTTCTTTTTGCAGCTCCTGTAATGCTTTATATGCGGTATTATTATTTTTATCAAACAACAATTCAAAAGTTTCTGCTATATTAAGTGGCACAATCTTCTCCTTTATATTTGGGGGAATTCAGCTCTAAAAGCTGAAATTTGTATCCTTGTTTTTCTATTTTTGCTGCTATGTTTAAAATCAAATTTTCCCAACTAACACCACAATACCAGCTATCACAAGTGCAAAGATTAGATATATGATTGTAGCCATTCCTCTTTTTGTTATTACATTTTTCCAGGATTTAATATAAGGAACATCTTCCATACCTTTAATAATCCAAATTTTACTATGGCCTACCCACAGCCTGTCAAGGACAATACCATCAAACCAATTCATAACCACCAGAAACAGATATGCTTGAATATATGCAGTTTTAAAATCTGTAACATGATTCCAAACAGAAATAATCATGACCAAAGCCATAAATAAGACAATACAAAATGGTATCATAAAGAGTTTTCCTTTTTTCATTATGACATCTTTATTTGCAATTCCCCGTTTACATGCTTCATCTATATATTCTTTTGGATAAAAATAGAGACAATTAAGGCCACTGTTTCCTACCGCACATTTTACGGGAAGAATAAACAAAAGACAGTACAGCACAATTTGCAACAATATAAGCATTTGTATCCTCCTTCGATTATCTTGACAAATACTGATTTGTAAGGAAAAGACCGCAGCCTTTCCCATTCCAAAGTATAGCAGAAAAAGGCTGCCGTATCAATCAAAAGACACTTTATCTACACTTAGTCTGCTTTTCGTCTATCATATCCTGTTGACAATTCCAGACAGCTATGATAAGTTAATGGACATACGGAAAAAGGCAGGTAAACAGTATGTACAGGAGTCTATTCACCAACTTAAAGGAAGCGGCAGATTGTTAGCGTTCTATCCATGAATCTCATTCACGGATATGGACGCTTCTTGTGCTGTATCCGTGTGGCTGGCAAATAGATTTATATTTAAGACCACATCGGTAAAGAATTTCTTTGCTCATGTGGTCTTTTTTTATCGAAAATTTTAAAAAGGAGACTATAAAGATGACAATTCAACAATTAGAGAAGAACGGAACCCACATTGCATGGATTCCGGAAAAAGAACTTTTGATTACAGACGTGCAGAGTGCTTTGGACCTTGCTGCTACTGTAAAATACGAAACCGGATGCACCTCCATAATTCTGGACAAGGCATCCATATGCGGTGATTTCTTCATCCTCAGTACGGGGCTTGCCGGGGAAATCCTCCAGAAATTCACAAATTACGGTATCCGCGCAGCCTTTGTCGGTGATTACTCCGGCTACACCAGCAAGCCGCTCCATGATTTTATCTATGAGAGCAATCACGGCAGAAGTTTCTTCTTTGTGCCGACCAAAGAAGAAGCCATTGAAAAACTCTGCCAGTAAATATTTCCCCGGGGCCTGTTTCTGCAGCTCCGGGAAGCCCTGTCAGCCAAGCAGATGCGTTTCTGACTGCCTGTCCCTGTTCTCATAAAGAGAAGACAATTCTGCAACTGCCTTTTTTCTGTATTTTCCAATCTAGGTATTGATATGTACGGCGCCGTCCTCTGGTTTCTTCGCATCTGCAGGAATTTTCCAACTGCGTCCTTCACGGGTAACGCCCAAAATCTTCCCCTCTGAACATAAAATACCTCCCCTATCTGAAATGCCCCATTTCTCGGCCGCCTGCTATTCCGTAAATATCGCAAAATCTTTATTTCACAAAATGCAAGAAATATGTTATACTCGAATCTATGTAGCAGTAAAAAAAATCAAGAAAGGCGGTGTACTAGTGGCAAGTAAAGACAGATACAGGTTTGAAAGCAAAATTCATGTTTACCGGGCTACAAAGAGAATGACACAGCAAGAACTTGCCGATTTAGTTGGTGTATCCCGTCAGACTATTATGCAGCTTGAGCGGAACCGTTATAATCCCTCTATGCTGCTGGCATACAGTATTGCAAAGGTTTTTGATGTCACGATTGAAGATTTATTTGATTTTTCGGAGGTAGAAAAATGATTGCCTTAATAAATGAAATCATTAGCAACAGAACGTTGCTTATTGTAGGAGCGTGGTATGGGTTGCCGATTACCGTTGCCCTGATTGTATTGTTCCTCATTAAATCATCACGAGATGAAAGAGGGCGTGCTATCATCGGAAAAGCAAGTATTATCGCCATGATTGTTTTTATTCTTCTTGTGAATGGATTTGCAAAACTATCTTCCCATATAACCGTAAACTATATTACAACCGCCTGTTGTATTCAATGGATTTATGATATTGTGCTTACAGTTGAAGTTGTTGCGATCCTAATCTATAAGAAACTTGAATAGCGAAAACCATTCTTGCTTGCCACTGAATCGGCGAGCAAGATTTTTTTATTACTTTTAGTATGAAATATTTGACATTTAGAGTGAAATAAATTATACTGTTTTTGTTGGCAAGGATTTATAATCTAACTTTGGATTGTCCGCGAAAGGAGATGTAAGTAATGGAGTTATCTACATTTATTATTTTTGCTGTAATTGTTGCATGTGGTGGCAGCTGCTCACTGGCTGGTACATGGTGGAGTAAAAAGTGGCGAGAAGAGCATAAGAAAAAGAAAGCAAATAAACGTCAAAGCAATAAATAGCAAAAGCAGGCAATCAGGAATAGCCTTACTATATTGCTATATTGAAACCAAATTGCTTTTTATTTTATCTATGGATAAAATATGATGTTCAATCTGTTTTATAACATCAATAAATACTTCATCGCTCTGCCCTGTCGGATCAGGTAAGCCCCAATTATCATCAAACGCTCTGCCAATATAGGGGCATCCGACATCGCAGCCCATTGAGATTGCAATGTCCGGTGCAGGAATCTCTGCAATCGTTTTGCTATACTGTGTCTGTTCCATATCGATGCCGTAGAGTTGTTTTATCAGCCGCACTGCGTCCTGATTGATTTGCGGTTTTGTCTCTGTTCCGGCAGAATAGAACTCAAACTTATTTCCCATAAGATGTTTTCCAAGTGCCTCTGCAATTTGGCTGCGGCCTTTATTGTAACATTGGTCAGAACAAATCCTTCAAAACCTTTTCAAGATCAGCAGTACTTAGAACTTTGCCGTAGGAAATCAACTTTTCATTCACTACCAGTCCGGGAGTGCTCATAACGCCGTAGGAAGAAATCTGGCCGTAATCCGTCACATGTTCAATAACGGCGTCTTTTCCCATAGCAGTCAATGCCTCTTTTACATTTTTCTCCAAGGCCTGACAATTCCGGCACCCAGGACCGAGAATTTTAATAACCGTCTTACCTGCATCTGCCGCAGGGCTATTGGAATCGCTTTGCGTTTCCTCTGTGATTTCCATGTTGCAGCATCCATTGGAATGCCCACCGCCAAATAATGTGGCAAAAAAACCTTTTTTCTCACTCATATCGAATACCTCCTAAATCAAAAATCAAAAATTAACAGCAAATAGAGTCCAGTTTCCACCGCAGGCAACATTGCTTTGCATGGTGCGCAGGAATCAGAACCATAATCTACAAAAATTGCAGACCATGTTCTGAAAGAGCTGCATATTTTTCGCCATTTTCTTTTCCTCCCATTTAGATCAACAGATATTGAACTGCGTTAAAGAAATACCCCACGAGGATAATTCCCAAGGTGCAGATTCCAATGAAGATACCCAGCAATTTCGGTTTCACTGCTTTTTTCAGCATAATAATGGAAGGCAGGGATAGTGTCGTAACGCCCATCATAAAGGACAGGACAACACCAAGCTGAGCACCCTTTGCAAGCAGGGCTTCTGCAATCGGAATCGTACCAAAAATATCTGCATACATCGGAACGCCGGCAATCGTTGCGAGAATTACACCGAAAGGATTGCCTGTACCCAGGACTTTTACAATCAGATCTTCGGGAATCCAGTTGTGGATAAAAGCACCAATGCCAACACCGACCAGAACATAAGGAGCCACCTTCCTGGCCGTAGAGACTACCTGCTCCCAGGCATATTTCATTCGGTCTTTGAAATGAAGTTCTTCCTGGGGCGTATCCAGCGAATTTCCATTGCGGATAAAATCCTCCACCTGATTTTCAAGATGCAATTTTTCAATCAGCGTACCGCCAACTACGGCAATCACTAATCCCAAAACAACATAAACAATGGCAACCTTCCATCCGAAAATGCTCATGAGCAATACAAGAGAGCCAAGGTCAACCATCGGTGAAGAGATCAGGAAGGAAAATGTTACCCCAAGCGGCAGACCTGCACTTGTAAATCCAATAAAAATCGGGATGGAAGAACAGGAGCAAAATGGTGTAACTGTGCCGAGCAGTGCGCCGAGAATATTGGCGCCAATCCCGTGAAAGCGTCCCAATATCTTTTTAGACCGTTCCGGCGGGAAATAGCTTTGGATATACGAGATTATTAAAATCAAGAACCCAAGGAGTATCATGATTTTAATGGTATCATAAATAAAAAATTGAACGCTGCCGCCAATTTTACCAGCAGTATCTAATCCACAGGCGTTCAATGCGAATCCAATGAGCCTGTTTAGCCAACTCATGCCGAGAATTTCACTTTGAAAGAAATCCCACGCTGTTCTTATTACTTCCATAAAGAAAAAGCCTCCCTTTGATAAATAGTTATATTGAAATGTATCAATTTATTGACTTGAAAGTAAGCCGTGCGGAAAAGTTTTGACTTCCTTACTTTTCCAGGCACGACTTCCTTTCGTCTGTACTGGTCGCTTTGGTAAGTGCCTGCAGGCATTGCATAGCGTATTCAGAACCTTCAGCGGAGATGGAATAATGCATCCATTTCCCCTCTTTACGCCCAACAACAATACCAGAATCACACAGGATTTTCATATGGTGTGACATGGTTGGCTGTGTAATATTGATCTCTTCCAACAATTTGCACGCGCATTTTTCTCCCGTAGTCAGCATCTTCAATATCTTTATGCGATTTTCATCGCAAAAAGCTTTGAAGATGATTGCCGTTCTCTTTTCGTCAATCTTCATCCAACACACCTCCCGTCAACAAATTGATGATTTTCTATATTATATGTGACAGATAGATGTTTGTCAATGGGTTTTTCAAAAAAATTATAACAGAAAATCAAGGTTCTTTCCAAAAGCCGCCCTTATGAAAATTCTCATTTCCAAGCGGTTTCGCTGTCAGCCGGAACATCACGCAGCCATCCGGACAGACAATTGTTTTGCTGTATTTTCCATCGCCGCCAAGATTTTCCAAATCTCCCCCGCTTCTGACGGCTTCCATTAACGGATACAACACCATCATTGTTTTAGAGCAGATTCCATATCCGTCTTTATTAACAGGACAGCCATAAGTACAGGTGTATTTATCTCCGATTTCTTCCCCATTACGGCAATACCGTTCTGTATGATCGCCTCTTAAAAAACCGATAACTTCAATTTCAAATTCATATTCCTCATCATACCACTTTTTCATAACTGTCCTCCAAATATTTCTGCTTTCCAGGCTCAACAAACCAGAATTTTTGCTTTTTATAATTTCTGTATCTCTTTCAACGCCTTTTGAATATCCTTATAAACCAGCGGCTGCATACTGTCATCATAAAAAGATATATCCGCCTTTTGCAGCGCCGAACAAATATCATTTCTTAACTCCGGCTTCTCCCTTGCGATCACAGGCAGCATCTTTATGCACTGTCTTGCCGTAATCGGCTTAACATCCGTTATATGTCTCAAATATTCGTCAATAATCTCATCGATCTTATTATCTATATCCCATCTTGCATTACAGGCAAGCAGCACAAGCCCTCTGGTACGGATATAAGAGTTATTGCTGTCAAGCATATCTCCTAACCTATCCATGTAAGCATAAACGCAATCCGTTTTTTCACTTTCTTTTTGCAGCTCCTGTAATGCTTTATATGCGGTATTATTATTTTTGTCAAACAGTAATTCAAACGTTTCTGCTATATTAACTGGCACACTTTTCTCCTTTACAATTTGGGGGCAAATTTATTTGGTTAAACAATAAATCATTATTGCTTGCTGAACCTCCAGCAAATATTTCTTAAATTCATATCCAACAAAAAAATCTGATTCGATCACTTCTTCAGAAACTTCTTCTCCGCGATAAAAAGGCGGACAAGGATTTAGGAGCGCACCATCATTTGCCATTTCCATTACCTCCGTCGTAACATGACACTCTTTGAAATCTACAAGTGCTCCTGCAGGCAAAGAATCCGTACACACAATATCTTTACCTGCCACTGCATCATGGATATTATGATAAGTTGTCAAACCATCAATTTCATAACCTCTGCCGCAACATTGTTCCAGGCTGAAACCCATGACCTCCGAAGCCTCTTTCCATGCCAATCCAATATTTCCTCTTTCCCCGACAAATAAGAATCTATCTTTTATAAAATCCTTTCGTATCTTAGACAAGGTATACATATCTGCTAAAACTTCGCATGGATGATTCACATCTGTCATGGCATTGATAACAGGTACGCTTAAACAAGCAGACATCTGTTCCACTAAGTGAATGTCTTTGTGTCGCACGATCACTAAATCAGCCCAATTATTTAAATATCCACACACATCCCTTATATCTTCTTTTTTATCTAAAGTTTCCATTGGAAAGAGAATTGACTGCCCACCTAACAAATAGACTCCTTTTTCAAATGATACCCTTGTCCTGATACTGGAATTAGGAAAAAATAAAATCACGCTTTTTCCTTTGAGTATTCCCTGATATTTTCCTTTTCTAACTTCATCTGTCAGTGCAAATATATCATAAATATCATTTACACTGTAGTCTGTCAATCTAATGAAACTTTTCAAGACACTGTCCTCCATAAAGCTTAAACTTTTATTCTGTTTTTCCCAACAATCAGATCATAGCTTTCTGCAATCATCCTTTTGATTTCCCCATCCGGGAAAGTCATTCCAAAATCCAAAACTTCCTTCCGCTCTTTCATCACGAACCGCCTCCCGTCAAATAATCTGATATCCCGCTTTGAAAAACACCTGCAATGCCTTTTCATAATTTTCCCTTTTCACCAGGATATAATCCGTATTATAAGTAGATACCGCAAAGATGCCAATATCATGCTGCGCCATCAAAGCTGATATCTTAGAAAGTATACCGATCAGGGAAAAATCCAAAACGCCCTGTATCCGGAATGCCTTCCAGCCATCATCCCGTTCTGTTGCATTCTTCGGAACATTCTCTGTCATGCACACCAGTGAATTTTCTTCATCTGTCCTGCCAGTAAAATAAAACGGCTGTGCCGGATCTACCATCGAAAAATCTTCCACTTTACAGACAGAAAAATCATAATCTATTCTTTTTATTTCCATCGTAACCCTCCAAAGTCCTGTATCCTATACTCCATCATCTTCCTTATCACGGCGCCTGCGGACTACCGGGACACCTGCCGTCACTTCCGTATAGCGGAAACAGCCTTCTGCATGGTCATTGATGATCCCGCAAGCCTGCAGATGAGAATACACCGTAACAGAACCGAGATATTTAAACCCACGCTTTTTCAGATCTTTACTGACCGTGTCCGACAGTCCGTTTCTGGCAGGCAGATTCCCTTTCTGGTGTCCCATGTACTGTATGGTTTTTCCTTCTGAAAACCTCCACAGATACTCACTGAACGTGCCGCATTCTTCCCGGATTTTCAGAAAACATGCCGCATTATGGATAACTGCCTCGATCTTTCTCCGGGAGCGTATCATCCCTTCGGTCTCCATAATTCTCCGGATATCCGCTTCCTGATAGGCAGCTACCTTTTCATAATCAAACCCGTCAAAGCATTTTCGGAATATTTCCCGCTTCTGGATCATCATATTCCAGTTCAGCCCACACTGCATGGCTTCCATCATCAGGAATTCAAACTGCTTCCTGTCATCATGCAGCGGCATCCCCCATTCCTCATCATGGTATTTTATCATTTTTTCATTGCACAGGCACCACTTACAGCGTTCCATACCGTCTCTCCCCCCTGTTTCATCCTATTTCCGTATGCCGGCTCTTATCCGATAACCCTGCCCCGGACATTTTTGTAAACTGTCCGGCAGCCTTTTTCTACCACCCATCATAACAGAAAAAGGCTGCCGTATCAATCAAAAGCCACTCCCCTCCCGAAAATCGCCAAAAGAAAGCGCCTCCGAAGAGACGCTGTTCCTCCCTATTTTTTACATCCTTCTGATCCGTTCAAGCGCCGCCACTGTATTCTCGTAGCTGCCGAACGCGGTGAGCCTGAAATATCCCTCCCCGCTCGGTCCGAAGCCGGAGCCGGGCGTGCCGACCACGTTTGCTTTTTCCAGAAGATAATCAAAGAATTCCCAGGAACTCATGTTGTCCGGTGTTTTCAGCCAGATATACGGCGCGTTGATGCCGCCGGATACCGTATAGCCCATCTCGCTCAGTCCATCGTAAATAGCGGCGGCATTTTTCATATAATACGCCACCTGCTCTTTAAGCTGCGCCTTTCCCTCCGGGGAGTAGACCGCCTCGCCCGCGCGCTGCACAATGTAAGGCGCTCCGTTATATTTCGTACCGTGGCGCCGCGCCCACAGCGGATGCAGATTGGTGCCGCCCGCCTTTAATTCCTTCGGAACAACGGTAAATCCAAGGCGCACGCCGGTGAAGCCGGCATTCTTCGAGAAGCTGCGCAGTTCGATCGCACAGGTTCGCGCGCCCTCGCACTCATAAATGGAGTGCGGCACATCCTCCTCCGAAATATACGCCTCGTAAGCCGCGTCGTAGATAATGATCGCGCCCACATTATTTGCATAGTCCACCCAGACCTGCAGCTCCTCCTTTGTGATCGTGGAGCCGGTCGGGTTGTTCGGAAAGCACAGGTAAATCAGATCCGGCGTCTCGGAGGGAAGCTCCGGCGCAAAATGATTTTCCGCCGTGCACGGCATATAGATGACGTCGCTCCAGGTCTCCGTCTGCGGATCCCAGGTACCGGTTCTGCCCGCCATCACATTGGAATCCACATACACCGGATACACCGGATCGCAGACTGCGATCTTGTTGTCCAGACTGAAAATCTCCTGAATGTTCGCCGAATCACACTTTGCGCCATCCGACACGAAAATTTCATCCGCCGCGATGTCACAGCCGCGGTCTGCGTAATCATTTTTTGCGATCGCATTTCTCAAAAATTCATAGCCCAGATCCGGCGCATATCCATGGAAAGTCTCCGCCTTCGCCATCTCATCCACCGCGCCGTGCAGCGCCGTGATAATTGCCGGGGCAAGCGGCTGCGTCACATCGCCTATTCCTAAGCGGATAATCTTCTTATCCGGATTTGCCGCCGAATATGCGGCTACCTTTTTGCCGATTGTTGAAAACAGATAACTGCCCGGCAGCTTTAAATAATTGTCATTTACCTTTGCCATATTCCCGTCTCCTTTTCCCCTGTATGAATCTATTCTTTTCCTGCCGTCTCCGCTGTCCTTTTTAAACAACTTCCCGACATTCCCGCCGTCTTAATGCATGACGTCAAAGCGCAATTTCCCCGTCAAATACCGTCGTCGCACTTCCAGTCATGTAGACGTTATTTTCCTTTCTGTCCCAGAAAATTTTCAGGTCGCCACCCAGAAGCTTCACCGTCACCTCATCCTCCGTATAGCCATTCAGAACAGAGGCAACCGCCGTCGCGCACGCCCCGGTACCGCAGGCAAGCGTCTCGCCAGAGCCGCGCTCCCACACGCGCATTTCCACTGTATGGCGGTCGATCACATGCGCAAATTCCGTATTCACCCTGTCCGGAAACATCGGATGATGCTCAAACTCCGGGCCGATTTTCTCAATATCCAGATGCTTCACATCCTCCACATAGGTCACAGCGTGCGGATTGCCCATAGAAACACAGGTAAGCCGCCACTCTCTGCCGTTCACCGTCACCGGCTCGTCAATCACCGTCTCCTTTTCAGAAACTGCCGGTATGGCGGCCGCCTGCAGAACCGGAGAGCCCATATTCACCCTAACAGCAGAGACCTTTCCGTTCTCCACCGTGAGGTCAAGGTATTTAATGCCGCTCTTCGTCTCCACACTGATGCTGGTTTTATCCGTGATCCCGTAATCATACATATATTTCGCCACACAGCGGATGCCGTTCCCGCACATCGCCCCCTGTGAGCCGTCGGCGTTGTACATCTCCATCTTTCCGTCCGCAACCTCAGACGGCTTGATCAGGATCAGCCCGTCGGAGCCGATCCCGAAATGACGGTCACTGACGAAAACGGCTGTCTTTGCCGGATCGTCCACCGTCTCCTTAAAACAATTAACATAAACGTAATCGTTGCCGATTCCATGCATTTTTGTAAACTTCATGCAATTATCCTCCCAACCTGCCTGTTTCCTGCATCTCTTCGCCTGCAAGCTGCAGACCACCCGAGCAGTTTCTTAATATTTCATCAGCGTGAATACCATCTGCGCCGTCTCCACAATATTGGTGCCGCTGTCCATGCTGCATTTCTGCATATAGCGGTGCGCCTCCTCCTCCGTCATGCTGTTGCGCTCCATCAAAAGCTTTTTCGCGTCCGCGATCAGTTTCATCTCCTCCTCCGAGCGCACCTTCGGCTGCTGTCTGCGCTTCTTTTTCTTTCGAAGAAGATTTCCCATGATCATTTCCACCGTATTCGCAAGATCATGAATCTTCAGCGGAAGCGCCAGGCAGACGACGCTCCGGTCGTCGCACGACTCCAGGACGCTCCGCGAGGCGATCAGCAGCATCTCAAAGCTGTCCGGGATATCCTCCAGAAGCTGACTGTAAAGCATATCGGTGAATTTATAGCCGCACACGACGATGCCTTCTCCGATGCGGTCAGCGACCTGCAGGACCTGCGCTCCGCTGGTGCATACGGCAGCCACCCGGTACCCGCTGCGGACAAGGATATTGCGGATATTTTTCGCATCCTCCGCCTTCGGGAATACCACAATGATACTTACCAATCTCTCCACCCCCTGTTCTTATTTTTTCAATAAAAACAGAATTTAAATCCGGTAGAGATATTGTTCAAGCTCCCACTCTGTGACATTCCTGCTGTACTGCGCCCACTCGCTGCGCTTCGCCTGGCAATAATTTTTTGCAATATGTTCGCCAAGCACTTTGCAGATCAGCTCGTCGCTCTCCATCGCCTCCACCGCCGTAAGCAGGTTATCCGGCAGCGTTGTGATGCCAAGCTCTTTCCGCTCCCTGTCCGTCATCTCAAAAATATTCCGCTCCACCTGCGCGGGCGGCATGATCTGATTCTTAATTCCGTCCAGTCCTGCTGCAAGGCAGACTGCCAGCACCAGATACGGATTGCTGGACGGATCCGGACAGCGCAGCTCGATGCGCGTTCCCTCCGTGCGGATGCCCGGAATGCGGATGAGCGGGGAACGGTTATGCGCCGACCACGCCACGTAGACCGGCGCCTCAAACCCCGGCACCAGGCGCTTGTAGGAATTTACGATCGGATTTGTGATCGCCGTCATGCAGTGGATATGCTTCATCAATCCGCCGATGAAATAATACGCCTCCCGGCTCAGCCCCACCTCATCCTCCGGGTCTGCAAAAATATTTTTTCCATCCCTGGAAAGTGACATATTAATATGCATACCGGAACCGTTGATGCCCGCCTTCGGCTTCGGCATAAAGGTGGCGTGCAGTCCGTGACGCTTCGCGATCGTTTTCACTGTCAGCTTAAAGGTCATGATATTATCCGCTGTTGTCAGCGCGTCATCATATCTAAAATCAATCTCATGCTGCGCAGGCGCCACCTCGTGGTGGGACGACTCGATCTCAAAGCCCATCGTCTCCAGTGTCAGCACCATATCGCGCCGTGCATTCTCGCCGAGATCTACCGGACCGAGATCAAAATAGCCCGCTTTCTCGTGCGTGATGGTGGTCGGCTGCCCGTTGTCGTCCGTGTGGTAGAGGAAAAACTCACACTCCGGTCCCACGTCAAACTGATAGCCCATCTCCTCTGCCTCTTTCAGCACACGCTTCAGCACGTAGCGCGGATCTCCCTCAAACGCGGTGCCGTCCGGACGATAAATATCACAGATTAACCGCGCCACCTTGCCCTGCTGCGGCCGCCACGGAAAAATCGCAAAGGTATCCAGATCGGGGTGCAGATACATATCTGATTCCTCTATGCGTACAAATCCCTCGATCGACGAGCCGTCAAACATGCACTTGTTATCCAGCGCCCGTTCAAGCTGGCTCGCCGTGATCGCTATATTTTTTAATGTCCCGAAAATGTCGGTAAACTGCAGGCGGATAAACTCCACATCCTCTTCCTGCACCAGTCTGATCACATCTTCCTTCGTATATCCCATCCTTAAATCCACTCCTTTAAATCCTATTAAAAAACAGAAAAAGGCATTCTATACCCTTTTGTAAGAACGCCTTTGTTCTGAAAAAATGATAACAGCGGGCTTTTTGTTTGTCAACAAAAAACCCGCTCCAGCATCATGAATTAAAAACATCAATATCATGTATTATTTCGATGAAAACTCCTGTCACAACACGATCAGGCGCCGCACAAAGATCCTACGAAAGTCCCGGCACTGTCCGCACATACCGGAAACCGGAACTCCATGCCTCGCCGACTACCACGCCATTCTGACTGGATGAGCAGTGCGCAACGATCAGGCCGCCGTCCGCCGACTTTCCGACCACCAGTCCGACATGGTTCATGTCGCCGCGCTCCGGGCCGCCGTAAAATACAAGATCTCCCGGTCCTGCGTTGATCTGGTCCACCATCACGGAAGCATTCCACTGGCTTGTCGTGTGTCCGCCGATACCCGCATCGGAACCGCCCAGACCATTGTAATAGCAGTACAGCGTAAAGCCGCTGCAGTCCAGACCGTATCCTCTCGTCATACCGGTCGAGGTACTGCCGTCCGCCGTCACCTGCGCGGGAGAACCCCATCTGCTGTCCCACCCGAACACAAAGGATTTGCCGCCCCAGAAATAGCCGACCTTTCCGACCAGGCTATATGCCGCCGTGACGATCTGTACACGTGCATCAGAAATATCATCTCCAACCGATGCGCGCACGATCTGCGGCGCCGCGCTGGCGATCGCGCAAAGCTGCAGACACTGCGCGGATGCGTAGGACTGCATTTCCGCCGCCCCTGCGCTGTCAATGCCGTTTCTTCGCACATAATCGTCAATCGTCGCCGGGACAAGCTCCGCCGCAGAATACGTTTCCACAGTCTCCGCAGCCTGTCCATCCGCCTGCAGCTCGCTCTCCTGACGAAGTCTCAGCCACTTCTCATAGCGCGCCGCATCCATCTGTTCCTTTTTTTCCTCGCGCAGCGTTTCTCTCTGCTGCTCGGCACGCTCCTTAATGGATGCACGCATAAGCTCTGCCATCCCGCCTATTTGGGTGCTGCATCCTGCAAGCAGCAGCTCCTCCTGCGCGTCCACGGCTGCCAGCTCGTCCTCAATGGAGTATTCCTCCACAAATACCTCGGAAATATCCGGTCCGGACACCTCCTGCACGTCTCTTTCCGGCTCGTTCATCTCCGTGAAGATCTCCAGCAGAAGCGCACGGGCATCCGGCGTTATCGCGCCGGAGCCGGTTCTCTGCTTTAACTCGTAAACAAACACCGCAAAGACGTCCTTCCAGTTGGAGGCATGAAAATTCTCCGGGTCGGCGAGCGTCTGCGCAAACGCCGCCTCCACCTCGCTGCAGAGACTGCCGAAGCCGTCCGAAAAGCTGATGCCATAGAGACTGGAAAGCTGTCCGAGATAAGCCGCATTGCTGGCAATGATATTCGTCTCCCAGTTCGCATTCTTCTGCGAATGATCCTCACTCTCCGACTCAGCCTCCGATTCCGACTCAGCCTCCGATTCCGTTTCCGTCCCGGACTGCGATTCTGTTTCACTGCCGCTCTCTGTTTCGCCATCCTCTGTTTCCGTGTGCTCCGTCCCGGAGTCAGACTCTGTCTCCGGCTCTGTAACCGGCGCTCCCGTTTCCGACTCGGAGGGCGTTTCCGCGGAACCCGTTTCCGGCTCTGAACCCGGCGTCTGCGGTTCATCCGTCTGCGGCGGTTCTGTCTGTATGGGATCCGTTTGCGGCGGATCCGTCTGCGGTGGATCCGTCTGTGGTGGATCTGTCTGCGGCGGGTCTGTCTGCGGCGGGTCCGTCTGTGGTGGATCTGTTTGTGGCGGATCCGTCTGTGGCGGATCTGTCTGCGGCGGGTCTGTCTGCGGCGGATCCGCTTGCGGTGGATCTGTCTGCAGCGGCTCCGCGCTTTGCTCCTGGTCCTTCTTTACCGTCTCCTGCCCCTCTGTTTCCTCAGCCGACACCGGTACCCGCACCGCCGTTGCCGGTACGGATACGGCAAGCATTCCTGAAACAGCAATATATGATATTTTTTTCCAAAGCTGTTTTCTTTTCATTCTGTATGTCAATCTCCTGAAAATCGGTATTCCCCACACTCCTTATCTGTATACCGTATCACATTCTTCTCATAATTTCAATTTCTTTTTTTTCAAAGCTCTCTATTTACTTTTAGACTTATTTAGACTAAAATGGAACTATATTCAGGAAAGGAGCCGCAATCTATGGAAATCAGAAACCCGGAAGCTATCGCAGAACAGCTCCGCCGCTTCGCCTGCATGAGCGATGCAGAATTTTTCAAAGCATATCTGGAACCGCTCCCACCGAAGGAAATTGCGGAATTCCGGAAGCTATGTCCGGATTTTCCTGCCGGTCCTCTCCCGTAAGACCAGACTATTCCTCTAAAATGCGAAGCGCCTCCTGAAGCTGATCGTCGTTTTCCTTTTCAATGTTCAACTGGTTTTTCATATCCTCAGAAAGCTCGATCTCTACATCGGGTTCGATACCTTTTTCGTGAATGTCAGCTCCGCTCGGCGTATAGTATTTCGCCACCGTCAGCTTCATGCCGGTACCGCCGGACAGTGTGAAGATCTGCTGCACGATGCCCTTCCCAAAGGTCGTCGTGCCGACCAGGGTTCCGATCCCATAATCCTTCACCGCACCCGCAAATATCTCCGACGCGCTGGCGCTGTTCCCGTTGATCAGCACCGCCAGCGGCTTGTCAAAGACATGCTCTCCGGAAGCATAATATTCCGTGCGCTGCCCGTATTTATCCTCCGTGTAAACGATCAGCCCTTCCGGCAGCAGCTCCTCCAGGATATCGCAGACAGACTGCAGCGTACCGCCCGGATTGTCGCGCAGATCGATCACCAGCTTTTCCATTCCCTGCGCATCCAGATCAGCCATCGCCGTCCTGAACTGTTCTACTGTCACATCGTCAAATTCCGTGATCTGCAGATAGCCGATCTGGTTTTCCAGCATTTCCGCGGAGACCGTCGGGATCTGAATCTCCCGCCGCTCTACCGAAAGCTCCAGTTCCTCCTCTTCACGCAGAATATTTAAAGTCACTGTCTCTCCCGCTTCCGTCTTGATGCGGGAAACCAGCTCCGTCAGATCCATGCCGTCCGTTTTCTCTCCGTTAATTGCCGTTACCATATCTCCCGGAAGCATTCCTGCCTCCGCCGCCGGAGTATCCGCAAAGCAGGTGACAACTGAGATCGCTCCTGTCTCCGGGTCCTGCGCAAGCAGCGCGCCGATGCCGGAATATTCCCCGCTTGTCGATTCCTCCAGGGTTTTCAGCGACTCGGCGGAATAGTACGCGGCATACGGATCCTCCAGTCCCTCCAAAAGTCCGCTGTAGAGCTCATCCTCCACAAGCTCTCCGTCCGGCTCTCCCATAAAATACTGATTGATGACTTCCTGTATCTCCAGAATCTTACTGCTGATCGCACCGGTATCCAGATCCAGATTGCCGGCTTCCTCCTGCGTGGCAGTCTCCGTCTGCGCGGAGAGCCGCTTTATCAGCCTAAAGCGGAACCAGCCCAGCGCGAGCGCAATGCAGAGCAGCGTGAGCAGAACGCCGCAGAGCATCCCGTGAATGAAAAAGCTGTCGCGATTTTTTCGCTCCGTCTGCGCGGCATTTTCCGCCGGCTGCCCCGCCTCCTCCGGCAGATCGTCCGTTTCCTGCTTCTTTTCAGTTAGTATTTTCATTTCTTCGTCCAGATTTTCATTTTCCATAATATTCTCCGCAAAAAGGGGAATCTGAGCAGCTCAAATCCCCCACACAATTTCTCCCTGTTATTTTATGCAGCAGCTTCTGTCTTCATGTCGGCATTAATATTCCATCGACTCCATATACTTCATGTACTTTACGACCATCAGCGCGATCTTGAAGGTGATCGCGTCCTCAAATACGCGCAGATCCAGCCCGGTACTCTTCTGAAGCTTATCCAGGCGGTATACGAGCGTATTGCGGTGGATATAGAGCTGTCTGGAGGTCTCGGAAACGTTCAGGCTGTTCTCAAAGAACTTATTGATGGTGGTGAGCGTCTCCTCATCGAAATCGTCCGGCGACTTTCCGTCGAAGATTTCCTTGATGAACATTTTACACAGCGGCATCGGGAGCTGATAGATCAGCCGTCCGATCCCAAGCGAGCTGTACGCAATGATATCGCGCTCGTCGAAGAAAATCTTGCCAACGTCCAGCGCCATCCGCGCTTCCTTGTAGGAGCGGGATACTTCCTGGATCTCTCCCACGATCGTACCGTATGCGATATGGGCATGCTCGCGCTTCGTTTCGTCCAGACTGCCCAGGATCTGCGCGGCAACCTTTTCCATCTCCGCATAGTCGTCCGAAGGCGACAGCTCCTTCACAACAATGATGCTCTTTTCATCGACCGCCGTGATAAAATCCTTCGCCTTATTGCCGAGGCACATATGCACGCTCTCCAGAGAGGAACTGTCCTTCTCATGATCCGTCTCCAGAATAAAAACCACCCGGCGCGCCTCCGTCTCGATATGAAGCTTTTTCGCGCGGTTATAGATGTCGATGAGAAGCAGGTTGTCGAGCAGAAGATTTTTGATAAAATTGTCCTTATCAAAGCGCTCCTTGTAGGCGATCAGCAGGTTCTGCACCTGAAACGCAGCCATCTTTCCGACCATGTAGGTGTCGTCGCTGCTTCCGCTCGCCAGCAGGATATATTCAAGCTGCGCATCGTCGTACACCTTGAAAAACTGGTAACCCTGAAGCTCCTGGCTGTCCGCCGGGGAATTAACAAACAGCATCGCCGAGTCCACATACTGCCCCACCTCGTCAAACGTCGACGCCAGTACATTTCCCTCCGTGTCGATAATCCCGACATCCACTCTGCTGATCTGCTTGATTCCCTCTACCGTATTTTGCAAAATTTGATTTGAAATCATGTCCTTCACCCCGATACGTTTGTCATGTTACAATCATACACCAATTTTACCAAAAATAAAAGAGAAAATTCGTCCTTTTTTGTAAAAAATTAAAAAGTGCCGACAAGACCTGTGCAAATGGTACAGAAGAACCAAAATATTTGTATTTTCTTGCATATAAAAATATGCTATACTTCTTTTATTACAAAGAGGGAGGGCATCGCCATGATTTATAATGATATCGCCGATCTGGTCACCTATGGTATCCAGAGCGGTCTGATCACGGAAACAGATAAAAATTATGCCGTCAATGAGCTGCTGGAGCTGTTTCACCTGGAGGAATACGAAGCGCCCGCGGAAAGCTCCCGGGAAATCTGCCTGGAGAAAACGCTATGCAACCTTTTAGACTACGCATATGAAAAAGGCATCTTGCAGGAAAACGGCGTCGTTTACCGCGACCTGTTCGACACAAAAATAATGGGACTGCTGACGCCGCGTCCGCACGAGGTCGTGGAAAAATTCTGGAATCTCTACAACGAATCTCCGGCTGCAGCCACTGATTATTTTTATAAGCTGAGCCAGGATACTGACTACATCCGCCGCTACCGCATCTGCAAGGATGTAAAGTGGACCACCGATACCAGATACGGCACGCTGGATATCACCATCAATCTCTCAAAGCCTGAGAAGGATCCGAAGGCGATCGCGGCAGCCAAGCTCGCAAAGCAGAGCGGTTATCCGAAATGCCTGCTCTGCATGGAGAATGTCGGCTACGCCGGAAGGATCAACCACCCGGCGCGCCAGAACCACCGCGTCATTCCGGTGACGATCAACGGCAGTCAGTGGGGCTTCCAGTATTCTCCCTACGTTTACTACAATGAGCACTGCATCGTATTCAATTCCCAGCACGTTCCGATGAAGATCGAGCGCGCCACCTTTGGCAAACTGCTGGATTTTGTCGGTCAGTTCCCGCACTATTTTGTCGGCTCCAACGCCGATCTGCCGATCGTGGGCGGCTCTATTTTAAGCCACGACCACTTCCAGGGCGGTCACTATGAGTTTGCTATGGCAAAGGCTCCGGTGGAGCAGGAAATCTCCATCAGGAGTTATGATGATGTGAAGGCCGGCATTGTGGCATGGCCAATGTCCGTGATCCGTCTGCGCTGTGCCGATAAAGACCGTCTGATCGACCTCGCCGACCACATCCTGCTTGCATGGCGCGGCTACACCGACGAGGACGCTTTTATCTTCGCGGAGACAGACGGCGAACCGCACAACACCATCACGCCGATTGCACGCCGCCGCGGGGAAGATTACGAGCTGGATCTGGTACTTCGCAACAATATTACCACGGACGAGCACCCGCTGGGCGTCTACCATCCGCACGCAGAGCTGCATCATATTAAAAAAGAAAACATCGGTCTGATCGAGGTTATGGGACTTGCCGTACTTCCGGCAAGACTGAAAGCAGAGATGGAGCTGCTGGCTGAATATCTGGTATCCGGCAAAGACGTCCGCTCTCACGCCGACCTTGAAAAGCACGCCGACTGGGTAGACGAGTTCCTTCCAAAGTATGAAAAGATCACAGAAGAAAATGTGATGGATATTCTGCACGCTGAGATCGGACATGTATTTATGCAGGTTCTGGAACATGCCGGCGTCTACAAATGTACCGCCGAAGGACGCGCAGCATTTTTGAAATTTATCAATACGCTGTAGGAAGCGCGCTATGGAACGAAAAACAGCCTGTATTACCGGCGCCTCCCGCGGCATCGGACGTGCGCTTGCCGCTGCCTTTGCCGCGCAGGGTTACGATTTATTTCTCACCTGCCGGAAAAATGAAGCGCTGCTCCTGGAATTAAAAAAGGAGCTGGAGCACAGCTTTGGCATCCACTGCCGCACCTTCGCTGCAGACGCCGCAGACGCTTTCCGGATGGAGCAGGTATTTGCGCAGATCGGTCGGGAAACGGACGGACTGAATGTCCTCGTCAATAATGCCGGCATCTCCTGGCACGGTCTTTTGACGGACATGACGCCTCAGGAGTGGGACCGTCTGATCCGGACAAATTTAAGCTCCGTGTTTTACACCAGCCGCATGGCGATCCCGCTGATGCTGCAGCGTCACGCGGGGAAGATTCTTAATATCTCCTCCGTCTGGGGCGTGGCGGGCGCCTCCTGCGAGGTGGCCTACTCCGCCTCCAAGGGCGGCGTCAACGCTTTCACAAAAGCGCTCGCAAAGGAGCTCGCCCCCAGCAATATCCAGGTAAACGCGATTGCCTGCGGCGTGATCGACACCGAAATGAACGGCTTTTTGAGCGCTGAGGAACGCGCGGCTCTGACGGAGGAGATCCCTGCCGGACGCTTTGCCGAGCCGCAGGAGGTCGCCGAGCTTGCGATATCGCTCTGCAGCGGTCATAATTATCTCACCGGACAGATCATCACGCTGGACGGGGGATGGATCTGAAAATATTCCTCATCTACAGGACAACCAAAATAAGAGGCTCTAAAAGCCTCTTATTTTGTCGTCTGCGTCCTCCGTGGTGTTTTTCACCGATCTGATCACCACGTAGTAGCCCGTATTTTCATTTACTTTTACATAGACGCGATCGCCCTCTTTTTTTCCGAGCAGCGCCTTGCCCATCGGCGACTCGATGCTGATCTTGCCGCTCATGGAGTTGCCGCGAATGGAGGTAACGATTTTGTAGGTTTCCGTCTCATCATCGTCCTCAAAATAGACCTCCACTATATTGTTCAACCCGACCTCGCCGTCCCTGGATACATCTGATACAATGTGCGCTGTCTTCAGCATCCGCTCCAGATAGCGGATGCGGCTCTCATTTTTATTCTTGTCGCGCTTCGCCGCATGATATTCAAAGTTCTCGCTCAGATCCCCGTGCGCCCGCGCTTCCTTCACCGCAGCGATCGCCTCCTTGCGCACCGTCAGCTTCCGGTACTCAATCTCCTCCTCGATCTTGCGGACATCGCTCTTTGTTAATGTCTCACCCATAAATTTCCTCCAGCCACATCCATTACAGGCATTTGCTCCAGCCGCAGCTCTTGCAGATATTGCAGCCTTCCTCGAACACCAGCTTTTCGCCGCATTCCGGGCAGTACATATGCCTGTCTGCTTCTTTTATGTCAACTGCCTGCGGTTTTTTTGTCTTTTTTGCTTCTGTTTCCGGTTTGATCTCCTGCTTCTGCGCAAGCTCCGCCTGCATTTCCTTATACATATCCATCAGCGCATTGCCGACCGCCATCGGACAGCACGCGCCCTTGCTGGTATCCTTGCGCGTTACGCGGCGCGCCGTGTAGGACGGACAGGAACCGCTGGAATTGAGCTGATCCACGATCGTCTCAATGTCGATGCCGCCGCGCGCACTGATGGAGATCATGCGGGACAGCCCGACCATGAAATTGTTGCAGCCGCCGGTCGATCCCTTGCTGAGGTACGTCTCCAGCAGCGCGCCCGTGTGCGGATCGAACAGCGCGATACAGTGCAGGCTTCCGCAGCCCGTGATCAGCTTGCGCTTCTTTCCAACCACATCGTCTGTCACCAGGATGATCTCACCGCGCTCCAGCCCCTCGCCTGCAACCACCTTCTTTTTGTCCGTCACCGTCAGCACGCCGGTGCGCTTGCAGCCGTCGCGGTAGATCGTGATGCCCTTCAGGCCGCGCTCATAAGCGTAAAGATAAAGGCTCTCCGTCTCTTCCACGGTAAAGCTGTTCGGCACGTTTACCGTCGAGCTGATGGATGCGTCGATGTGTTTCTGCCAGACGGACTGCATCTCAATGCGCTGATGATAATCGAGCATCATCGCCGTCACAAAATATCCCGGAAGCGCATTTTCGTCTGTAACGCCGTGCTGCTTCATATATTCTTCCACGATTTTCGTGTAAACCTTATAGTAAACGTCGGTTCCGTGCAGAGACTCCGTCTTTCGCTGATAGGAGTTTGCATACACCGGCTCAATACCGCCGGAAATACCAAGCATCGTCGACAGCGTGCCCGTCGGGGCGATCGTAAGAAGCTGCGAATTGCGCAGCCCGTACTTGCGCACAAGCTCCTGTGTTTTTTCCGATGTATTTGCCAGGAAAAACGGTGTTTCCATGATCTCCTCAGTATTACATGCAGGAAATGCGCCCTGCTCTTTTGCCAGCACCGCCGAGGTAGCGATCGCCGCGTCCGCCATCGCAAAGCCGATCCTGTCGCACATTTCCACCGCGTCCTCTTCGCCGTAGGTCAACCCCAGCTTCAGGAGTGCATCCGCCAGTCCCATGATGCCGAGACCGATCTGACGCCATTTTGCCACGCTCTCGCGCTGCTCCGCAAGCGGATGGAGCGGAAGTCCCTCCTCCAGCACTTCGTTCAGGGCGCGCACGCACGCCTGCACGCATTTGCGGAAACCGTCCATATCGAAGGACGCCGTCTCCGTAAACGGATGCTGCACAAACTCCGAGAGGTTGATGCTGCCGAGCAGACAGCTTCCGCCCGCCGGAAGCGGCTCCTCCGCGCAGGGATTGACGCCCGCATAGCTGAAATCCTTCGTATTGCTAAGAAGGTTCCAGCTCGAAATGCGGTCCCAGAAAAGCGCGCCCGGCTCGGCGTAATCCCAGTTTGTCAGCGCGATCTTGTGGAACAGCTCCTTCGCCTGCACGGTGCGCTCGACCACCTCTCCGGTGGCCTCCCGCTTAAAGTGCAGACGGTATTCCTCATTTCCCTTTACCGCTTCCATAAAATCGTCATGGAGACGGACGGAAATATTCGCCTTTGTGACCTTCTCCAGGTCTGTTTTCAGATTGATAAATTCCTCCACATCGGGGTGCGAGCTGTCGATGGAGATCATCAGTGCGCCGCGTCTGCCGTTCTGGCCGATCAGCGCTGTGACCATCGAATACAGCTCCATAAAGGAGACGGCGCCGCTTGTCTCCTTGGCCGCGTTGTGGATGCGCGCGCCGCGCGGAGCAAGTCCGGAAATGTCGATTCCGCAGCCGCCGCCGTAGCTGTATGTGCGCGCAAGCTTCTTTGCACATTCAAAAATATCTTCAATTTCATCCTTCGGCGGTGTGATCACGTAACAATTGGAATACGTCACCTTGCGGTCCTTCTGACTCAATCCGCGATTGGATAAAATCCTGCCGCCGAAAAGGAATTTCTTTTCCTTTATATACTGCGCGATTTCTTCATTGCCGCCGCTGACGCGCGCGATCCACGCTTCAAAATCCTCGCCGTCGCTGCAGTATTTGCGCTCCCAGATGTCCATTCCAAGCTGATTCCCCTGCCCAAGCCATTCTTCTGTTGTCATTTCAAATTCCTCCATATTTGGTTGATGCCCATTTATCATACCACAACATATGGTGGTATGCAAGGCGGATTTTTCTGTCCTCGCGGCCTACAGGTCCAAAGATCCGCGGAAATAAAAATGCGGATAACAGGACTTGAACCTGCACGCCGTAAGACACAGGAACCTAAATCCTGCGCGTCTGCCAATTCCGCCATATCCGCATATCGTTTCTTATATATGAAGTTTTCTGCAGGGTAAAACAAAAAGCATCGACTTTACATCAATGCTTTTCGGATGAAGCATCGGGGATTCGAACCCCGGACAACTTGATTAAAAGTCAAGTGCTCT
>NZ_JBKXTT010000018.1:0-82188 GCF_047017445.1 Marvinbryantia sp. | reverse complement strand
AAGCCCCGTGGTTACGGGCTTTGTAGCCCAGCGTCAACTATTCAAACTCAATCGTCCCCGGTGGCTTACTCGTCAGATCGTAAAATACCCGATTAACCCCCTTGACTTCATTAATAATTCTACTCATCACTTTCTGCAATACACTGAACGGTATCTCCGCTGCTTCTGCTGTCATAAAGTCGATCGTATTCACCGCCCTCAATGCAACCGCATAATCATAGGTACGCTCGTCTCCCATTACGCCGACAGATCGCATATTCGTAAGTGCTGCGAAGTATTGTCCGATAGATTTTGCCAAACCTGCTTTTGCTACTTCTTCACGATAAATAGCGTCTGCATCCTGGACGATGCGGACTTTTTCTGCGGTAATGTCACCAATAATGCGGATTCCAAGTCCCGGTCCCGGGAATGGCTGACGGAAAACAAGATTTTCCGGAATGCCAAGCTCCAGACCCGCTTTGCGTACCTCATCCTTGAAAAGATCACGTAATGGTTCTATGATCTCTTTAAAATCCACATAATCCGGAAGTCCACCCACATTATGATGTGACTTGATCACAGCGGATTCGCCGCCAAGCCCGCTTTCCACTACGTCCGGATAAATCGTGCCCTGCACAAGAAAATCTACCGTGCCAATCTTTTTTGCCTCTTCTTCAAAAACGCGGATAAATTCTTCTCCGATAATCTTGCGCTTTTCCTCTGGCTCCTGCACGCCTGCCAGTTTTTCATAAAAACGGTTCTGCGCGTTTACACGGATAAAATTTAAGTGATATGGTCCTTTAGGGCCGAATACCGCCTCCACCTCGTCGCCCTCATTTTTGCGGAGCAGACCATGATCTACAAACACACAGGTAAGCTGTTCGCCGACCGCCTTCGACAGCAGTACCGCCGCAACCGAGGAATCCACGCCGCCCGAGAGCGCGCAGAGTACCTTGCCGCTTCCCACTTTTTCACGGATTGCTTTTATGGATTCCTCCACAAAAGAGTCCATGCGCCAGCTACCGGAACATCCGCAGATATTTAACACAAAGTTTGCGAGCATTTTGGTTCCTTCCTGGGTGTGAAGCACCTCCGGGTGGAACTGAATCGCATATAATTTATCTTTTTCATTCTCCGCTGCCGCTACCGGGCAGTCCGCCGTATGCGCAGTAATACGAAATCCCGGTGCAATCTTTGCGATATAATCAAAGTGACTCATCCAACATATTGTTTTTTCAGATACATTCTCAAATATTGGCGAGCCTGTATCTACAAACACTTCCGTTTTTCCGTACTCCCGCACCTCGGCGCGCTTTACCTCTCCGCCAAGCACATGCTGCATAAGCTGCGCTCCATAGCATAAGCCCAGCACTGGAATTCCCATTTTAAACAGCTCTGCCGAGTAAGTCGGTGAATCCGGTTCATAACAACTGTTTGGTCCTCCGGTCAAGATGATTCCTTTGGGGCTCATTGCTTTGATCTTTTCCAAATCTGTTTTGTAAGAGTAAATCTCACAATAAACGTTACATTCCCGGACCCTTCTGGCAACAAGCTGATTATACTGACCACCAAAATCCAGTACAATTACCAATTCTCGCTTCACAGTATGCCTCCTGTTCTTTTTGTGATATTCTGCCACCACATTACATGTCTCTGACACATCCACTTCATCACATAAATAAATGTGTCATCTGGCAAAATGTATATTTTACATTATAATGTAGAACATGCTGTTTGGCAATTCCAAAATCTTATTCTTTCGCAATTCTTTTATAAGCTTTGTAACTGCTCAGCCATGCGGCAAATATCAGAAACAAACGCGTCATGCTTACATGTAAGCAGGTTTTCTATACAGCCGACAATCGCATATGCAAGTCTCGCAAATTTTCTGCACAGCTGACAATCACATATACAAGTCTCGCAGAGTTTACGTAATCCAGGCTGAGATACCGATCTTCCGCCTGACTTGAAATGAAGTTGACTTGAGATGCCGTTATTAATCACTTTATTTCTGCAGCATCCGCACTTTCTTCAGCGCCTCCTCCTGCGCCTCGATCACGCAATCGCACCATGCGTCAAATTCCGGATCCTCCCTCTGGCATTCCGGATGAGACATCACATACGATACGGCCCTGCGCACCCCCTGGTCAAAGCGGATATCCGCGCAAAAGCCTGGCACCAGTTTCTTTAATTTCGTATTTTCAAATACTACTGTGTTTGCCTTGTCTCCGAGCAGATTTCCCTCTATATCGATTCCCTGCAGATTACATTTTGCCAGAAAATGTGAAGACACATAGTACGGCTTTAACGTCACTCCCAGCGCATCCGCTATCGTCTGGTAAATCTGATTCCACGTCAAAGACTCGTCCCCGGTAATCTGCACTGCTTCGCCGATTGCGTGAATATTTCCCATAAGTCCAACGAATCCTTTTGCAAAATCGCTGTTAAAAGTCAATGTCCACAAAGAACTGCCGTCTCCGTGGATCAGAACCGGCTTTCCCTCCATCATACGCTTCAATACCTGGTAGCTGCCATTCTTCCCATGCAGTCCCACCGGCACACTTCTCTCGCTGTATGTGTGACTTGGACGCACGATTGTTACCGGAAAGCCCTCTTCCCGGTAAAGCTTCATCAAAAGCTCTTCCCCGGCAATTTTGTTTCTGGAATAATCCCAGTAACGGTTTGCAAGCGGCGTGCCCTCCGTGATCCGGTAATCTGACAGCGGTTTCTGATATGCGGACGCCGAACTGATATAAATAAACTGTCTCGTCTTTCCCTTAAACAGCCGATAATCCCGTTCCAGCTGCTCCGGAACAAACGCAATAAAATCCGCCACCACATCAAACTGCTGCCCGGCGATCTGCTCTGCAACATATGCTTCATCATTAATATCTGCTGTAATAATATGTGCACCTTCCGGAAGCTCTCTGTTCCGGTTTCCCCTATTAATCAGCCACAGCTCATGTCCTTCTTCCAGCAATTTTCTGGAAATCGCCGTGCTGATCGTGCCTGTTCCTCCAATAAATAATGCTTTCATATCCGCCCTCCTTCTACTACAATGTATTTATGGTTAATACCCCTTACAGCCAGTAAGGAATTACCCATCTTGTTGCTTAAGCTGTTAGAATGAGTAAGGCAATAGGTCTGGCCACCTTCTACTAGGACTTTACGTCCGTAATTTAGTCAGCCAACCAGCCCTCATTCGCAGCATTCGTTTTACGCAGGTTGAACCCACAGGCGTTCGTGTGATACCCAGTAGATTGAACAGGCAATGAGTAAATCTGGTATTGACCATTGCTGATTCATTGTAAAGGAGTATCCATTATGAACGCTGTTGGTATTGATGTTTCCAAAGGCAAGAGCACTGTTACCATCCGCAGGCCTGGCGACGTTGTCCTGATGCCTCCCCGCGACATTCCCCATACACAGTCCGCTATCAACGGACTGATCGGGCAGATAAAGGAGCTTGACGGGGAGACGAAGGTCTGCATGGAGCACACCGGAAGGTACTACGAGCCGGTCGCCATGTGGCTTTCTGACGCCGGTATCTTTGTTAGCGCCGTAAACCCCATTCTCATCAGGAACTTCGGGGATGATTCCCTGCGCACTCCAAAGACCGACAAAGCGGATTCCAAAAAAATCGCACGCTATACTCTTGACCGCTGGGCAAAACTGAAGCAATATGGAATCATGGATAAAACACGCAACCAATTAAAAACCATGAACCGACAGTTCGGCTTCTATATGGCACAGAAAACTGCCATGAAAAACAATCTTATTGCCCTGCTTGACCAGACTTATCCGGGTGCTAATGACTTCTTTGACAGCCCTGCGCGCAGCGATGGCAGCCAGAAATGGGTGGATTTTGTCCATACCTACTGGCATGTGGACTGTGTCCGCTCCAGGTCGCCGGAAGCCTTCAAAAAGCATTACCAGAACTGGTGCAAACGCAAAGGTTATAATTTCAGCGCACAGAAAGCGGAAAATATCTACCATGCCTCTTCTGACCTGATCGCCGTATTTCCAAAAGATGACAACACAAAAATGCTCATCTGGCAGGCTGTGGCAATGCTTAATACTGCTTCCCGGACAGTAGAATCCCTCCGTCTGGAAATGGATAAGGCTGCTTCCGCGCTGCCGGAATATCCGGTTGTTCTGGCTATGGATGGTGTCGGGCCTACCCTCGGTCCCCAGCTCATGTCTGAGATCGGGGATGTGACACGGTTTACACACCGCGGGGCTCTGACTGCTTTTGCCGGCGTTGACCCCGGAAAGGATGATTCCGGGCAGCGCATCCGTAAAAGTGTGCCTACCACAAAGAAAGGCTCGCCGTATCTGCGCAAAACCCTGTTCCAGATCATGGACGGGCTCATCAAACGTTCCCCTGCTGACGATCCCGTTTACGCCTTTATGGATAAAAAACGGGCGCAGGGCAAACCTTATTACGTCTACATGACCGCTGGTGCGAACAAATTTCTCCGTATTTATTACGGGCGGGTAAAGGAATATCTTGCCTCACTGCCCCAGACATCCGACACGGAGGCGGAGAAGGATGGAATATAAAACATATCCCTGCGAGGTAAATTTCAGATATCTCGTCCTCAAAGGCGTGCCTGTTGTGGCTGGTTTTTTCTCCGAGAAAGACGCGGCGGATTATGCCCTGTCCATTGGAGGAACCGTCATAAAAGCGAACGAAAATCCACGCAATGCCGGAAGGATACCGAAATTCTCTGACCGCGAGAAAGATGCTATCAGAGAATGTATCGCACAAGGAATTCCCATGCGTCGTATTGCCCGGGAATTCCGATGTTCTGTAGGCTATGTTCAAAAATTAAAATGTGAACATCCCTTATAGGTGGCACAATATATGGCTTCCTTTTTTCTTAAGCCAGCGTAAACCGGTGGCTTAACGTTTATGCCCTAATTTCAACCTGTATAAAATTTTCAAAGTTCATCAATTTCTGCTTGACTTTTTATTTGCAGACTAAATTTTCTGGTACTGCCATTTTCCCCTTATGTAACGTATTGAAAAACAAATTGCCCGGAAAAGCCAGTCGATCGTCATCGCCACCCAGATACCGAAAACTCCCCAGCCCAGGTATTGTCCCAATATGTAACTAAATAATATTCGAAATATCCACATGGAAAGAATCGATATCCACATAGTAATCTTCACATCATTTGCCGCCCGCAGAGTATTCGGGAGATCAAACGATATGGGCCATATCGTGCATACACAGCACGCATGATATGTTAAAATCTTTCTTGTCATCGCTGCTGTTTCCGGCTGCAGATGATAAATCTGAATAATCACCGGCAGTAAAAGATAAACAATCACATTTACCGCAATCATTGCCAGATACACAATCCCGATCAGCTTTTTCGTGTAATATTTCACCTGGTCATAATCTCCCGCTCCGGCGCACTGTGCTGCAACTGTTAAAATAGCAAATCCCATCGCCATCCCGGGCAGAGTCTGAAACATTGCGATCGTATTTGAAACAGCATTCGCCGCAATGGATGCAGTGCCGAAGGTTGCCACCAGGCTCAGCACCAAAATCTTTCCTAACTGAAACATACTGTTTTCCAGTCCATTCGGTACCCCGATATGCAATATTTTGCGTATCATATGCCTATCAAAGTGAAACTGTATTTTTCGTGACATATGAACCGGCTGATTTTCTCTGCGAAGCAACATGATCATTATGAGAGCGGCAAACATTCTGGAAACCAGCGTCGGTATCGCCGCTCCTTCAACGCCCATTTTACAGCCGTAAATCAAAATACCATTTCCTGCAATATTGATCACATTCATAAGCAATGATGATTCCATAGATATTTTGGAATTTCCAACGGAACGAAATATCGCAGCGCCGCCATTGTATAATGCAATAAACGGAATGGAAGCCGTTACGATCAGCAGATAAACTCTTGCGTTTTCCATTACATCCGCTTCAATTTTTCCAAAAATCCCGTGCAGAATCAGATTCTGTCCGGCGTACATCAGCGCCGTCACCGCAACAGATAAAATTGTGACAAACAATATTAACTGATCTGTTGCTTTGCTGGCAAGCTCTTTTTTCTGCTGACCGATATAATGTCCTGCCACCACAGCTCCTCCGGTAGCAAGCGCCGCAAAAATATTGATAATCAATACCATGATCGTGTCCACCAGGGAAACTCCCGATACAGCCGCCTCTCCCACACTTGCGACCATGACAGAATCCGCCAGCCCGACTGTAACGCTCAGGAGCTGTTCGATAATCAGCGGAATGATCAGCTGACGTAACTGTCTGTCTGTAAACCTCATACTCCCCATCCCCTCAATAATATGATTTCTCATGCAATATTTTTACAGCATTTTCGCTCTCTTTTCAATACTTTTTTCGAAAGTATTCTCATTTTCAGACATCTCTTACTACAGACCCTCTTTTAGCCTTTCTCAGCACAACTCCATTTTTGAAGACATATCTTACCCCAGAGCTTTTTGAAGGTGTGCCTTTCTCCAGAGCCTTTCTCAGACGTATCTTACCCCAGGCCCTTTTGCAGACCTACCTTACCTCAAAGCCTTTTGCAGGCGTGCCTTACTGCAAAGCCTTTTTTATAATTTTCCATTCTTTTAATAGCCTGTCCATCTGAAAAGCCGCATTTGCCGGACTTGTGGATGGAAGCTTTGTGATCTCTCTTTTCAGCACCGGATAGCTGTATTTCTGATACAGTTCATACGCTTTTCCGCCGTTTGCAAAAATCTGCTTTATCGGCGCCTGTGATAAAATCCTGCCCAGATCACAGGGCACAGCGTTTTTGATGGAACTGTCGCTTGAACCCACAATATCACATTCTGCAATCACATCCCATATTGCTATGTGATTTCCCAGCAAAAAAACTTTCTTTTCTTCAATCGAAACCGGCGTTGGCTCCGCGCAAAGATTACTTAATACCTTCCAGAAACGGTTCTGCGGATGCCCATAATAAAAATGATTTTCCCTCGATTTCACAGACGGAAAAGTTCCAAGAATCAATATCCGCGACTCTTCATCAAAAACCGGTTCAAATGTATGTGTGACATGCTGATAGGTTTGCGCCATCCTGCACTCCCGCCTTTCTGCTTTATACCATCTTACCGCAAGTTCTCAAACTCTAAAACTAACACATCAAATATCTAAATATCCATGCCAGGGCAATTCTTTATTCCACTCTGCCTCTTCTGTTTTCCACCTCAGCTATTTTCTGTTACGTGCCACATCGTTTTCTCATCTCTCCAGTTTCAAGCTCGATTGCGATTTCTCTTACGTGCCGCATCGTTTTCTCATCTCTCCGGTTATAAACTCGATTGCAATTCCTCTTACGTGCCGCATCGTTTTCTCATCTCTCCGGTTTCAAGCTCAATTGCGATTTCTCTTACGTGCCACATCGTTTTCTCATCTCTCCGGTTATAAGCTCGATTGCAATTCCTGTTACGTGCCGCATCGTTTTCTCATCTCTCCGATTACAATCTCGATTGCGATCTTCTGTCCGGTTTTCATGCTTTCTATTGCAACCGACTCCTGTCGCGTATGCGTCCCTTCGCCAAGCGCGGTGCCTATTGTAACCGAAGGAATTCCCTGGGAAAGCGGTATGTTTCCATCTGTAGAACCGGCATCACATATGATTTCACCATCATAATATTTTCTGATTGCGTTCCGGCAGCGCTGCGTCAGGGCCTCCTGCTCTTCTACATCTATCGCACCGTTTCCAGGACGAACGCCCAACATTTCCGCTTCAATCCGAAATCCTTTTTTCCGAAAGTGCTGCAGTGTTTCCTGAAGAAAACATTCCATAAACTCCATCGCTTCTTTAGATTCTGAGCGAAATTCATAGAGCATGGAGGCTTCCTGCGCAATCGTATTTACCGTAGTGCCGCCCTCTACTTTTCCCACATTGTACGTAACTTTTGCATTTTGCGGCAAAGGCGCTTCATACAGCGCCATAATCACTTCCGCAAGCTGCACAATCGCGTTCTCTTTTCCAAAATCCTTGTAGGAATGTCCGCCCTCTGCGCGAACGGAAATACGATACCTCTGAGATCCCACCGCACGATTGTAGATCACATTATAATTGAGGTCAAAACATATCCACTCGCAGATTCTGCTCCCATAATTCTTCCAGATCTGGCGGCTGCCTTTTAAATTTCCAAGCCCCTCTTCCCCGACATCTGCAACAAATAATATGCCCGGCACAGAATCCGTAACATCACACAAAATTTCCGTTTGCTGCTCCAGCAGAAACTTAATCGTCATCAGCATATTCACCAGATTGGCTGTATCATCACGCACACCCGGTCCTATAAGGGACCCTTCTGTCTCTCTTAGAGGAAGCTCCTCTGTATCCGGACACACAATATCCATATGCGCCATCACTGCCACCATTTTCCGTTCCGTCTCACATTGATATGGGAAAATAACATTTCCGGCTTCATCAATAAACGCTCCAGCCGCTCCCTGCTTATGTAGCCATTCAAGCACAAACGCTGCGCGTTTTTCCTCCCGGCCGGAAGGCGCCGGGATCGCTGCCAGTTCCTTTAACAAAGTAATCGTCTCTTCATAATGTGATTCCACATATTCCTGTATGATATGCTCCATCACAATATAATTCTGTGTCATCGTTTCCCCATGTGATTTATTCCTGTTCCATATTTCCCTTTTAATGTATTCTTGTTCCATATTTTCCATTTAATTTATTCCTGCTCTCCATATTTTCCATTTAATACATTCCTGCTCTCCATATTTTCCATTTAATACAATCCTGCTCTCCATATTTTCTATTTAATACATTCCTGCTCTCCATATTTCCTCTTTAATGCATTCCTTCACAGTATGTTGCCGCGTTACACTTTTCTTTATTTTAGCATCCCACCCCGCAGAATACAATCTTACATTAGAAAAAATGCCTGACATCTTATATTAAAAAATGCCAGAAAAATGCTTACATCACACATTAGAAAAAACTCATCAGATTCTCTCATTAGAAAAGAACCTCATCAGATCCGCCTTCGTCTCTGATGAGGTTCTTTTATCCGATTAATTCAACACTGTCAACATTTTCACATCCGGACACAAACTCCATGATCTGCCTTCTGGAGCAGCTATCCGGAAAATACGCCTGGCATTTCATCTGACAGTAATTTTCATTTTTGTAATCCCACTTCACAGAATGCACCTTTGCTCCATATGCCTCCAGTTTCTGAAGCAATCCCTCGTAACTCCCCTTTTCCGTCTTAAAAACAAGCATCGCCCTGGTCTGTTCACGGAAGATGCTCAGCCTGCTGTGAAATACAACCTGTGCAACAAGAACAATTACCGTCGTTCCAATGCCAAGGCTGTACAAGCCTGCGCCAAGTGCCATACCAATCGCGATCGTCACCCATACACCTGACGCCGTGGTAATTCCGCTCACATATCCCTGTTTTCCGATCAGTATCAGACCGCCGCTCAATATCCCGACACCGCTTATGATGCCCGCTGCAACCCTGGATACATCACAGCTCAGTCCATCCATTCCTGCAACATCCAGAAAACCATATTTTGAAATAATCATCATAAGGGCAGTGGCAATCGACACCATAAAATGTGTTCTTATTCCTGCCGACTTGGTCCGGTGCTGTCTCTCCATACCAATTAATATGCCACAGACACCTGCCATTCCAATACGAATAAAGTAAGACAGTTCTGCACACCAATCCATAACCAGCCGCCTCCTTTTTATTCTCCTGTCTGTTCGGTTCTATATATATTGTTTCAGCCGTCCCAGAATTTCTTCATGCACCAGTGTATTCGTGGCAAGCGCCGTAGTATTTCCATAATAAGTCGGTCGTCTGCCATCCCACTGCGAAAAACTTCCTCCTGCCTCCCGCACTATGATTTCTCCCGCCGCATAATCCCATGGCTTCAGATTTTCAGCAATAAACGCCCCGCCCCTGCCGCAGGCAATATAGCAGCAGTCCAGTGCTGCGGAGCCCGTGATCCGGTAGTCTATACAGTCCCGGTAAATATTGCTGAATACCTGCGGAAATTTATTCGCCACCCGGTCGCTGTATGGATTTGTCTCTGCCAGAACCAGCGTCTGGCTTACGCTGGCGTCCCTGCACACAAATATTCGCTTTCCATTGCAATAGGCGCCCTCACCCTTCGCGGCATAAAACATTTCCTGACTCTGTGGACTGTAAACCACTCCAAGAACCGGTTCTGCATTCTCCAGAAGTCCGATAGAAATGGCATAGTCCGGATGACTGTAAATAAAATTACTGGTTCCGTCGATCGGATCTATGATCCAGCAGTATTTCTGATCCGGCTTGCCCTTATAGCCCTCCTCCGAAATCACAATGGAGCCCTCCAGAAGTCCGGGAAGCTTTTCGCAGAGAACATCACTGATCCTCATATCTACCTCCGTCACAAAGTCCTTCGCGCCCTTCTGCTTTACAGAAACAGAGCCATCATTTTTTGCGATCTTGGCCACCTCTCTGGCGGTCTTTTTTACCTTTTCCAGCAAATCACTGTACCTGCCCATACCTGTCTACTCCCTTATCTGTTTCTATTCCCTGATCTTTATCACTTTATCCTTTATCGTTCGGAATCCTTTGCTGCGAATAGTATCAAAAAATTCTCCGTCATAATGCATACAATATACTTTCGACCGATAGTCATCCGGAATTGTCTCCTCAAGCTTTGCCAGTGTAAAATGGGCCCCGCCGTGATCCTCCACAGACGTATCCTGATAAATTTCATCAAGCTCCCCTGCAAAAAGCTTTTCTGTCACCGTCTCCGGAAGCTCCGCCGCATCGCCGCTGTAATAAAAGCGTTTTCCATCTGCTTCAAACAGATATCCGAAAGAATTCACCATGATTTCATGATGCTTCACCGGTACGGGCACCGCCTTTACGCGGACGTCGCCGTAAACTGCATAATCCCCGTGCAGCTCATAATGTTCCGGCTCCACTCCGGTCAGCCCAAAGACAGTCGTCAGCTTCTCCGGCTCCGGAAATATCACTCTTGTGCGTATTCCAAGCTTCAGATAACAATAAACGATCAGCGTGCCCAGGCTTCCCATATGGTCAGCATGCATATGTGTGAGAAACACAGTGACACTTTTCATCCCTTCAAAATTTCCCGCCATATAATGCTGTCGGAACGTAGTTTCCCCGCAATCGATCAGAAACAGATCCTCCCCGATCCGGAAATATCCGTTGCTGTTATATAGCTTCGGATACAGTGCGGCTCCGCAGCCCGTAAATTTCAACATTTTCCATCATCCTTCCCCGCTGTCCTCTGCTTTTGCTTCTTTCTTTATTTCAGGATCCTCATCATCTTTTTCTGTAATGATCGTGCACTCGCTGCGATCCATCACTTGCATAAACCCCCACTGTTGCTGTTTCGTGCGATCGGCAAGCACATAGGTTTCTGACGAATGCTCCTTGACAATCTCCTTTTTTCTTCCTTCCCGGATATCATTCGCAAACACGCCGTAATCCGAATATGCGGAAACGCTCAGAAACGCCTTGTCAAAATACATCTGTGACAGTATCTTTTCTGCAATCGGTCCGCAGAAGCTCGCAAGTTCAAAGTTTAACTCTCCGCCCACCACAACAAATGATACCCCTTTTACCGGAAGCTGCTGCAAAACCTCAAGGCTGGGCGTCACCACCGTAATTTTCTTATTTTCCAGATACCGTGTCATCGCGCTTGTTGTCGTTCCTGCATCAATATAAATGATATCGCCGTCCTCTACCAGTGCTGCCGCCTTGCGCGCGATCATATGCTTCACGTCCATACGCAGTTTCTGATTTTCCAGCGTAGGCGGATCTAAAACCGCGGCAGCGAAATTACCCTTAAACGCTACTGCAATCATGAGCATGACTCCCGGATAGAAAAACGCCGACCGCATTTCATTTTTGAAGTAAAAAAGAACCCAAATATCTTTGAGTTCTTCTTTCCCAATATAAAATATTTACTATTGCTGTTCTCTTCCCTCACAGATATGATTCCGGAAAATATTCCCGCTCTCATACCAGTTTCCGCAATCCGGGCACTGCACCATCTCCTGCTCGGTCGTACCACCTGCAGGATCATTTGCACGTTCCTCCGCCATATGAAGATCATAGGGACTGCCGGACACACCGTCCGAGATCGTGCTGAACCAATGTGCGCAGTACGGGCATTGCATCATTTCTTCCTCGTACTGCTGCGCAGAAACATTCTCAGATGCATTTCCCTCCGATACGGTTTCCTGCATGGGCTGCGTCTGCGCCGTACCGCCCGCTTCTGCCGTATCCCCTGCTGCCGCAATATTTTCAGCTACTGTCTCCTCTTCCGTTTCTGGTTCTATTTCTTTTTCTGTTTCTTTTTCTGTCTCAGTCTCTGCCGCCGCTTTTTTTTGAGTTTCTGTTTCTGTAATCTTTTCTGTTTCCTTCTGCGTTCCTGTTAGTGGCTGACAGCCGGACAGCATCATCGCCGCTGCCGCAAGGCACCCACAAAGCACAAGCTTTTTTCTCATAATACCAAAATCTCCTCTCACGGATTCTCTCACAGATTTCCTGTTATCATTGTATCAGACTTGTGCCCCTTATTCCACATATATTTTCAGTTGCTTTTTTGCGGATGAAGATCTGTATGGCATATCATCTCTGTTCAATATGTAAATATTTCTCTCTTGTAGCAAGTCCACCGCGGATATGACGTTCCGACTTATTGATATCCAATACTTTCCTTGCGCTCTGCGCCAGTGCAAAGTTAAACTGCGGAAGACGTTCAACGACATCCTTATGTACCGTCGATTTTGACACTCCAAATTTCTTCGCCGCCTGGCGCACTGTAGCATTGGTTTCAATAATATAGTTTGCAATTTCCATTGCACGCTCCTCGATATATTCCTTCAAGGAAAATCCCCCGATACACTGTTTTTACAATGTATGCGGGGGATTGGAAAGGTATTCTTTTCCTTTCACTGCGACTTTCCCTCTCCAGTAAACGCAAAAGCATCCGGACTCCAGCAAACGCCAAAGCACCAAAGCATTCGGATCAGATGGATTTTGAAGTGCAGGTGAAGGCACGGCGCCCTCTTTCCTGGTCCTCAGATGACATTTAGCACAGGGTTTTATAATCCGATTGCTTTCAGTGCCTGATCCAGGTCCCGAATAATATCATCCGGATCTTCCAGTCCCACACTAAAGCGGATAAATCCTTTCCGAAATCTCTCCGGATACAGATGGATGCGCTCATCGTAACTTGGCTGCGGGAAAATAAGGCTCTCATCATGCCCCAGTGAAACAGCAAACGTCACCACCTTAAGAGCTGCGCAGAAATGCTCCACTGTTTTGTCATCCGCATGCAACCCGAAAGAAATCACTCCCCCATAGCCGTTTTTCATTTGCTTTGCAGCGGTTTCATGGCCGGGATGACCGGGCAGCCCCGGATAGGACACAAAGGTTACGTTCTCCCTTCCCTCCAGCCATTCTGCGATCTTCTGTGCAGATTTGTTGATCCGTTCCATACGCATAGGAAATGTAACAGAACCCCGGAAAATCTGCCATGCATTAAATGGGCTGATCACGGAACCAACATTCACCTGCGCTTCATATCGGATACGATCCATTGTCTCAAGATCATTAGACAATATTGCTCCTCCCTGTGCATCGCCATGACCATTTATATACTTTGTAATCGCTTCCACTACAAAATCCGCTCCCAGTTCCAGCGGTTTCTGGTTATAAGGAGAAGCAAACGTATTATCCACTGACAGAACAGCACCATTCCGGTGTGCGATTTCAGCAATGGCTGCTATGTCCGTAATTCCATTTGTGGGATTATCCGGTGTCTCAATATGAACCAGCTTTGTACCCGGTGTGATCGCTTTTTTCACTGCTTCGAGATCTGTCATATCCACCATGACTGTTTCTACCCCGAATTTGCGGTTAAAAAGCTCATGAAACATTCTGTATACTGCCATATAGCTGACATTTGGATACACCACCCTGTCTCCCGTTTCCAGAAGGGTCCAGAATAGAGCATGAAGTGCCGCAACTCCGCTTGCCAGTACAATGGCATCGTCTGCATCATGCAATGCTGCGATTTTTTCTTCCAGCCAGTGCTGATTGGGATTTCCGTTTCTTGCATACATCAAGAGGTCTGTGGAAGAGTAATTGACCTGTGACAGATCATCCGGTAATTTAAAACTGTTTGCCATATGAAGCGGACGCCGGACAGCGCCTGTTTCCAAATCGTACTCCGTACCCGTATGAATTGCCTGCGTTGTAATGTCGTAGTCTTTATATTTGTTCTCTTTCTTCGCCATGTTTCTCTCCTCATCTTTCCTTGTTTCTTATCCATGAAAAAAGGGCACTCAAACACCGTGTCCTTTTTCATGTCTTTATTTTCTATTTCCTTTACGCTCAATCCATCCCCAGATTCTGTACATGAATGCTCCCCAGATGAGAAAAAGCAGAATAAGTACCCACATGGGGACTGGCGAGGAATACCAGGCACCATCCGTATATTTGGAAAATTCCGGAATGTCTGCATAGTAATATGCCCCTGCTCCAAAATCCAGACTATCCACAAGCCCCAGTCCGTTTCCCATTATGTAAAGCGCCGCAATAATCGCAGCTGCCAGCACGAAGCCATTTACAAGCTGAAAAACTCTCTTTTTTTTCATATTATCCACACCTCTTCTTCCATTACAGTGCAAGCTGCGGGAGAGGGAAGAATTTTCCGCTCAGTAATAAATAGACAGCCGCAAAGGTCAGAATAATATTGAACAGCTGACCAACCACATAAAGCGTCAACGGTTTTCCTCCCTCAAACTGTTCCTTCAGTTCACGGAAATTCGTATCCAGTCCAATGCTGGTGAAGGCAAGTACAAATGCCCAGTTCTTATACTGATCCAGAACCTTATTGATCGTTGAAACAGTCTCTTTTCCTGCCGCCGGCAGCACGATAAAAGAAGCAATTAAAGACGCTGCAAAAAAGCCAAGGATAAATTTCGGAAGTCTGTACCAGATCTCAGAGGCACCGACTTTGCTGCTTCCATTCTTTTCCACCTTTGTTGCAAAAAAGACCGCTACTGCAAACGCGATAAAACCGATCAGAATATTCTGAATGGATTTCACCAGAACTGCTACCGTCTGCGCCGTCTCTCCAAGGGCTGTTCCGGCTACGGTTACTGCTCCGGTCGAATCAACTGTGCCGCCGATCAAAGCTCCTCCCATTACTTCGCCAAGTCCTACGGCACGGATAATAACCGGCTCAAATACCATCATAAGCACCGTAAAAATGATAGAAATTGAAACAGCAAGAGAAAGATCATTTTTCTTTGCCCCGCTTGCCGCACCCGTTGCGATTGCTGCGGAAGTACCGCAGACGGAGGTTGCCGTTGCTACTGTAATAACAAATGGTTTATTATCTATTTTTAATACTCTGGTCCCGAACCACCACATAAAAAGTATAACGATCGGCGTCACGACCCATGCGATGCCAAGTCCATAAAGTCCGAAATTGACGATATTAGAAAACAATACGGAGAATCCCATGATCACCAGCCCGGCTTTAATATAAAATTCTGTCTGAACCGCAGGCTTCAGCCACTGGGGAACACCAACTGTATTGGATACCAGAAGACCGATCAGAATTGCAAAAAAGGCCCACTCCAGATAGCGGTTTAAGGTATATTCTGCGCTGATGAATCTTACCAGAATCGCCAGTACAAATAGTCCGGCAAAAGCAGGAAGATATTTCTTGACAGATATCCCCTTCAGGCGATTTCCAACCGTAAACAATACCCCAAGTACAACGGCTGTTAAAATCAGTTTTCCTGCCAGATCTGTATTCAACTGTTCAAAAACGCCGGTGCCATTGCCCCAGGTACTGAATTTTGCGGCACTGAAATCAAAAGCCCCTGTTATAACTGCGACAGCCGCAATTGCAATCACAATGAAACCGATCCATATGGCAAGCCAGTCTTCCTTCTTCCATAAATCACTCCATTGAAATTTTTCTGTTGTAACAACCTCTTCCACTGTTGGGGCAGCCAATACTCCTTTTTTCTCACTCATAATTTTTCCTCCTCTTAAAAATGATAGAATATATATACCTCTTTTCCTATCAATTTTCTATGGATTATTTATATCATTTTTTCCATAGGAAGCCTGCCGGACAGTTTTCCCAAACAATGCTTTCAGAACATTCCTTCTGATCTGCAGAAACTCATAGCTGTTTCTTTCTCTTAGCCGCGGCAGATTTATTTCGATAGCTGCTTTTACAATTCACGGTTTTGCAGACAACATAATCCAGTATCCCAATTTCTTTTGCATAATTAAAAATTGTGATCCCATAAACACTCATGTCTGCCAGATGCATTTCTGCCGGCTCTTTCCCACCTGTACTCTTTTTTCCATGCGCTTTTCTTTAGAAAAATATTTATTTTCCATGTGTTTTTTTTCTGACAGAACTCGTATACAAGAAATACATACGACAAAAAGCGCCTCCAACAACATGCTCTAATGTTATTGAAAGCGCATTCCTGCGTGGTTATGTGGTTACAATATCACTAATCAAAAATTCCCATCGACAGATACCGCTCGCCGCTGTCCGGCATCAGTAAGACAATGGTCTTTCCCTCATTTTCCGGTCTTTTTGCCAGTTCTTTTGCTGCATACAAGGCCGCGCCGGAGGATACCCCGCACAGAACGCCTTCCGTCCTCACCAGCTCCCTGCAGGCCTCAAATGCATCTTCATCACTTACCGGTATAATTTCATCATAGATCTCCATATCCAGGGTATCCGGTATAAATCCGGCTCCGATTCCCTGAATCCTGTGCCGCCCCGGCATACCATCTGACAAAACAGGGGATTGCGCCGGTTCCACAGCAATCACCTGTAATGCGGGATTTTTTTCTTTCAGATACTTTCCGGTTCCCGTGATCGTGCCGCCAGTCCCCACTCCGGCAACAAAAATATCCACCTTCCCGTCCGTATCCTCCCATATCTCAGGTCCTGTTGTTTCATAATGAGCCTGCGGGTTATATGGATTGCTAAACTGGCTTGGCACAAATCCGCCCACTTCCCCCGCCAGTTCGTTTGCCTTTTTTATGGCGCCTTTGGTTCCCCTGGAAGCAGGTGTCAGGACCAGTTCGGCGCCATAAGCCGCCAGAAGCCTTCTCCGCTCGATACTCATGGTTTCCGGCATCGTAATGATCAGACGGTATCCCCGCGCTGCTGCTACACAGGCAAGACCGATTCCGGTATTTCCGGATGTGGGTTCAATGATCACATCTCCCCTGTGCAGGATGCCTGCTTTCTCTGCTTCGTCTATCATCTTTACTGCGATCCGGTCTTTTACAGATCCGGCGGGATTCATGTATTCCAGTTTCGCCAGAAGCCTTGCCCTGCATCCGCCGCAAGCCATATATTCAGAAAGCTCCAGCAGAGGAGTCGATCCAACCATATCTGTAATTTTCTGATAAATTTTTGCCATGTTTTTCTGTTTCCTCTCTGTTTACACAACGGCCCCTGCTTTATATCTGGAACTCATAAGTTTCCGGAAGCCGGTACTGGGATGGTGTTACTCCATATTTTGCCTTAAATCTTTTCAGAAAATATCCCATATCTTTGTAATCCAGCGCACCTGCAATATCGATCACCTTCATCTTCGTATGCTTCAGAAGATAGGCTGCCCGTTTCATTTTTACTGTATTTACATAATCCACAAAATTCACTCCGATCTGAGCAGAAAAAACAGTGCTCAGATAAGAACGGTTCATGTAAAGCTCCTCCGAGATTGTCTTCTGTTTCAGGTCTCCTTCCGGTCTGCTTAAAATATAAAGGATCATATCATCCAGACCTTCCCCGTGAACCGGATACAGCTCAGAAAATTCCACAAAAAATGAATAAAAATCTTCCAGACTTTTCTTCAGACCGTCTTCGTATTCAAAATATTCGCTATCCTGGGGAAGATAATCCTCTTTAGCAAAATATAGCTGCAGCCATCCGTACTTTTCAAAAAGCTCCAGCATGACGCCATCCAGAATTCGTTTTATGTAGGAAAATGCTTCTCCCATATCCCTGTATTCTGACAATGTACTGTAAAGCATTTCATCCAGCCTGTCCTTTATGGAAAAATCCACATGTTCAAACAGATTTAATAGTTCCTCTTTCTGGCAGATTTCTTCTGCGATCTTCCCATGCTCTGCATTTTCTATTTTGCTGAACAGCGCGATAAACTGGCTGATCTCAAATGGAGCGACAAAATAATCATCTGCACCAAGAAGAAAGCTTTTTCTTACCGTTTTAAACTCCGCCGTCTGACTGACGATTGCCACAGCCTTACAGAGCTTTTCCTTTTTTATGGTTTCCAGGAGTGAGAGCGTATGATTATCCTGAGTGGCTTCCAGCAGCACCAGATGATATTTCTTTTCCCGCAAACCGGCGATCAGCTTTTCAAAATCATCTGTTATTTTGCAGATCTGAAACCCGGTAGAATCTCCCCAGATACGCAGCCGTTTTAATTCCTGCAGGATCGGTTCACTTTTCACTGCCAGCATTACTGTATACATTTGTTGCTTCCCCTTCATCCCTTATCTCCAAAAATTCCTTACAAACTTCCCCATTTTCCACATGAAAAGAATGAAGCACCGGGATTTCTTCCATAAGGGACAGGATCAGATAACTGGCTTTGGGATCATAGGCCAGCCTGATATCCTCCCGCGACGGGCGTGAAGGGGATGCGGGATGGGAATGCCAGTTTCCAAGCGGCTGAAGTCCCCTGCTTCGCATATCCTTCACTGCCTGAAGCTGTTCTCTGGGATCCAGCGAAAAATGCTCATTGGAAGCATCCGTATTCGTCAGATAATATACTTTCTCGATCCGCTTTTCTTCTTCATTTTCTATGCCGGCAATCAATCCGCAGGCTTCATCGGGAAGCTGTCCTCTGGCATGGGATATCATCTCTTCTGCATCCTGTTTCCGGATGATTATCTTTTTCATAATTCTACCTGTTCCCTGTCATCATATTTTATCTTCGCATACATTCAGTTCATAGTCAATAGGCTCTGTTATTACAGGATGATCCCCACAGACGGCACAATCATGTGTATCGCGTGGAAGTCTGATTTTTCTGAATTCCATCTTCAGAGCATCAAACGTCAGCAGATAACCGGTCAGAAGTTCTCCCTTTCCAATGATGTATTTCACCGCTTCCATTGCCTGAAGGCTTCCGATCACACCGCCCATTGCACCGATAACGCCGGCCTGTTTGCAGGTAGGCACTGCATCCTTTGGCGGCGGATTTTTGAATACACACCGGTAGCAGGAACCTTCTCCGGGAACGTACGTCATAAGCTGTCCCTGAAACCTTATGATTCCCGCATGGGAAAACGGCTTCTTTTCCAGAACACAGGCATCATTGATCAGAAATTTTGCCGGGAAATTATCGGTTCCGTCAATGATAAAATCATATTCCCTGATCAATTCCCGGATGTTGGAAGCATCCACAAACATATGATAGGTATTGACCTTTACATCCGGATTCATTCTCTCCATAGTCTCCCTCGCTGATTTCACCTTTGGTTTTCCCACATCCTCTGTTGAATGGATGATCTGTCTCTGCAGATTGGAAAGATCTACATCATCCGCATCCGCAATTCCTATGGTCCCAACGCCCGCTGCCGCCAGATACATAGCCGCCGGTGCCCCGAGACCTCCGGCACCAATGATCAGTACCTTTGCATTCAGAAGCTTTTTCTGTCCTTTTGCTCCCACCTCTTTCAATATGATATGCCGGGAGTAACGTTCTATCTGTGCATCTGTCAGTGCCATTCGCATCCACCTCCCATAAAATAAAGGAATTCCACATTATCTCCATCCTTTAAAACGGTATCTGCTTTTTTATCTGCGTCAACAAACTCATCATTTACGGAAACTGTCACATAGTCCGGCATCTCTACCCCTTCCAGTTCCATAAGCTCCGGCAATGTCAGATTATTTTTTACTTCTTTTCTGTTTCCTGCTACTGTAATATACATGTTTTTCGCTCCTTACACATTTCATTTTACCTCTGCAGCGCATCACCGCAGATGCATTATTTCCCTGTAAATAAGTCCAGCCAGTCCACCAGCTCCCGAATCTTTAGCGCTCCCGTCTTTCGCTGTACCTCCTGCCCGTCTCTGAAAACAATCAGGGTTGGTCTGGACAGGATTTCATATTCTTCCGTAAGCCCGGTCTCATAATTTGTGTTTACCTTATAGATCCGAAATCTGTTCGCCAGCAGTTCTTCCGCCTGCCCGAGAACCGACGCCAGTTTTTTGCAGGCGATACAGGAATCTGAATAAAACTCCACCAGCACGGGCAGATCATTTTTCAATACTTTCTCTTCAAATACATCTTTTCCAATTCGCTCTGCCATATACTATTCCCCCACCTTGCGGACATACAGGGTATAGGTGCCGTCTTCATTATCCTGAAGCTTCAGAATCTGATGCCCCTCCTCTTTCATGCTTCTTGGAACATTCTGTACCGGTTCTCCATCATTCATGCGGATTGCCAGCACCTCCCCGTCTTCCAGCTCATCCATAGCGACTTTTGCCTTTACAAATGTCATGGGACAAACCTTATCTGTAATGTCTGCCTGTTCGTCAAATTTTATCTCAGCCATGATATGCCTCCGTTATTGCTTTTCTGAATTCTTCTTCTCCTACTCTCTGCAGCATCAGCCGGAAACGCTCTCCCGAGTTGGCATTTTTTTCAAAATACTCAATGGCGGCATCTGTAACCCGGAACAGTGTCTCCTTATCTCTGATAATCGGAAGAAGCTGTTCTCCCTGATAAATCCTATTTCCAAACAGTCCGCCAAAGGACACCAGATATCCGCTTTCTCCTTCCCATGCATCGGTTGGACAGGATTTTACGCAGCGCCCGCAGTGGTTACATTTTTCTCTGTCAATAACCACTTTGCCCTCTTTCATAGACAACGCCTGTTCCCGGCAGGCCTTTACACAGACTCCGCACTGAATACATGCGTCTTCTTTGTAGTTCACAACCATGCCGCCTTTGATTCCCAGGTCATTTTCTTCTGCTTTCAGGCAGTTGTTCTGGCATCCGGTCACCCCAAACTTAAATTTGTGAGGCAACTCCTTTCCAAAATAGTGCGCATCCAGTTCTTTTGCCAGCTCATATGTATCAATACAACCGCTCGGACAGACTGCAGCCCCCTGACATGCGGTAACCGTCCGTACTCTCGGCCCGCAGACGCCTGGCTTTACGCCTCCTTCTGCCAGCTTCTCCTTTACCTCATCAATATCCTCAAAGCGGATAAATGGAATCTCGATTCCCTGTCTGGAGGTCATATGTACATAGCCTTTTCCGTACTGATCAGCAACCTCTGACACGGTTCTTATATTTTCGGCCGTCAGATTGCCTCCCACGACCTGAAGTCGAAGAGAAAAGTATCCTTTCTGCTTCTGTCTCATAAATCCACCCTTTTTTAGTGCTGAATAATCTGGTTTTTTCTCTGCCATTTTCTGTTCTCCTTTATCGTTTTTTCATGATCTCGATCGCCTGCCGGAAATCTTCGATCAGATCTTCTATATCTTCAATGCCGACACTGACCCGGATCAGGTCATCATAAACACCTGCTTCTTCCTTCTGTTTTTGTGTACTGTGAAGACTGATAGTGGAAGACGGATGTATCACCAGCGTTTTCGTATCTCCGATATTGGAAACCTTCAGTGCCAGCTTCAAATGATTGATCAGTGTAAAAGCATTTTCTCTGCTGCCGGTACGGATCGTAAAAATTGCTCCATATCCGTTTTCCAGCTGCTTTTGCGCTGTTTCATGCCAGAGACTGCTTTCCAGTCCGGGATAATTCACAGACATTTCCGGATACGATGACTGCATCCATGACGCAAGTTCCATTGCATTTTTGCATTGCCGTTCCATGCGAAGTCCCAGGGTTTCCAGCCCGATCAGATTCAGAAAGGCATTCTGAGGGGAAAGACAGGCGCCGAAATTCCGGTAAATCGTTGCCCGCATTCTGGAGATGTACGCCATAGGTCCATATTTTATGTAATCTCCTAAAACCGGATAGTTTTCTTTTGTCCATTTAAAATGGCCGCTGTCTGTCAGAATCCCACTGATCGCACTGCTGTTTCCGTTGATATATTTGGACGATGAATTCACTACAATATCCGCTCCAAGCTTCAGCGGCCGGATCAGATAAGACGTTGCTGTAGTATTATCCACAATGAGGGGAAGTCCACGCTTATGTGCCATTTCTGCGAGATGCCCGATGTCTGTCACATCCAGCCCCGGATTCCCGATGGTTTCGGCAAAGATCAGCTTTGTATGCTCATTGATCGCCTGTTCAAAAGCTTCCCAGTTATTGGTTTCTACAAAAACAGTATGAATTCCAAACGCTTCCAGATCCCGGAAAAGATCGATGGTTCCTCCATAAAGGCTTGCACTTGTCACAATTTCATCTCCGGACTGCAGGATATTCAAAAATGCGTGAGTTATCGCCGCCATGCCAGACGAAAAAGCCACCGAAGCCACACCTTCCTCCAGTTTCGTAATCCTGGCTTCAAAAGCTGTCACTGTGGGATTTCCTACTCTTGTGTAACAGTATCCCGGCGCTTTATTCTCAAATATCTTTGCCAGCCCTTCGGCATTTCTCTGTTCGAAAGCACTGGACTGGTATACAGGCGGCAGTGTTGATCCATATTTTTCCATCTCACTTTTTCCTGCATGGAGTACCGCTGTATGAAATTTCATATCCATCACCCCTTTCTCCCGCATTTCAGATAATTGATCGCAGATGCCGCTGCATTCGCACCATCAGACGCTGCTGTGATCACCTGCCGTAGCTTTTTTGTCCGAACATCGCCTGCCACAAACAGCCCAGGAGCTTCTGTGATACCGTCTTCTCCGGCAATCACGTATCCATTTGTATCTCTCTGAACGTAAGCTTTTATCATATCGGACGCCGGTATGGAGCCGACTGCCACAAAGAGACCGCTGACATAAAGCTTCCTGCCGTTATCAAGAACTATCGCCTCCAGTTTTTTATGCCCCTCCGCTCTTCTTACCGATGCTTCCGTGATGATCTCCACATTTTGTCTTTTTTTCAGGATTTCAAGAACAGCTCCGTTTCCTCTGAATTCTGCTCTTCTGTGGATGAGATATACCTTTCTGCACAGTTCCGAAAGATATAAGGCATCGTCCAGTGCCGTATCCCCGCCGCCGATTACCGCTGCTTCTTTTCCTGCATACAGAGAACCATCACAATACGCGCAGTAAGAAATTCCTTTTCCCAGAAACTCCGTTTCTCCCTGTACCCCCAGCGTTTTCGGCACTGCACCGGCCGCATACAGAATCGTTTCTGTCTCTATGGTTTTTCCCGAAGAAAGACAGAGAAGCCATCTGTCCCGATAGAAAATCCTTTCCACCTCATCCTCCAGAAATAAAACCCCCGCATCCAGAACCTGCTGCCGGAATCTGGCACCCAGCGTCTCCCCGGAAACCGACGGGACTCCCAGGTAATTATCAACGCAAATGCTCTGCGTGATCTGCCCCGTTCCTTCATATTCCTTTTCAATAACAATGACATTTTTTCCAGCTCTTTTCAGATATAAAGCCGCACTCAGTCCTGCCGGTCCGCTTCCCGTTACCACTGCCTCATACATTCCCTTTATCTCTCCATTGCGATTATCATTTTTGAAATTATAGCGGTAAAAATTGGTTTTGCCCATAGGATTTTTGTTCCATATCTGCCAAAATATACGGAATTTTGTTAGAAATTAGTCGCACGAAAGAACCTTTTTAGCAATTGATGGATATTTCTTATATATATACAAAAGACACCGCTTTCGCGGTGCCCTGACTTTTCTGTATTAAAAAGCGCCATTTCGGCGCATTTTATTTTTTATTGAAATTTCTGCTTTTATTGTACCTTTTTCTTATGATCCGTGCCAGTATGATCCACGGCGCTGCCAGAAGCAGCAACAGGGCTCCTGCAACCAGTCCTCCTGCCCCGTTTACACTAATCATCCACATTAATAAAATGACATATAACACTGCCAGTACTATTCCCAGGCTTTTCACTGCTTCCACCTCTCCCTGTATTCATATACTACCACGCAGAGAAGGCGGGTGCAAGCAATATTGCAGGAGCTTTCGTATATCATTAATCCTTTTTTTCCTTTCCCGATCCGGTTCAGTTCCAGGAATTCACCGTAGATCGTAAAAAGCAACAGGATATGATCTTGGCTACGTTTGAGTACCATACATTTTTATATCATTCTCAAACTTGTCCTGTGTTCATCAGCTCATACACCGCGTTTGAGTACCATACATTTTTACATCATTCTCAAACGCATCCTATAACCTTCATACCGTAGCGGAGGTTTGAGTACCATACATTTTTACATCATTCTCAAACAGCCTATACGGTGCGGAAGGAAAATGAAAAGTTTGAGTACCATACATTTTTACATCATTCTCAAACAGCAGAACCATAATTAACCAGATTCCAGTTGTTTGAGTACCATACATTTTTACATCATTCTCAAACTGGTGGGGAATTGACATGAAGAAAAAAAGAGTTTGAGTACCATACATTTTTACATCATTCTCAAACAAGTTTCGTGTAGATCAGTTCGATATCTTCGTTTGAGTACCATACATTTTTACATCATTCTCAAACAAAGATTGTTTATTCCGGCCACAAGTTGCGGTTTGAGTACCATACATTTTTACATCATTCTCAAACGGGACAAAACAGGTAGGGAATAACAATTTTGTTTGAGTACCATACATTTTTACATCATTCTCAAACCTCAAATTCAAAAATGATATGCCATCACTTGCATAAGGTATGATACTCAACTCTAAGATTAAAAGATCTCACAGCCATCTGAATCTATAATATACCTGAAACATCCTTCAAGACAATCCTTTTCTTGATTTTCAATCAACAACATATTCACTTCCTGTCTAAGTGATTCTTTAATAAGACTCTCGACCTGATTTTTATCCAGATAGCTCCTCACATTAACAAATACTATAAGTTTGATTTCCAACACACAGGCAATCACTTTGATGTATCTAACAAGACGTTCCAAAAAGTCCTCTTCAAACCCTTCAAATTTTATACCAGATATTTTAAATAAACCGGTTAAATCGAGCTCACTATCAATATCTAAAATATATTCTGTACTCTGTTCCAAATCCAATAAATACTCGTTCACCCCCTGCATTAAACTTCTGGTTTTCGCAAAAAACTCTTCTGCAACAGCACGTCTGCTTAGATCTGCATATAACTTATTAAGTATCTTTTTATCATTTATATCCACTGAAAATGGATTAAATATGATCTCAGTATACTTAGCGATATTCACTTCATTTTCTTTACTGGAAAGTACAAACGAGCCCTCTCTACCAGTATATTGAGCAAACAATTCCTGTACATACTTCGAAAAAAGCTGCGACGATTCTATAATCCATTCACAGACAGGCATATTTTCTGAAAGCAAGCTGCTTTGTAATTCGTAATGAACTAATTTCACAGGATCACCAGTCTTTCATCACTATTTAAAACTTCACTTTTTATATTCCCAATCACAATGTCCATCTTCGCATACTGCTTTTCAGTCACTGTCAATAGCTGGATCAGACCTTCCTCCGGTTTATTTTTATGTACGTTTTCAATAATTGTTCGAACTGCCGTCCCATTTAAAGCCAGTTTACAGTAAACCGATTCCTGCAGCATCAAGAAACCATTTTTCAGCAAAAATTTTCTGAATTTTGTATACGCACGTCTGTTTTCGCTTGTGATCACCGGTAAATCAAAAAATACTAATACCCGCATAAACCTATAACTCAATCTTATACATCCGAATCAGAGAACTGTCATCCTCATTTAGCGCATCAAATACACTTCTTACATAAATTTTAACAGCATTATTCACATATTGAATTTTTCCATCTATCATGATTTCCTGATTCATTATATTCACCAGCTGCATTTTCTCTTCATGTTCGAACTGGTCAAGACACATAGAAACAACCTGTCGGTCAACCAGTATCCGAAACGGCTCCATCAAATCTGATCCGAGGTTGAACTGATTAAACATATTATCGTGGAACAATCCTAATTGCGTTATATACCCATTTGACACAATTTCCCGTGTAAATGCAGAAAGAATAATAGAATAGCCATAATTTAACGCTGCATTGATATAATTATCCTCTGTCCTGGTAAAATCCATTCCAAACAACGCATTAAAATAAACCTTTGCGGCATGTCCTTCCCGGTTCGTTCCGTCATTCCAAGTAATTTCTTTCAAATAAGATGACAGCAGCTCTGCTTCTCCCTTTCCAAGTATTTCTAATAATTCCTTTTGCTTGCGGATCTTTTCAGTAACGATTTCCGTCCAGACAGCTTCTTTTGTCTTTTGCTTCCATCCGATTTGCTGTCTTATTTTATTGCTGGTATCGTGACTTCCATAATAACTGACCAGCTCCGACGAAGGATTTCTCTTTTCATCACAAAAAATAACCTTTACCTTTCTTCTCGCCAGCTCGGCAAGCAAACTGGTCGTCAATGATACTGCCGTAGATTCAATCAATATCGTAGATATTTCGCTTAACACAATCTTCGTTATCTCCTCACTGCGCACAACCATATATCCCAGCTGAAGATCCAGTTTTGCCCGTTTGGAGATAACGATTATACGCCAGCTCAAATCTTTAACAGATCAATCTCCTGTTCGTAGATTCCCGTTGGAGATTGATTTATTATTGATATCTGATTACATTTGGAAATATCATTATTCATAACTAAAATTCCTGCACTTCCCGGTCCGCCTATTAATTTTAAATTTGCCGAACCGCTTTGACACTGAAATATGTGCAGAATTTCAAAAACAATTAAGCACTTATCCTCCAGACTCAGTTTGATAAACTTTTCCCGACAATCAACCAATGTTTTTTCCTGAGCGGATAGCCGCACTTTGTATACCGTATTTCGTATTTTATCGAGAAACGTATCATATAATTCTACCACTTCCTTCTCTGACAACGAGTCTTCCTTAACTACTCTGAGATTTTTATTTTCCTTTCGCCTGTTGCAGAACTTAACGACTTTTTTCAGCTTCTCTGTATCTTGCGTCGATAAAAGCAGCTGATTAGCCCCTTTAAAAATTAATCGTCCACCGGTTCTGCCCGATAGCCACATTTTAAAACCGTCTGCTTTAAATAATGTATCCGTTTTAATCTTTTTTAATAGAATCTCCGGCTCTATTAACCTCCGCTCATTTTTCAGATATGAGATTGCTTCCTCTTCGCTGCTTTCAATCCTTTTCTTTAGATAAAGAGGTATAAATTCCAGCGTACGGATTTCTGCTCCCTTCTTATCTTTCGATTTCACAAGCATAAAATATGCCCCGGCAGCTTTATTATAACCGCCATATTTCTGAATATCAGAAAGTCTTTCATCACTACCCTTAACAGCAACCTGTCCTTTTCCCTTTTTCATAATCTGCTGATCAAATAAGCCGCCTTTTACCTCATACGCTTTCCGTGTCACCAGAATATTATTTTTTTCCATATACTTTCTGACAATCACAATACTTCCTTTTCCGCCTGCTTTCCAGGCCACTTCACCATTTCTGCAGACATCCTGTTCTGAGGTAAACATTTTCTTCAGATTATACGTCCGCCCAGGATTCTCTTTCACAAACCATGCTGCATTCTTTGTAAATTTCACAAAATATGTATTTCCCACCACAACATTCAAATAAGCATCCTTCGCATGATGTAAGTCGTTCATCTCACGAACCTTAACAAACCCAAAATCCTGCCGGAACTGTGATACCGTTTTTGCCTTTACATACACGATCTCCGTATCCGGCAATGCCTGTTTCAAAATGTCTGCAACCGCTTTCGTACTTTGGCGGGTTTCAACAATTTGTCTTTCAATAAAGCCAGCAAGCTCATTTGCCTCAAATTCCGTTCCGCGGACAAGACGTTCATATTTTTCTTTGCTGATGAATTTTCTGTCCAACAGAGTTTTCCAAAAAGGAGTCATTATTTTGCGAGTTTCTTCTTTAATCGGATACGTATCTGATTTTTTTGCATTGCATTCTTTCTTTACCAGCACCCGGTTGTTCAGACTGTCATCCATTGTCTTCGACTGCGGATAAATATGATCGATGTCATATTTCGTATTATCCCACAGATCTTCCAGATCAATCACTTCTCCGGAATACATACAGCGTCCCATCTGCGTATAATAGAGATATAATTTATCGCTTCGCAGCTGATAGTCTTCAAGCTTTCCCAATTCTCCAATCCAGTCTTTTTCCTCATTTCTGCACGCTTTATATAATTCCTGCAGCTGTTTTTTTCTGGATTCCGTACGCTTGCTTTCCTGCTTCTCTCTTGCCATTTCTACAAAAACACGCTTCGGCGCTTGTCCCATAATCTTCTGAATTTCCTTCACGATCTGCAATGTCTGCCAGATCTGACGTTTTACTGCCGGCGATACATATAAATCCTCCACCATCTTATAGCTTAATTTGGTATTTTCCAGATTTCCATTATAAGTATTTATTTCTTCGCTGAACTGGTATTCTCTCCCCAAAAGCTGCATTAAGTTGTCGTTTGTTTCCCATAAAGCGGTAATGATATTCCACACTTCTCCGGTTTCCGGAGCCGGAACCGTAATTTCTTCAAGAAATTCTTTTGATAATCTCCCCCACCTTTTATATGACAACATACTTATATTTTTTATCTGCTTTTCAGTCAGATCGGGCAACATTTTCGTCAGCCGCTGTCTTAAAAGTTTTTTATCTTCTCCGAACAGTACAATATTCCGGATGATCATTTCTTTTTCTCTTATACTTAACTCTTTTCCAGTGAGCTTTTCTTTAAAGTCATGATACGCCGTCAGCGCCGCTTTAAAATCACCGTCAATTCCTGTTATTTCAACATCTTTTTTAACAATTCCTTCGCGCGTCAAATAATCTTTTAATTTTCTCTGTGTAACTTTTCTATATCTGCAAAATAAATCGGTATATATTTTCTGCTTTAATTCAACGGAAATCTTTACCCCATTCAAACGCAGATTATTCAGCTCATTTAATACCATAAATTTACTGTACAGCAGAGAATCCTTCGGCAGTACATCCTTTCCTGTCAAATAAGCGCATTTATTTGTCATACGCCGGATGAATTTCTCCGCACTTGCTTCCACATCAATTACTTCCGTAAAATTCCATGGATAAACCTTCTCACTGCTTTTTCTTTCCGCCCACGTAAATTTTGAATTGTCCTTATTCACAATCTTATTTATTGGACCGACATAATATGGAATGCGAAATTCGAATAATTGCACTATTTTTTCTCCGCTTTCCTTCAGCAGCGGAATCCTGTCTTTCAAATTGTCAATGATTCTCTCCAATTCATACTTATGAATTTGATACGGAATAACCCCATTATCCCTGGTTATCTGTTTCGGCAAAAAATTTTCCTGTTCCATTTCCTGCAGGATATATTTTGCCTCCTCTGCGCCTCGCTCTTCCAATCTGGGTACAACCTTTTTCTTTAGGAAGTCATAAAACTCTGTTTTACCGCACTGTTCCTGCACTTCCTGTTTCTTTCCGTTTTTTCTGATCATTCCAATGTATGCACAATAATTATACAGCTTACTTTCTGTCCTTACGAAAAGCTGCGCATATTCCTCTTTTGTAAGATATCTGCGCACTGCGTGCTTCAATAAAGCCAGATCCGTCTTATGCTTTTCATAAATACGCACTTTTGCTTCTGAAATAGAGGTGCTGTCCCTTAAAACATCCACCAATAAAGACCAATCGTATACCGCTTTGGCGGACTCTATAATATAATAGCGTTCGCCCAGGTCCGCCTCAACAATTCCTGCATAATCATCATACCCACTATCAGAAAACGAAATTTTCGAACGTTCACAGCCTTCCAGATCACTATCCGAAAAAATATCACTTAATTTTACCGTTCCTCCTGCCAATAAGTTGCAAACTGCTTTTGCACAACTTGTTTTTGCATCAAGTACCTTTATTAATTGTGTTTTTCTAGCTGTTAGTGATTTCATGAGCTGTCACTGATATGATTTTATCACTTGTCAGCAGGTTGCTCAGTTTTCTGTCTCTGTTTTTGTTAGCAGACTGGGGAGTTGCCCTCCCCAGAGCATTATCAGATAAACTGTGATAGTTCTTTTAAAGCACATGCGATCATACCAGCTTCATTAGCCTCCATTCCGGCTGCTTCCAGACTTTCCTTATTCCAGAATCGGTCTGAAGGATGTGCCAGTTCCACACCTATCCGGTGGTTTGGAATACATAAAAACCATCCGTTTATCTGTCTGCCAAAGATTAAGTGATAACTGTTGCCATTCAGATCGAGTTTAGCCTCATAAGGCTGAATATGAAGCTGGATTGGATGAATCTCTGCCATACTATTCTCTAACCTCCAGCATTTCATGTTCTGTAACATAACGAATCATGTAATCATCAATCAGGCGTTTGTTTTGTTGAAACGCATACATCAATGCTTTCTCACAGATACGGTTGATCAGCCTTGGAATGCCCATAGATGAATGATAGATTTCATCAAGAGCTTTCTCTGTAAACAACTCCTGCTGACATCCGGAATAGTCCAGATGACTGCGGATGTATTTTTCACATTCCGCACGGTCCAGATGAGAAAGTACACAGTACATGTCAATACGCTGGCGGATTGCAGCGTAACGCTGAAGTTTCAGTTTTGTTGTCCACAGTTCGGTCTGTCCGACTAATACAACGGCCATTGGACTCATAGAGTCAAAGCGGTAATTCAGGAGAAAACGGAACTCTTCCAGAGTCTCTTTTTCCAATAAATGTGCTTCATCCAGAATGCAGACTACTTTTTTGTGCTGTACTCCGCGGATGATCTCGATCTGTTGCTGCAACTGGCGTTTGGAATCTCCCCTGTAAAACCTGGATTCCAGTCCCAGCTGGTCCAGGAGTCCTTTATAGAACCATCTTGGAGTCAGTTTTGAATCGGAAAGATAAAGGACAATGTATTCCGATTTTGGAAGTTCTTCATAAAAGCGGCGGATCAATGTAGATTTGCCACAGCCGGGATCTGCAGTGACTACTGCAAACTTCTGGCGGTCTGCCACATAAGCAAGACGTCCAAGAGTCTCTCGAAAAGAATCCGATTCATACAGTTTATCTGCAGGGACATCCCTTACAAAGGGGGTATGTTCCATGCCAAAGAACGTTTCATACATTGCCATCTGCCTCCTTTCTGTAAGATGCGAAAGAAATGGCATTGGCTACCTGTTCACGGTTCTTTTCATGCTGTATTTCAAGAGCATCTAAAAAGCGTGAGGTACTTGGCTTCTGTCCCTGCATGGAAACCGGGAGCGCAGGATTTTTATCACAGTAAGATCCAATCTTAAGTGGTCTGGCTGTGAAGGGCTCATAACCGGGATAAGTGACAGTCAGTACTTCCGGAGCCGCAGGATCGTAAGCGATCCCTACTTTGTATCCGATCAGTTCAGGCTTAGTTTCATAACGCTGTCCCCGGAAACTGATGCAGGCTCCTTTGTCAACTTTACGTTCTTCATGATGAAGAAATGCCTCAGAAACAACAGATGCATTGATGAAGTTAAGGGGACGTGTATCGCGGTTCCATTCCTGAAGCGGCGTAATTCCGTTTTCAGGTACTGCAGCGCCAAGGCTTTCATAGTATTCAGAAATCCCCTCGTGCGGCTTTTTGTGATAATACTCTTCAAGGAAGACGGACCATAAATGGTTCAGTTCTTCCAGGGATCTTATATTTTTCAGTTTGGCTTCCCGATTGAAGGTATCCACTACCTGATGGAACTTTTCAATCTTTCCCTTACTTTTTCCACTCCGGATGCGTGCGAATTTTACACGGATCCCAAGTCTGGCAAGGGAGCAGCTTAACTGTCTGGCAACATACTGACTGCCATGATCGAAATAGCAGGCATCGAATGATCCGTAGCGTATAATAGCCTGATGGAAGGTATCTTCCACAATCATTTCTTCCTGATTATCATAAAAACGGGAAGACAGGATATATCTGGAATGATCATCGATCGCTGAAGATAAATAAGTCTGGACTTTTGCTCCATTTTTACCGATAGGCAGTTTGGGGCCATATTTGATGTCCCCCTGGATCAGCATCATGCGGTGTGGCTTACAGAACCGTTTGGATGAGCTTTCACGTGCATCCCGGTACATCTTCATATGTTCCCTGCCAAAACCACGCTTATAAAGATGCCGTTCCAGAGTCGGACGTTTTAAAACTCCGGGAGCCACATGGCCTTCCAGCTCAAGGATCAGAATGATTTGTGCGATGGAACGTTCCGGTACTTCCTTTCTGAGCTGGATAGCCTGTTCTACAAGAAATTCAAAGTTTTCGGGCAGTCTCTGTGAGCGGTGTTTCTTCCTGGTTGCCGGTTTTAATCCGGAAAACTGTCCTTCTCTGTATGCTTTTTCATAGCGGTATAGAGAACGAACCGTGATCTCATTTTCCTCGGCGATTTTTTTGCGGAGATGGAGCTTTTTGGCATTATCCAGATCCTCGCGCAGAAGCGGGGAAATGAGCTGGAAACGATGGAGAGCTTCCTGCTCTTCCCATTGTCTTACTATCTGTTGGTTTGTATTCATAATTCGTGACCTCCTTCTGAGATCACTATATAGGAAAAACCTGTGACAGACGAACGAAAGTAGGTGCATGCGTTTATCAGTAAAAAGCCGGCAGAAAGCCACCGCTGTTGTAAATAATACGGATGGTCTTTTCCAGCCAGTTGAGATATTTTTTTCTGACCGCTTCGAGCAGTGACTGGTCAGAGAAAAGAAGATCCTTGCCAAGTCCGAGAACACTGTATCCTGCATTTCTAAGATATCCTTCCATGTTTGAAAGATTGAGTTGAAACCACCGCAGCCAGTACAACATGGTACTGATTGAAGGATAGTCTTCAGAATCCTGATCATGAGGCGTTACGATCCCATCGATCACACCACTGATGACCTCTGCTTCATAGTGCTTATATGGAAGCAATACATCTGGAAGTTCATTATGATAGCTCTCACATGTAGTACATTTGAATCTCCGGATACTCAGAAAATCCCGATTACCGCCTTCATGCTTTCTAATACGAAGTCTGGAATCCCGGTATCTGAGCTGTCCACCACAGCAAGGACATCCTGGTACATTTTCACTGCTCTTAACAAAAAACACCGTTTGCCTCATTGCGAACAAGCGTATACTCTGCTATAATGAACATGGTTTTTACCAGATCTCAGAGTACGCGACTGTCCAGGAAGGTGCTCTGAGATTTTTTCTTTCTGTAGGATAATGACAGTATACAGAGCAACCTGACGAAAGGCAACAAGATCTATAAAATGTTATTTTAAAGGAGCATCAACATCTAGCTGATCTTGTCAGTTTCCTATTCTTTAAAATTTCTTCCACCAAATGAAACTTTTCCTCTTCAATAGTTAAGCCAAAGTCCAATTCTTCGTTCTTTATGTTTTCTAAGAGCTGTTTGAATGTTGCATCAAATTCTTTTACCTGATTAATATCTCCTGGAAGCAGGAAGTGGCCTCTATGTTTCAATATATGATGAAACGCCAGATAAACCAGACGGATATCCGGTGTATCTTTTGTTTCCATCAGCATTTTTCGAAGATGGTAGATTGTCGGAAACTCTTTGTGATATGTTTTGTCATCATAATCCTTATCTGCGAACAACGTATACGGTAATTCCGGGCATCTTCCTTCCAAATCCCGCTTGTCCTCCGGATAATACTTGCTCTCTTTCATTCGCAGAAAGAACCCCGCATCAACTTTTGAAATTTCCTCTGAAAAGATTTCCTGCAAAATTTCTATGCGCCAATTTCTTCTGTCCAGTCGTCTTCTTGAAGTCCGGAACGCACGTCTCTCTTCCGCCGTTGATGCGCTTTCAAACAGACGTACTCCCCATAATGATTTTCCATGTTTTCTAAGAACCTGATATTTCTCATCCGTTACCGCCCAGCCAGTTGAACCGGTTCCCATATCCAAACCTAAAAAATATTCCTGTCCCATAATCCTTCTCCTTATCACAAAATATCCTTCTCCTTATCACAAAATATTTATTGACATTTTTCTTTTTTGTTATTATACTAAGAATAAGTTTAGTACCATACTAAATTTACATCATAAGTTCAAATAAAAATTTATTCAAATCGCCACATAACGTGGTCCGCAGTGTGCGGATAAAGCCTGTTTATTACAGGCTTTTTTATTTATTTTCAGAAATATTATACTGCCGCATCAAACGCTCCGTCTCATACTTCATCTGTTCTACTATCTCTGGCGGTCCGATAATCTTCACATTTTCTCCCAGAGAAAAAATCCATCCCAGAAACTGTCTGCTGGCATATACTTTTACGCTGACGGTAAAGTGTTTCTCATCCAATGGAATCATCCTCACATCTTTTCCAAACCGATCTATAATAACGCCCGCCAGGCTATTTTCCACTAAAAGCTTTACGTTCTGCTCTTTCCCACCAAACATTCCAAAACTTTTCTTTGCGTAATCTGCCATATCCAGCTTTTTAAAGCTTTCTTTTCCATCCCGTTCCTCATCTGACATCTGTATATGCAGCATTTTATCCACACGATAATGCTTAATCTGTTTTGCCCCGGAATCGTAGCCAACCAGATAATAGTTTTCATCATCCCACGATAGTCCCCATGGACTGATGTCATAATACCTTCCGTCATGTCGAAGCTCCATCTCTTTTTTCACGTTCCATTGATAGTACTGAAAACGAATTTTCCGATTCTCCGAAATCGCATTATGCACTGCATCCACTGTATAATAGATACTTTCATTCATCGTCTTTATCCGCCCTGCAACATATACCTGCCGCTGCAGCTTTCCCGCCTCATACCGGCTTGCCAGTGTTTCCAGTTTTCGTATTAACACATTAGACTTTTTTTCTGTGATAAACTTCGAGGACTGAATCGCATCCACAAGCAATTTCAGTTCAGGAAGCTCAAATGGACATCAGTATAAATACTTTTCCGATCTGCCGTAATCCCATATTCACCTAATGCTGCAATGATTTCCGACATCGTAAGATAATGATTTTCGTCCGTTTTTTCCTGCATGATCTGAGCAAGACGATACAATTTAAATTTCTGATTTGTCCCTTTGGGCATAGTATCCCTCCCCTGCTCCTTAATAAAATCAGTATAACATAGCCAGAAATATATTGTACATGATATTTTATATATTCATTAAAAAAATCTGAAAAATCATTACTGTTCACTTCTTTCACAGCAATCTTCGCAAATCCATTAAAAATTCGCTTCGCGAATAGAGTTTTCAGATATAACCATCGTACACAACCAGGTGTACTATAAAAATACCACACAAAAAAATGAACCGGGCTTTTCACCCGGTCCACTCATTAATTTACTGACTTTTTCTTTCAAACCACCAGATCCATGCCACAACAGCGATCACTACTGCAAACAGCAGACCTGCCACTATGTGCATTCCCATAAATATCCCTCCCGTCCTCAAATTAAATCTGAAGCACTTTTCAGAATATCCTGGTGGTTACAAATAAGATAAGTTGTATTGATACGAGATCGTAAAATCGGATCTCCGATATGACTGTTTATTCGACAGCCTGTAAAGAAGCCGCCGCACAAGACGATAGAGAAACAACACAAATATCCCGCATATGGATATGCAGGTTCGGGAAACCGCTCTTTGCTGCACCCGCTGTTCTCCCGTACCGGCACGCCCGATGATTTCTGCGTCCCGCGGCGCTGCTGACAAGACAGCGACCGGGGTTGCTGTTCCGATTCTGCAGATAGCTGCGCTTGTGGCCTGTCCTTCCACTTCGCGCGGCAGATAAATAGCCATCTTTATTTTTCCGGAAACAGAAGCCAGCTCCAGAACGATCAGCAGGAGAACAGTCCATATGTACTTTACGCCGGAATGTCTGGTTTTCGCAGTCCAACAGCGCATTGCCGTTCCTCCTGTTCTGGTGTTTCTCTCACTGCCATTATACACAGAAAGCCTCATCTGTACAAGGATAATTTTCCAGCAGCATTCGCAAATTTACTGTTCACTCCGTTCACAGCAACCTTTGCAAATCCATTTAAAATTCGCTTCGCGATTGGGATTTGCTCACGCTTGAATCACGTTCTCACGCCTCAAACCCACAGGACTAGCTTCGCGTCGCAGCAGATGTTTGAGGCTGGCGTAAACTGTAACAATTTACTCTGTCATTCAACCCATTCGCAAATCGCATTTACAGACCGGTTATTCTTTTTGTGCGATCACACAGTACCAGTCCGCTTTATCCGGTCCCACCTCCTCAAAGTACGCCGGATAACACATTACCTGCAGCTTTCTGTACCCCATGGACTCCAGCTTTTCCAGCAGGCGCAATCTTTTTATTGGAAAATAATGCTCTTCAAAATGTTCTTTCTGAAATATTTTCCCGTCCTTTTCAAACAAATAGAGCAGATGGAATGTCATAGACTCATCTGCGTTGTAATCCCACACTTGAAGGAAATTAATCCGGGTATCTCCGTCAAACACCGGGTTATACAGATAAAAACGCTGCCGTTTTTCCAGAATCTTATCCCAGTTCCGCATATCAAAATAAAGATACCCACCGGATTTTACCAGGGCATCCATCTGTTCCAGCACCACTTCCGCTTCTTCATTTGTCACATATGGTATAGAATTACCCGTGCTCGCCACACAATCATATGTTTCACTGAAATTCTGCTTCAGTTCCCGGAAATCGCTTTCTCTTAAATCAATTTCCAGACTCTTCGCATGCGCCTTTTCTTCACATTTTTTCAGCATCGCGCTGCTTAGATCCGAACCGGAAAGCTTAACGCCAAGCTCTGCCGCAGGAAGTGTCAGATTACCGGTCCCGATGCTGACATCCAGCATCGTATGAATATTTTTTCTCTCCAGAACCTTTTCCCAATGCCTTCTTACCTCGCGATGTCTCTCTTCATTTTCAAGTAAATCATAGATGTCTGTTCTTTCGTATAAATTTGACACTTCAGATATTCTCCTCTCAGATTCCCTTAATTTGCGGATTACGTTTTTTCAATTCCACAAAAAAGTGCTGTTTTTCCTGCACCGCACACATAATTTCCTGCCTTCTTCCCTTTATAACAATCCGATCCAGCGACGCTGCGCTCGAAGCAATCGGATTATGCGTCTGGTACACCTCGATAATATCACTTATCTTTATGGAATCTTTGCCGATTCCAAAAACAACCGTCACACTGCCTAAGCCAAGAAAGATATAATTTCGCAAAAGTATTGGAAGAAAGACCACTTCAAACATCGCCATCCCAACAATCAGCTCCGGAAGATTATTTGATGAAAATATCAGCTTCCACAAAAACAGCGCATTTCCAACCACAAAAATCCCCCAGAACCATACTGCTGCTTTCCCTTTAAATTTCATACACTCTTCCCCTCTCCGGGTTTTGGCAGAGCCCCATCCGTTTCTGCATACCTGTTTCTTTCGTATATATCCCGTTCCGAAACTCATTTTTTGTTCCCGCAGGCAACGAGCCAAATGGACATACAAGCAATGAGCCAAATGGACATGCTTGCGACGCGAAGCTAGTCCTTTAGGGCATGTCCATTTGGCACCACCGCATAGGTGCCCCGAAGTCAAAGCGACCCTGGGACACCCATGCAGCATCTTATTTATAAAATTCTTCTACAGCCGCCGCAAAGAATTCCGCGAATCCCTCGCCGTACTGTTTTTCAAACGCAGCCTTTGCCTGTTCATTTGTCTGATAAAATGCGGCAAGGTCCTTCACGACCGCCTTCACATCCTTCATCTGATAAAGCTGCCCGGATACGAAATCGTATTCTCCGATAAGCTCCCTGACCGGAAAGCCGGAAACATCCTCTCCGCGCTTTGCCGCAAGCTTTTTCAGCACTGCGTCCAGCCGGTTCTGATATGCCGCAAAGATTTCCGGTTCCATCGGCTTTGCTCCCTCCAGCACCTGCTCCTTATCTCCGTACCACTCTACCAGCTTCCGGAAATTTTTCTGAGCCTGCTCTCCAGATGCATTTCTCACAAACATTTTGTGAAATTCGGCTTCCACCTCTTCCATATCCGTGAGGACATTTTCTGCGCCGCTCGTTTCAGCGGCCGCACATTCGTCCGCCAAAATATAGTTTTTCATATACTGCTTTTTCTGTTCGTCCGTCATCTGGCTCATGATCGACTGATAGAGCTGTTCGATGTCGTTCTGGTCAAATACTGTAAAGTCCATCCTGTTCTCTCCCTTCAAAATGTCATCAATGCCGGAAATCAGGCGCTCCAGGCGCTCTTTTTTCTGTTCCAGCATTCTTCGCTGACTTAATAAAATGTGATTTCTGTCAAGAGCAGGATTATCCATTATGGACTTAATCTCCCTGAGCGGCAGATCAAATTCCCGGAAAAACAAAATTTGCTGCAGCCTTTCCAGAGCTTTATCGTCATAAAGCCTATAGCCGGCGTCACTGACCGCGGAAGGCTTCAAAAGCCCGATCTCATCATACCAGTGAAGCGTGCGCACGCTGATTCCCGTAAGTACAGAAACTTCCTTTACCGTTTTCATCCACTGTTCCTCCTGTCCCTGATGGAATCAGCATAGTGCATAACGTAACGTGAAGGTCAAGCGCAAATTACAAAAACTAAAAAAATTTTCAACCCATTGGCTTATTCGCCAAATGCTCGTGCAAGCACGGCACCTGGCTCATTGCCCGCGGGAATAAATGGGTTGCTTACAGCACATGAAATCCCTTATATTTCAGACACTCTTCCACTTCCGCGGTATCATTTACATGAAGCACCATGATCGGACTTCCTTTTTCCCGATCGAAGGACAGGTACAGATAGTCGACGCTAATATTGCTCTCCTCCAACGCCACCAGAAGACGATTCAGATTTCCCACCTCATCGGCTACCTCTACGCCGAGAACATCCGTTAATTTGCAGAGATATCCCGCCTCACTTAATGCTTTCATCGCCGTCTCCGGATCGGATACCAGCATACGGATAATCCCGTACTCCGCACTGTCGTTTGTAACGGAACCCAGAATATTGATATCATTTGCCGTAAGTATTCCGGTAATCTTCTGCATCGTTCCCTTTTTGTTTTCTGCAAAAATCGCAAGCTGATTTAACATAATTTTTTCCTCCTCGTATTCCCGGCAGAACATCACCAGAACTTTGCGTGATATGATGCCTGTCTGATCAGATACTATTCTAGCACCAGATAACAGCAGATGTCAAAAAATATCTTCTCCTTTGCCAGAAATACGAGTTTTGCGTCTTCCGGTTTTATCTTTTCTTACTTGATCACCACTCCCTGGGAAACCAGTACATCCTGCAGTTTCCTGATATCCACATCACCCGGAGTTACATTTTCCTTTACTGCCAGCGCAGCGGCAGTCCCCGCCGCCTGTCCGGTTGCCATACAGCAGGGAATTACGCGATAACTTGCCGCCGCTTCCGAAGTGCCGCTGATACACCGTCCCGCCACCAGCAGATTTTTAATATGCATCGGAACAAGACACCGGAAAGGAATCGTATAATACCCATCCACCTGCTGAAAGGTGGCTCCTCCTCCTTCCGAATTATGAATGTCAATCGCATAGGCAAATGTACAGATTGCATCATCAAAATGCTTTTTCTCCATAATGTCCTGCGCTGTCAGTTTGTAGCGTCCCTGCACATGCCGCGTCTCACGAACGCCCAGGGCGGACGCCACCTGAATAAGCTCTATGTTTTCACATCCCGGCACATACTTCTGCAGAAAATGCAGAACCTGCTGTACCTGCTGACGCCCTTCCATAACCGCCTTACTGATTTCTTCCGTGTTTGTAGCGTCCACATAAGTCATCCGCGTCGTGTTAATTTTCCAGCGCCCCTTTGTAGGCTGTTCATAATTTCCTATTTCATTACGTTCAATGGTCCAGTCCCCGTTTTCTCTCGCTTCCTTTATACACCAGGACCAGCAGTTCTCTCCCGGAATGCCGAGTTCGCCTTTCAGCTTCTTTTCTTCGAGAGTTCCCACAAATTTATCCCGATCAATATTTCCCACTTCGAAGAACAGGCTAACCGGCTGCATAATACCGTCTTTTTCATCTCCCTTGACAAACTCTTCTCCTCCGTAGTAAGCCACATCCGCATCACCGGTACAGTCAATATAGGTATCCGCCTCTATGAGCGTCAAGCCTTCCTTCAGGGATGCCAGAACGCCCGTAATCTTTCCTTCTTCTGTAAGAACATCGCACACCTGGACATGGTAAAGAATTTTGGCTCCCGCTTCCTGAACCATCTCCTCCATCACTATAGCAAGCACTTCAGAAGAAAACGGCGTGACATGGCAGTGACTTCTGTCATAGTAGGAACTATATGTGGTCATCCCCTCTACCCTGGAAGGATGAATTGCTCCGCCCCGCTTCTCCATTCTGACACAAAGTTCATCGAAAATTCCTTTGACAATCTGTTCTGTGGGATCGTCATTATAACAAGTCATGAAGGGGCCCACCAAGCCTATGGTCGCCGTTCCTCCTAACATCTGTTCCCGTTCGATCAAAAGCGTATCTGCTCCATTTCTGGCAGAAGCCACTGCCGCCGCAAATCCGGCTGCCCCTCCTCCAATTACCAATACTTCCGTTTTTATAGTCCTGTCTATCTCTTTTATATACCTCATTCTTCCTTCTCCTTTTTGCTCTCCATATAATCCCAACACGTCTTCGCAAAAGCATTGGCTCCTATTTCACTGAGGGCGGGAATTCCCGTTTTCCCCAGCTCCCAGGCTCCTATTTTCAAAATAGGAACCTGGTATCTGCGGGATACCATGCCGATTTTATTTTGTTCCAGATAATGAAAATATTCATGGCAGAGAATGATATTCAGACCTTCATCATAAGAGAAACCATTATTTTCACACCAGAGCTTCACGGATCCTGCGTAAATCGTAAGCAGCTTCTTTCCTGACAGGTATTCACAGAAATAACGGTTTTTCCCTAATACATTGTCAATATCCTGGCAAACAATTCTGATCCCGTTTTTTTTCAGAATACCCATCATGTGTCTTACTTCTCCGCCCTCCAGTGCCAGAAATTCCCTGGCTTCCTTCTCCCCGGCTGCCCATGCATCGTCGAAAATTTCGGTGATCTTCTCCTCCGGGATCTTTTTTCTCACATAATCTGTCAGTAAAATCTGCATACTGTTTTCTTTATCCGGAAAGGGATATTGTTTCATATATTCTTCCTTTTCCTGCTAATCTGTTCTTGCGGATGTAAGAATCATAAGCGTATCGTCCTTCCGGACAGCTGCCAGTTCCACTTCCGCCAGAGACTTGATCTGTGCCTCATCCAAAAGACCGGAGAGATCCAAAATACGTTTTCCGAAAATAACGTACGTATTTGGCATCGTCTTTCCTCCGTCATTGTATTCCGTCATATTCTCCACTGCCTGGAGCAGCACAGACTCCCAGTTGTCCCCATTGGCCCCGTACACCTTTCCATTCTTTTTCTGCAGCCGGACAACACCTTCCTCATCCACGATGACCGTAGGCTTCGTTACAGATTTAAAAACGCCAAAAAATTTTTTCCTTAACACTTTATGCTGCATCGCATACATCATCCCATTGCTTACCGCCGTATAAACGGTATTCTCCGGCGCATCCATATGCTCCGCCGCTATTTTGCGGATCTCCTCCTCTGTCAGTTTCCGTTTGGTCAGATCCTTGGAACGGAGCTCCGTGGTTCCGATGGCGATAGCACGCACCATGTTCTTGCTTGTATCCACCTCCACAGACACCTCTACCGTCTCAGGGGAAGCCCCCGACTGAATCGCACGTTCCTCCGCCTCTCTGCGCACAGACAGGATATCCTCCTGTGTCGGATTCGCAATGGTACGCTCTACGGTATCGCGAATCATGGCCAGTGCCACCCCAATGGTGGAAATTACTGGTGCATTCTTTGCATTTTTGTGCTTCAGCCCCATTGCCTCGGCCAAATGCGGAACAACACTGGACGCTCCTCCTCCGCCGCCTACCAGCACCAAAGTCCTGGTATCCATACCGTAATCTTCAATCAGCCCTTCTACGACTTTTCTGTTCTTCAGAGCGGAAAGACGAAGCGCCTCCCGCGCTGTATCCTCCACGCTCATCCCCATGCTGTCAGCCAAAGGCTGCCATGCCTTTCTTGCCGCCTCAATACTTCCTCTTGCATAATCCCCCTCCGGAACATATCCAGCCAGATTGGCCGCTCCTGCCAGAGAAAGGGCAAACTTCTTTCCATTGGAACACTGTACATATCCATAGTCCGGATCCGTCTCAGATGGTTTCACGGTATGCAGAACAGGCTCTACGATTTCCTCGCTGTTCGAGTACACTTCATATGCAAGACCGGCAATGTGAACACTTCTTGGCCCCACGTCCACCAGTCTTCCTCTTTCGATCTGCATCATACTTCCGCCGCCTATGCCCACTGTCCTTACGTCCAGAGAGGTCAGATACGTCTTATGGCCGCCTATCTCCGCATATTTGACCATTACTTTTCCATCCTTTACACAGGAAATATCTGTGCTGGTACCCCCTACTTCCAGAAATATTCCATTGGTGAGCTTTTCGTACATCAGCGCCCCTGCCACACCTGCTGCGGGGCCGGAAAGTATGGTCAGAATCGGTCTCTTTCTCACCTCCTCGACAGTCATAACGCCGCCGTCACACCGCATGACCATCAGAGGTGTTTTGATCCCTGCCCGCTTGATACTGGTCTCTGTCATCGTAGCCGCATCCAGCATTTTCGGCATAATACTTGCATTGACCACCGCAGTCCGCGTTCTCACCTTCAGTCCGTACAATTTGGAAATCTCGTTGGTGGCCGTAGCCGCCATACCATTTTCCCGGCAAATCTCAGATACCTTTGCCTCGTTCTCCGGATGATCCACACTGAAAGCCTCCGCCGCCACCACAGCTTCACAGCCTTTATTCTTTAATCTCAGGACAGCTTCCGCAGCGTCTTTACAGAACCTGTCCAGATCAGTTCCGCCCTCTACATACTCATTTTCCGAATGGAGGCTTTTTGCCGCCGTCAAAGGGATATCCCCCATAAGCGTGTCGCTCTTCGACTTCGTGCCTTCGATGCCTTTTCCTATGGTGACGATACCCACTCTGACTACGTCGCCCTCCAGCAGCGCGTTCGTTGCCTGTGTTGTACCGTGCGAGATAAACGCCACATCCTCCGGCCGGACATTATTTTCTTCCATAATCGCCTGCAATACCTGCACAATACCCGCGGCCACACCTGCTTTGTCACTGTGTGTAGTCGGCACCTTTACTGTGCTGATCAACTCAAACGTATCATTGTTGATCAGCGCTGCATCGGTAAAGGTTCCTCCTACATCAATCCCAATTCTTACCTTCATTCAAACTTTCCGTCCTCTCTGCAAAATTTTTCCTACATGTAAAGAATCACGGTAGCCACAACGCCCGCAATTACAGCCGGATAAATCCACGGAAGCAGCTTCTTGGTAACGGAAGTCACCTCTTCGCCCGTATAGCTCGTCACCCATACATTGTGCGTATTGGTCGGGCAGCACAGCAACTGCATAACGGACACAGAACAAAAGCCGCCCATAATTGCATTTGCAGGCAAAACGTTCATATTTACCATCAATGCCGCAATACCGGCTCCAAGCCCCCACATATTGAGCGGCCCGCGATACAGGCACAGCGGAGCCAATATGATAAAGAACGCCATAAACCCTACTACTGAGCTCGGAGTAATCACACGCATAACAGGATCCAAAGCTGTCGCCACCGAAGGTTCATTGATCGCTACCAACAGCATACCGATTCCCAGCATTAGCGTTACAGACGGGGCGGCAGCCGCAAAACCGTCAAACAATGTCTTTGTCAGCATATTCATCGTCTGCTTCCAGCCTGTTTTGACGCAGGTAAAGAGGCACGCCCAGATAATAGAAAACATAAATGCCGGAATCAGGGGGATTTTAAAACCAATAACCAACACCAGCGGAACAATGGGAGTAAGCATCGCAAACACTCCGGTTACTCCTTTGATCTGAGGCGAATCATTTTCCGCCTCACCGATCGGGGCAGAAAACGCATACTTTCTTCCCACCTTGCGCAAACGCAGAGTAAAGAAAACAACTCCTGCGATAAACGCAACAACAGCGCAGATCAGCTGAATGGTAAAGGTATCATCAAAAGTAGTTCCAACAATAGCTGCCAGGGAATTTACATTGGAAAGGTTCACATTATTTCCTACAGTATAGGCAAACAACATGGCAGCGGACGCCGTAAATTTGTCGACTCCCACAGACACCAAAATCGGAATTACGATGGTACCGATCATAATTACGGTTCCGAGACCATTTACTACGGAGAACAAAACGGAAGCTACGATAAAGAGAACCAGCGTCACGACCAGAGTTTTATCTCCTCCGAGCTCGGCGCCTTTTTTAATCATAGTTTCGCTGATCCGGGTCTTTTCCATCACCATCCCCAGCCAGGCAGAGAAAATGGCCACCATGATTGCATCTCCGAGACGCAGTACCCCCGCCTGCATCACAGTCTGCAAAAAGCCTACTGAATTGCCGTCCGTATCCGTAGCGACAGCAGGAACGCCTCCGATGATACAGATCCCCACCGCAAGGACAAAAAGCGCCAGAACTGTCGGCATTTTACGTGTAACCATCAACCCCATAATGAACAGCATAAATAATAAAATCAATATACCTTGTAACATAATTTAATGCCTCTCCTTTTTCTTTTTTTTATAAAAAAATGATTCACACCTGCGCAGACCATGTGAATCATTCTTCATACTATTGATATTGGAGAGATCAGAAAGTACTTTTTAACCTTCCGGCAAAAGCTGCCGATAATTTTCGATCAGGATTTTTCTGGCAAAAACGTCATAAATCTGTTTTCCCGGCTCACCTGACTTCCGGATGACCGGCTGAAACGGAAATTCCCGGGACACCCTTTCCACAATCTTTTCCAGTTCTTCCACCTGTCCGCCGATAAAAATATCCTTTACCGGAAAGAACAGCAGGGCGCTCTTAATGACCTGAACCAGTTTTACTGCCAGCGCCTCAGGCGACAGCTTCCTTAACATCGCTTCCTGTGCCAGTTCGACCCCCCGCCCGGAGCGATGCTCATATCCCGCATAATTTCCGCTTAAAACGGCCGAACTGATATCAAAAATAGAATCGTCGGAATTATGTATCATTTTGCGGTTCAGTACAAAGCTTGCAGTAATCCTCTCTCCAATATTCACATATGCATAATCTGTACACTTTGCATCCACGGCTTTCAGGTAATAGTCCAGGCTATAGCGGTTCAGCAATTCTTTCTTTACGGGAACACCGTATCTGGTATTAATTGCCGTCTCCAGGCGGATTACATCGGAAGAAAGCGATGTGGAAAATTCTGTCATCAGGTCATACTCCGGCAAATCGTCCTGGCACAGCAATCCCAGACCAACCACCTTTGCCGGCATGGCGGTATTCCCCTTCTGAATATTCTCAATCAAATCACCAATCACCTTCAAAAGTCTGTTGCCTGCCGCATATCTGTTTGACAAAACTTTTTCCTCCAGCAGATTACCTCCCAAATCAAAAATCCGGGCCTTCACGCCGTCCCTGCGTATTTCCACTGTGATGACACAGCCGTAATTCGCTTTCATCTGAAGAAGAATCGGTTTTCTTCCCCCCGTCGATTCTCCTTCCCGCACCGCTTCTACAATCTCATCCTTCAGAAGAAGAGAAACCGCCTGACTCACTGTGCTGGGTGAAAGTCCGCTTTTTTCAGCAATCTCGATTCTGGAGATCTGTCCCTCCTTTAAAATGTATTCCAACACCTGAACTGTATTATTGACTTTTACATCCTTCAAAGATTTCTTATTCATAAAATTGTCACCTACTATTTTTTTATTTCAAAATAAGTATATACCCTTTCCCCTTCATTTTTCAATATTTTCGCGACAATTTTTCTAAATTTTTTCTTAAAATCTCTAAAGTCTGAATGCCTTGTTTGGAAAACTTATTTTTAATTTCGAATTAAGTATACCTTCTTATTGGCAATTTGTCAATTATAAATTTGATTTTATATCTTTGTGTTTGTCACAATTGCTACGATTCCCCCACGATTCACCCACGCAAGCGGTCTTTACTCCGCAAGAGGCGACAAATACACATGCGGGTGGAGGGCTATGAATTACAGCCAGTGTTTTAAAGTCTTTCGCGCATCCGCCTGGTTATACATAACTCTGTCCTTCCGTCCCTTTTTCTGCTTCTAATACTACCCGGATCCTCGTACCAAGCTGCGTCCGTGACAACACCTCAAAATGTCCGTGATGCTTGTCAATGATCCACTTCGCAATAGAAAGTCCCAGCCCGGTACCCTGGAAGCGCCTCGCATCATCCGCACGGAAGAAACGTTCAAACATTTGCGCAACATCCTTTTCCGCCATGCCGATGCCGGCGTCCTGCACCTGCAGCCAGGCGCGTCCATCCCCGGTGCGCCCGACGCCCAAAAGGATTTCTCCTCCATTTTCCGTATATTTTGCGGCATTATCAACAAGAATCCGCACCGCCTGCTTCAGCATGGCGGCGTCCGCCCGGATATAGATTTTCTCTTCCGGCATCTGATAGTGATACGGGTGATTTTCGTCGATCATCAGAGATTCCTCGTAAACCTCCTGCATCATATCATTAAGAGACACCGTTGTCATGGTAAGCTTCTGCCTGCCGCTGTCGCCGCGCGCCAGGAACAAAAGCTGCTCTACAAGATGCTGCATATGATCTGATTCATGCTGGATCGCATTGATCGACTCATCCAGCACCTTCTCATCCTCTCTGCCCCAGCGCGCCAGCATATTTGCATATCCCTGGATCACTGCGATCGGCGTGCGCAGCTCATGTGAGGCGTCGTTCACAAAACGCGCCTGCTGCCGGTAAGAATCACGCATCCTGATCAGCAGGTTATTCATCGCCGCCTCAATCCCCTGCAGGTCGGCGTCCCCAAAGGAAAGCAGGTCGGCGTCCTCCGGCTGCAGGCTGGAAATCGCCTCCTCAATCTGCTGATATTTTTCCTCTGTGAACGTCATTTTACTCAGTTCGTCCGCTTTGAGAGCGATTTCGTCAATCGGCGCCAGAATTTTGCGGATTTTCCGTTCTTCGCTGCCATAGGAAAAACAGATATTCAATAACTGGCAAACAAAAATCGTCAGCACAACCGCCCCGATTACCTGCGCCGTCGGATAAAGGGCAAGCTCCAGTAAAATCTTACCGGTGCCCTCCTGTACCACATAAGTCACATTTTGCAAATACTGCGTCTCCGCAAAACGTCTCACATAATCAAGACGGATCTCCCCAAAACAAACAAGTTCCCGATCGATGATCCACCCTGCAAAAAGCAGCACAAAAAGAAGCAGGTCCATTCCGACATACAGCCCCAGCTTCTTTCCAATCCATGACCTGTGCATTTTTCTTGCAATGGAGGTCATCCGCCTGGTCTGTACATTCATTTTCCCCTGCTTTGCACGTTTCGTATCTTTTTGCTTCTGTTTCGGATTTTTCTGTTTCTTTTTCATCGTTCCAGATTTTTCTGCTTCTTTTTCATAATTTCGGATTTTTCTGCTTCTTTTTCATCGTTCCGGATTTTTCTGCTTCTTTTTCATCGTTCCGGATTTTTCTGCTTCTCTTTCAGCGTTCCGGATTTTTCTGCTTTTTATCGTTCCATATCTCTCGTCAAACCGTGATATTTTATCCTCATTTATCACTCACATCCGATTTGATCACATACCCGACTCCGCGCACCGTCTGTATCATTTTAATGTGAAACATTTCATCAATCTTCGCGCGCAGGAAGCGGATATAGACGTCGACCACATTCGTCTCCCCGACATAGTCGTAGCCGCAGACCTTATTGAGCAGGACATCGCGCGTCAGCACAATGTCCTGGTTCTCCAGAAGTGTTTTCAGCATCTGAAATTCGCGGTTTGTCAGACTGATGTCGGTCCCATCGTATGTGACCTGATGACGTTTTTCCGAGAGCGCCAGTCTGCCCCAGCGGTATACGCCCGGTTCTTCCTCCGTGTGATTTTGTGTAATATTTCCGCCATTTCCATGAAGCTTCAATGCCACGCGGATCCGCGCCAGCAGTTCCTCGATCGCAAATGGTTTTGTGATGTAATCGACCGCTCCGGCGTCCAGGCCCGCTACCTTATCCATCACAGCGTCCCGCGCTGTCAGCAGGATCACCGGCGTCGGCTTTTCCTGCTGCAGACGCCGCAGAACCTCCAGACCGTTCAGTCCGGGGAGCATGATATCCAGCAGGATCAATGCAAAATCGCCTGCCAGCGCAATTTCCAACGCCTCTCTTCCGTTTGACGCCTTGCTGACCAGATAACCCTCGTGCAAAAGCTCCAGCTCTACAAACCGCGCCAGCTTTTCTTCATCCTCAACTACCAGAATATGTGCTCCCATGATGCCCTCTTTTCCTTACAGCTTTTTGAATTCATCCTTCGCTTTGTCAGCCATTTTGCTCGCCTGCTCCATCACCCTGTTTGCTTCATCGAGATTGTCTTTTCCCTCAAAGGAATACTGACATCCCAGGAACAGACCGACGATGATTGCCGGAACGAGAATCTGCCACATCAGAATCATAGCAATAACCACTAAAATAATCGGCACGCGCAGGATCTCCTCTCCTTTTCGTTTAATGCAGAGCGCATTATCGCGGCATTTGCGGAGCACGATCCCGACAAGACGTCCAAGCTTGCGGAAAATATTGTCTTCGGACTCCTTTTGCTCCTGCACCTTGTCCTTCACTGACACATATTGCGTCTGCTCCTCGTAGCTGGTGGAGTAAGTCTCCCTGGCTGGTCCCTGCGTTTTTCCGTTCTTTTCCAGATAAACCATTGCATCCAGCAGATCCCAGTTACTTGCCTCCAGCGCTTCCTTTGCCTCTTCATATGTGACATTTGCGCGTTCTCTTAATTTTTCCACTTTCTCTAATTGTTCCATATTCTTCCCTATCCTTTCCGAATGATTTCTTCTTTGATGATGACTACTTTACCAGAGTTTTCTTAATCATTCTTTGAAGGAAGATTAAAAACAGATTAAAGCTACTCTGCCGGTTTCTGATAAAATCTTCCGGAGAGCTGTTCCGTACGGATCGCGTTGACGAACGCCTCCGGGTCGGTTTCCCTGATAGCGTTCATTACTTTTTTGGTCTCGGCGTAAGATACAACAGAGTATACCACGTTGCGCTCACAGTGTCCATAGGAGCCCTCGCCCTCCAGAATAGTCGCACCGTGATGACTTACCCGGAAAATTGCATCGCTGATTTCCTGCGGTTTATTTGTGACAACAAACACGGTCAGCCGCTGATATTTCTTATAAAGAGCATGCAGCACCTGGGTGGACGCATACTGAAAAATAATGGAATACAGCGCCTTGTCCCAGCCAAACAAAAGACCAGCCGCGGAGAGAATGATAACATTCAGCCCCAGTACGAGGTTAAAGGATTCCACACCCTTTTTCTCGGACAGGTAAATCGCAATAAAATCCGTTCCTCCCGTCGTCGCATTCATTGCGAAACAGACGCTGATCACAAAGCCATTGATCATACCGCCGAAAATACTGATCAGAAGCAAATCATATGTGATTTTATAGCCCGGCACCATATCTGTAAAAATACCGGTGAGAAAAATCATCAGGCAGGAGTATAGTGTAAATTTTTTTCCGATATAGCGGAAGCCGATATAAATCGGCAGAGCGTTCAGCAGCACGTTTACCAGCGTATATGGAAGTTCCACTTTCCAGAACATCTGCGCAATGCGCTGTATCAGAATCGTAAGCCCCGTTGCGCCGCCCGGATAGAGACCGCCGGTGCGCACGAAGGATTTAATATTGACTGCCATCAGCAAAGACGCAAGACAGATTACAACAATTCGTTTTCCATCCTCTTTCACATCAAATTTCATCACAGTTCCCTCTCATATCATATGTTTCTTCCAGCTCAAAATACATCACATATAATTTCCCACAGAAAATTTATAAGCCGCGCGCGTGAAGCTCCCCTGCAATTTTCTCATAAGTCGGTACCGGTACATTCCACTTCTGTCCCATGCGCACCACCTCGTATACCAGACCGTCGATCTCTGAAGCTTTTCCCTGGCGGATATCACGCTGCATAGACGTGGATGCCTCCGGCGTCAGCGCATCCAAAATCCCCAGGTTTGTCTTTACAATATCTACTGTAAAGGGAATCCCCATCGCCGCAGCCAGCGCATCGACCTCACCGATCAGCGCCGCAAAGGTATCGCGGATCTCTCCGGGCTTCTGCATATCTCCTGCCATTGCATTGTAATACTGCCCACACGCAGCTGCCGGTGATACGTAGGAAAATTTCTGCAGGGCATCCCGCCGGATATTTTCTGAAAGGATCGCCGTAATCCCGGAATCCTCCAGATCCTTTTTCACCTGCTCAAGCTCCGGGCGGTACTGCGACGGCTCGCGCACGCCAAATACCACGCGGAAAATGTCTCCATTCTGCCAGATGCAGCCCGGCCGCTTAATTTCTGCGGCAATGTAAATGCAGCCGTCCGTCACAAGCAGCTCCGGGAGCTTTTCCTGCAGACGCCCGCCCGTTCCATAAATGTTTAAAATCGGAATCACGACCGTCTCCGGCTTTGCCACTTTTTGAATGAAGGGTACTGTATCCTCCAGAGAATATCCCTTCACGCAGACAAAGATCACATCCGGCTGTTCGTCGTAATGCTCCATGTCCGCCGCCTTCACTGGTTTTACCGTGTAATTTCCCTTTCTTGTCGTCTCCATCTGCAGCCCGTTTTTCTGCATCGCCTCCAGATGAGCGCCGCGCGCGATCAGCGTCACATCCTTTCCCGCTTCTGTCATATAGGCGCCGATGGAACCACCGGTTCCGCCCGCCCCGATCACTATGTATTTCATATATCCTCTCCTGTTTCTCTTATTATTTTAAAACCCCGTACATGCCTTTTTCTATCGTTTCACAAAAATCTGACACCATCTTTTTGTTCTCTGTGTTTTCACAAAGATCCGCTTTGCCTTTCCATTTCTTATTTCATTCCTTCACAAAAGTCCGCTTTCTCTTTCCATTTCCTATTCCTTCACAAAAGTCCGCTTCCTCTTTCCATTCCTTATTCCTTCACAAAAATCTGGCACATTTTCATCGCCGCCAGCGCATTTTCATGGCTCTGCGGCGTAACGCCCGCACAGCAGGCGGCGTCCACCGTCACCTTTACCTCCGGCGCGAATGCCTTTGTCAGCATTGCGTTTGATATCACACAAATATCTGTACACAGCCCGACAAACTCTACCTCGGTGACGTCCGCATAACAGCCGTTTTCCCAGTCAAGCGCGTATTCTCTGGAACCAAATGTCACCTTTTCATAAATTTTCGCAGCCGACAGATCCACGATCTGCCTGATCTGATCGCAGATTTCCCAGCCTGCCGTGCCCTTTATGCAATGCGGCACCGGAAGATTTGCTCCCTCCTGTGTCTGCAGATAATCCTCCCCGTGCGTATCCATGGTGAAAACGATCCGCTCTCCATCCCGCTGATAGCTGCGGATTTTTTCTGCCACATTCGCCACGATCGCCTGCGCCTCGCTGGTGCCAAGCGCGCCGTCAATAAAATCCCTCTGCATATCCACTACCACTAATAACTTCATTTTTCTTCCCCCTTTGCTCTGACGTCTCTGGTATTTTCTGTGATATTTTCTGCCGATGGTATCTGAATTTTCTGTGATGTTTTCTGCCGATAGCACCTGCATTTTCTGTGATGTTTTCTGCCGGTGACACCTGCATTTTCTGTGATGTTTTCTGCCGGTGACACCTGCATTTTCAACAATATCACGAGTAAAAAGCTCCCCACGTTTCTGTCGTGTAAGGAGCTTTTCCGGCGCCCTTGCCGGAATCATATAATGCATATGTGTCCATATGATTTTTCCGTGCCTGCGTGCTTTCAGAAGCGCAGAAAAAATCACATACTTATGTTACAGCTTTTCCTCCCACTCCTTCTCCCGGAAGCCGATCAAAACGCCGTCCTCCAGAATCACAAGCGGGCGTTTCACCAGCATTCCGTCGGAAGCGAGCAGCTCGATCTGCTCTTCCTCACTCATCGCGGGCAGCTTATCCTTCAGTCCCAGCTCTCGGTACAGCATCCCGCTGGTATTGAAGAATTTCTTCAGCGGCTGTCCGCTTTTTGCCTGCCACGCCCGCAATTCCTCCGCCGTCGGATTTTCCTCTTTTATGTGACGGTCTGTGTAAGCAATGCCGTGGGCGTCCAGCCACTTTTTCGCCTTCTGGCAGGTACTGCACTTCGGATATTCGATAAACAGCATTGGTATCCCCTCCTTTTGAAAACAGTATAGCATGTAACATAAAATTTTTCAATGAAAGTGTGGAAAACCCCCGCGTTTATCCTTGCAGGGCGGATTGCACACTGCCCAAAGCCGTGGTAGAATCAGAGTATAGTTACCCGGAAAATGTTATCTGAAACAGACGGAGGCGATGACGAAAATGGACAGACGTATATTTACGGTGCGTTTCGTCCGGGAAGGACGCGAGGCGCAGGTGGAGGAGGGGACGACCCTGCTGGCGGCGGAAATTGCGGCCGGGCTGGTGCCGGATGCGCCCTGCGGCGGACAGGGGAAATGCGGAAAATGTAAAGTAAAGCTGGACGGAGAGATAGTTTCTGCGTGCAGAACAGTGATAACGGGCGATTGCGCGGTGGAAACGCTGCATGACGAAGAAAAAAGCGCGAAGATCCTGAAAAATGGAAATATCCGCAGAGTGCCCTGCGAGCCGGGCAGATTACCCGGAGGGGCAGCACGCCCTCTGCTGGCGGCGGTAGACCTGGGCTCTACCTCTGTGGTGGCGTATCTTTTGGACGCCGCAACCGGAGAAACACTGGGGACGGAAAGTATCTTAAATCCCCAGCGCCAGTTCGGCGCGGATGTGGTGATGCGCAGCGGTTATGCCCTGGAGCACGGAGCGGAAAGCCTCAGCACCTGCATCCGGCAGGCAATCGATGAGCTGCTTGGGCGGCTTGCCGCCGGCGTCGGGCAGGAGAGCGGAGATATTGTGCGTATTGTGATGGTGGGGAACACCTGTATGCATCACCTGTTTCTGGAGCTTCCGGTGGACAATCTGGTGCACGCTCCCTACACGCCCAGCGTGACAGATGCCGTCACACGGAAGGCTTTGGAATGCGATATCCATGTGCATCCGGAGGCAAATTTAAGCTGGCTTCCCAATATCGGCGGCTTCGTGGGAGCGGATACAGCCGCCTGTATGCTGGCGGCGGAGTTTGATAAAAGAGAGGAGCTGACGCTGCTGGTCGACATCGGGACAAACGGGGAAATGGTGCTGGGAAACCGTGACGGTTATACGGTCTGCTCTACGGCTGCCGGTCCCGCCTTTGAGGGCGCGAAAATCTCCTGCGGTATGCGGGGCAGCCGCGGCGCCATCGACCATGTTAAGATTGAGGACGGAAAGCTGAAATTCCACGTGATCGGGGAATGTGCGCCCGCAGGCCTGTGCGGCTCCGGGCTTCTGGACGCAGCTGCCTGCCTTCTGGAGCTGGGGCTCATCGACGAGACCGGTTACATGAAGGAGCCGTATTTCTTTTCGGAGAATGTCAGCCTGACACAGAAGGATATCCGTGAACTGCAGCTTGCCAAGGCGGCAATCGCCGCCGGAATCCGGCTTCTCTGCCGGAGGCGGGGCGTAAAACCGGAGGAAATCCGCACGCTTCTGCTGGCGGGGGCGTTCGGAAACTATCTTGCCCCGGAGAGCGCCTGCGCAATCGGGCTGCTGCCGCTGGTTCTAAAGGAGCGCATCATTCCGGTTGGGAATGCCGCCGGAGCGGGAGCGCGGCTTGCCGTTCTGTCTGAGGCGGAATTTGCCCGCAGCCGTGAAATGGCTGCCCGCGCGGATTTTCTGGAGCTTGCGTGCGAAGCGGATTTTATGGATGTGTATGTGGACGAAATGAGTTTTGCAAAGGAGGATTTCTATGGAATATAAGGACTGGGAAAAAATGGCGCTGGAGATTGGATTCAGCTATGCGGCGCATTTAAACTGCGATACGATTGAGCTGCGGCAGGAGGTGCGGGACATGTGCGGCGCGAATACCTGCGGCATGTACGGAAAGAATCTTGCCTGTCCGCCCGCCTGCGGCACACTGGAGGAATGCCGGAGGGCGCTGGAGGGACACCGGGAAGGCATCATCGTCCAGACTGTGGGCGATATAGAGGACAGCCTGGACTTTGAGGGAATGCAGAAGGCGGAGGCTCTTCACAAAAAGCATTTCTACGAAATGGCGGAAAAGCTGCGCAAGATTTGTCCGCAGGTTCTGCCGCTGGGCTGCGGCTGCTGCACCGTCTGTAAGACCTGCGCCGGTCCGGAGGGAAACTGCCGCTTCCCGGAAAAAAGAATCTCCTCCCTGGAAGCGTTTGGAATCGTGGTCAGCGATTTATGCAAAAGTAATGGAATCGGCTATTACTACGGACCGCAGAAAATAGCGTATACCTCCTGCTACGTACTATGAAAGCCCCGTCTCCATGCAGGAGTGCGGTGGGAGCTTGCTCACACGGGCACTCTATTATTCCTGCTCCCGTTCCTCCTCCATATCAATCAGCCGGAAGGAAAGCAGCAGATACAGCAGCTCGTCGGGGTCCGACAAATCGCTTTTCAGAATATGCTGTATCCGGTCCAGCCGGTACAGCAGCGTACTGCGGTGGATAAACAGCGCATTTGCCGTTTTTGTCGCACTCTGCTGGTTCTCCAGGTAGCACCGCAGCGTCTGGAAAAGCTGGGACTGATTTTTTTCTGATTCATATTTTAAGGTAAGAAGCTTCTCGTGACATACCATGTACGCGGGAAGCTTTTTTGTGGTCTGCTCCAGCAGATAGGTCAGGGCAATGTCATTAAAATGATGAATCCACTGGTGCGGATGTTTCCGGGAACCGACCCCCATAGAAAGGGAAGCCTGCACGTACTGCCTGTGAAAGTTGAAATGTCCCAGCATCTTCCGGCTGTATCCGGCGGTCAGAAAGCTGTCGCGGATAAAGCCGGCTAATTTTTGCTCGATTTCCGACTCCGACAGATGACAGAGATCCAGATTGATATACGCCACGATATTTCCTTTGTGCGTTACGGCGCAGGAGGCGGGCACCATGTTTTCGATATAACTGCAGATGGAACGATGGGTCAGATTTTTATAATCCATCTGCTCCGTTTTCAGAAAGAGGCAGAGGTAATAATGGGAAGAAAGCCACCCGCAGGCGGTGAGCTGACGGCTGATTTCCACATAATCCGCGCTGGAATCTGTCAGAACGGCCCGGAAAATCTGACGGAGCTGGCGGCGGGCGTCGTGGCTGTCCACGATATTGGTGGACATCGCATGGGAAATGACCCGCGCGAGGTACTCCAGAATAAAACCGAAGGTATCGTCGAGCGGAATCTCGCCCGGAGTGACCAGCAGACGGTAAAGCGTCCGGTCAAATTTCCGGATATTGACGCAGAGACTGGGACCGGCAATCCCGTTTCCGGGATAATAGAAATATCCGATCCGGTGGAAAGCCTCCGCGTAAGCGGGGTCCTGCTTCAGCGCCATAATCAGGTCGGCGGTGTTCTCCGTGGAGCCGAGTACCGGGGTGGCAAGCTCTCCGAAAGGACTGTTTCTGGAAGCAATGATAGTGAAATCCATGCTGATGACTATGCTGGGATTGGATATGATGGAGCCGGTGAGGTCCAGCAGATTCTGGATGGAACCGTTCATCATCCGGGATTCAAAAAGCGCCTGGTTCCATTCCTCATATTTGCGGAAAATCTGCGTTACTGTCTCCGCCAGCGCCTCCGGGTCTGCGCCCGGAACCAGACAGAGATTCGGGGTTTCCTTAAGGAGCGCGGAATCGGCGGGCTCCGTCACAATCAGCAGGCTGTGCAGGGGATTTTGCAGAAAATCCGGGAGGATTTCCGGCGCAATCCAGACCAGATTGCCGGTAAAGGGCGCGTCCGGTCTGTGGCAGACGCCGTATTTCAGACACGGAGAGGTGGTGAGACGGGTGGAAGCGTCTGTCTGGGGGTACGTTTTCTTTAAATGCCATACAATCAGGCGGGGACTTAAATCCATAGCGAGGCTCCCTTCTTTCTTTTTATCATACCGCCATGCGCGGAAAATGGCAAGAAGTGTTTTCCTACAATTTGTAGGAAAACAAGGGTGAAAAAAGGACATATCTGCAAATAGATAATCGCAAAAAGCTATGTTACAATGGGCTTACAGAAAAGAACAGGACGTCCTTAAAATTGTGGAATATGGAGGTGTAATATGATTATTATCGGGGAAAAAATTAACGGTTCTATCCCGGCGGTAGCGGAGGCGATTGCTAACAGAGACGCTGAATTTATCAAAAACCGCGCCCGTATGCAGGATGAAGCGGGAGCGACCTTTATCGACTGCTGCGCGTCCGTGCCGGAGGCGGAGGAGGTGGAAACGCTGAAATGGATGATTGACTGTATCCAGGAAGCGACGGACCTTCCGATTTCCGTGGACAGTCCGAGCGCGCGGGTGCTTGCAGAGGTGATTCCGTACTGTAAAAAGCCTGGTCTGGTAAATTCTGTTTCCGGCGAGGGCGATAAGATGGAAATCATTTTCCCGCTGATTGCGGACACGAAATGGGAGGTCATCTGCCTGCTCTCCGACGATACAGGAATTCCAAAGACAGCGGCGGACCGGCTGCGGGTCTTTGACCGGGTGCTGGAGACGGCCGGGAAGTATCACATCAGTCAGTCCAGAATGCATATCGACCCGCTGGTGGAAATGCTCTGTACTTCGGAGGACGGCATTGCCATGAACGTAAAGGTTATCAGCACTGTGCGGAAGCGCTGTCCGGATATCCATATTACGGCGGCGGTCAGCAATATATCCTTCAATCTTCCTGTCCGGAAGATGATTAATCTGGGCTTCACGGTACTCGCCATGAACGCCGGGCTGGACAGCGCCATCCTGGATCCCACCAACCGGGACATGATGGGAATCATTTACGCTACAGAGGCGCTTCTGGGCGAGGATGAATATTGCATGGAATATATCAGCGCATACCGGGAAGGTATTTTCGGACCGAAGAAGTAGATGCCGGATGGCATGAATGCGCTTCTGCGAAAAAGAATAAAATTGCAGGAAATACAATTCCTGCGGGTATTTACAGGATGCAGTGCAGACACCCATGCACGGTTTTGTGTCCGTGGGAATGAAAAAATGCCAATAAAATGACAGGAGGTATTATATATGGCAGGAATTCAGGAAGTATACGAACTTGTAGTAAAGGGAAAGGCGAAGAAGGTTGCGCCGGCGGTGGAAGCCGCGCTGGAAGAGGGCTGCGAGCCGGTGGCAATTCTTAATGAGGGCATGATCGCGGCGATGGATGAGGTCGGCGTGAAGTTTAAAAACGGTGAGATTTTTGTCCCGGAAATGCTGGTGGCGGCAAAAGCGATGAAAAACGGCGTGGCGGTGTTAAAGCCGTATCTTTCCTCAGGAGAATCCGGAGCGGCGGGCAAGGTCATTATCGGAACGGTTGCGGGCGACCTTCATGATATCGGCAAGAATCTGGTAGCGATGATGCTGGAATCCTCCGGATTTGAGGTAATCGATCTGGGCGTGGATGTTGCCAAAGAAAAATTTGTGGAAGCGTTTGAAGAAAATCCGGATACGAAAATTATCTGCTGCTCTGCGCTTCTGACGACGACGATGCCGGCGCTGCGCGACACGGTTGCGCTGCTTAATACGCTGCCGGAGAGAAGCAGGATCAAGGTCATGGTGGGCGGAGCGCCCATTAATGCGAAATTTGCAGAGGAAATCGGTGCGGACGCTTATACAGAGGACGCCGCTTCCTGTGCACAGAAGGCAAAGGAGCTGACAGCGGCTTAAAATGGAAAAAAGGAGGGCTTTACATGCTAACTGCAAAACAGAATATGATTGAATGCATGAAGGGAGGAAATCCGGACCGGTTTGTCAATCAGTATGAGGCAATCGCGCTTCTGTATCATCCGTTTATGTTTGCCAGTCCGCTTCTTCAGAAGGGAATGGAAAATGTGAAAAACGCCTGGGGAGTGACCAACACCTTCCCTGAGGGGACGCCGGGTTCCTTCCCCGTACATACCCCGGATAAGATTGTTGTCCAGGATATTGAGCACTGGAAGGATTACGTGCACGCGCCGTCACTGGATTTTTCGCAGGAGCAGTGGGATCAGTGCAAGGCGATGTACGACGCAGTTGACGGGGAGAAAGCGTTTAAGGCGGCTTTCGTGGCGCCCGGTCTGTTCGAACAGAGCCATCATCTTTGCGAAATGGTCAGAGCGCTGACATATTATATCGAGTATGAGGATGAAATGCACGATATGATTAAGTATCTGACGGAGTGGGAGCTGAAGCTGGCGGAGGGTATCTGCAGCCACCTGCATCCGGATATGCTGTTTCATCACGATGACTGGGGCGGACACGACAGCACCTTTTTAAGTCCCGGTATGTTTGAGGAATTTTTCCTGGAGCCGTACAAGGAAATTTATGGTTATTATAAGAGCCACGGCGTACAGTATGTGGTTCATCACTCTGACAGCTATGCGGCGACGCTGGTTCCGGACATGATTGAGATGGGCATCGATGTATTCCAGGGCTGCATGGAGACAAACAAGGTAGATGAGCTTCTGGTAAAATATGAGGGCAAAATCAGCTTTATGGGCTGCATCGAAAATGCGGATGTGGATTTTGAGGACTGGACAGATGAAAACTGCGAGAAGGTCGTCCGGAGAGTCTGCGACAAATACGGCATGAAGCATTTTATCCCCTGCATTGCCCAGGGCGGTCCCGGCTCCGTATATCCGGGTGTGTACATGTCCCTGACAAACGCAATCGATAAGCTTAACAAAGAAAAATTTGGAATCGAAGATCCCGATTCCGCACGTATCCCGATAAATATTATGTTCTGATATCAGACAAAAGCTGCGCCCGGTCATTCAGACCGGGCGTCGTACTATTCTCTCCGTTCGCAGCAGCTTTCGCAAATCCATTTAAAAATTATCCCTTGACGCCGCCCGCCGAAACGCCGCCGACAATATTGCGGGACAGAAACAGATAAACAACAACAACCGGAAGAATGGAAAATACGATCATCGCATAAACCTGCCCCATATCAAACTTCAGAAAATCCGCGGAACGAAGCTGCGCGATCAGGATCGGGAGCGTTTTCTTTGTATCCTTATGCAGGATCAGAGCCGGAGTAAAGTAATTATTCCAACTATTTACAAAGGTAAAGATCATCTGTACCGAAATTGCCGGTTTCATTAACGGAAATACGATCGTATTGAACGTATGGAATTCTCCGGAGCCGTCGATCCTCGCCGCCTCCACCAGTGAAAGCGGCAGATTGCTCTGCATATACTGCTTTATGTAATAGAAGGTAACCGGAGCCGCGATCGTCGGCACGATCAGCGGAATAAAGGAATCCTCCAGCTTCATCTTCTGCACAAGCTGTACGAAGCCGAGCGCCGTCACCTGTGTCGGGATCATCATGATCATCAGGATAAACGTGAACACGAATTTTTTTGCGCGGAAGTTATACGCATGGATCGCATAGGCGGTCATCGTGGAGAAATATACGCTCAGAACCGCGCTGCATCCGGCGATGATCGTGCTGTTGATCAGACCGCTCCATACCGGCAGCGTGCCGTGCATCAGTTTATCCCAGTTTTCAAGCAGGTGGGTGCTGGGAATCAGCGTAAAGCCCTTCGTCAGCTCACCATGGGATCTGGTGGCGTTGATGAACAGCACATAGAACCAGAACAGGCACAGAACCACCATGAAGCAGAGCACCACATAGGCAATCACTCTTCTTGCACCGACACTCATGCCCTTTTTCTTTTTACTATCTTTGTCCATATCCCCGCCTCCTATTCTTCACTGGCATTCGTAAACCGAAATACCACCAGACTGAGCGCTCCGGTCACAATAAACAGGATTACCGACAGCGCGCCCGCCATACCGTAATTCTTGCTGAACAGATGCTTATTCAGATACATAATAAGTGTCATGGTAGATCTCATAGGATCTCCCTGACCATTCGTCAGGATCTGCGGAACATCAAACATCTGCAGACCGCCGATCAGAGAGGTGATCATCACATAAATCAAAATCGGCTTCAGAAGCGGCAGCGTAATTTTGAAAAACACCTGGGTGGAAGTGGCTCCATCCACCTCCGCCGCCTCGTACATACAACTGTCTATTCCAAGCATCCCCGCAAGAAGCAGGATGGTCGTATTCCCAAACCACATCAGAAAATTCATCAGTGCAACCAGAGAGCGCGCGCTCCACTTATTCGACAAAAACTTAAACGGCTGGCTGATAATCCCAAGGTTCATCAACAGTGAATTCATGGGTCCGCTGTCGGAAAACAACGTAAAAAATAACATCGCAAAGGCGGAAGCCATGATCAGGTTCGGCAGATAAATCACGGTCTTGAAAAAGTTCGTGCATTTCAGCCGCAGAGACGGATCGGAAAACCATGCGGAAAGCAGCAGCGATACGATGATCTGCGGAATAAAGCACATAAGCCACATGATGATCGTATTCCTGAAGTAGGTGAGCAGATCGCCGTTGCTAAGCAGCGTTTTATAGTTTTCCAGTCCCACAAACGTCGGACCGATCTGTGTCAGTCCGGAACGGTAATTTTCAAAAAAACTGTTGTAAATGGTTGTTACAAGAGGTATAAACTGAAAAATAATATAAACCACAACAAAGGGAATCAGAAAGATATAACCCCACTTATTGTAGCTGACCGCTTTTTTATTATTTCTTTTTTCTTTCATAAGCAGATATCTCCTATCATACCTTCTTTGAAAAGTATGAGCATACTGTTCACGCCAGCCTCAAACACCTGCTGCGACGCGAAGCGAATTTTAAATGGATTTGCAAAAGGTTGCTGTGAACGGAGTGAACAGCAGCATATGAGCGCCACACCTGCCCAGGCAGGCATGGCGCCGATTTACTTATTTTGTCCGATATTCCTTCCGGATGGATTATGCCTCGGGTTTTGTCAGCTCCGGATATTTCTCGATAACTGCTGTGTAGAACTGCTCCAGCGCTTCCTCATATGTTGCATTTCCTTCAAAGTAATTCTTCATAGCTGCCTGGAATTCCTCGTTGCAGCCCTGGTCGTAAGAGGAAAGGTTGCTCAGATCGATGCTGTCGATTCCTGCGAGGAACTTCGAGATCGGGTTCTGTCCGCCAAGGATCGCATCACCGAAGCTCTCGTCTGTTGCCAGCGCTTCCATCGCGCCCTTGTTGTTTACGAAATCGCCGTCCGCTTTCGCAATTTCCGTCATAACGTCTGCATTGCAGGTCATCTGAAGCATGATATCCTTTACAAGGCTTGCGTTGTCGGTTCCGGTCGCGCCGCAGATCCATGTGCCGCCCCAGAAGAAGCCCTGCGGTCCCTCGGTGGTCGCCCAGCCGCCTTCGCTTGCGATAGAGCCTTCGGTGTCTCCCGCCATCGAGAAATCATAGAACCATGCCGGTCCGAAGTAGCAGAATACTTTGCCTTCCGGATAAAAGCCCTTGGACCAGTCGTCGCTCCACAGCTCATAGGTGTTGGTCTGTCCTGCATCTACCATTTCTTTAGACATATCCACCCATGCTTTCAGGTTGTCGTCTACATGAATGGTCGTTCCGTCTACCCATTTGCTGGTCACGTTGTTGGAGAATACGCGGTATGCGTCGTTTACGGTAGAGGTCATATAATATCCGGCATTCTTCATGGTCTGTGCCGTAGCCTTAAAGGTGTCCCAGTCAGAAACATAAGTCTGCACTTCGTCGGGATCGTCTGTTCCGAGAACCTCCGTCGCAATCTCACGGTTGTAGATCAGAAGTCCCGGGCACCCCTGCCACGATACGCCCTTGAGCACGCCGTTGGAATCCGTTACGATATCCTGTGTGTAGCCAAACTGCTGGGAAAGATCATCGGCAGTAATGCCAAGGTCCTCCACGCTCATGGTATATTCTGTATCTACATATTTCAGAGCGTAGTCCGCTTCGATCAGGAACAGGTCAATCTTGTCGTCCGCCGACGCGTCAGCCTGCGCCAGGAGCTTCTCGTCCAGATTGTTCTGATATGCGTTGTCATCGTTCGGCGTGATCGTCCAGACAACATCTACGTCACCGCTCTTGCCATGCGTAGCGTCAACCTCCTCATAGCCCGGATAATGATCCGTGATACGGCTCTTAAATTCCTCGTTCCAGCAGTAAATATTAAGCACTTTGCCCTCTGCTGTCTCTTCCGCCGCTGCAGGTAAAACGGTGCCGACGGTTAAACCTGTCATCATTGCTGCTGTCAAAATAGCGCTGATCATTTTCTTCTTCATAAATTTACTACCTCCTTAAAATTTTGCTTTTTGCATTTATCTCATATTACAGCTCGTGTAATAGAAATATCTCAAATGATTCGTTCCTTTGCTCCGTCTTTGGGATATAGCCTTTTTACGGAAGCCCCTTTGAAAAGTGTCCCGTCCACGGTAAACTTGTCGATCAGAGTGGTCTTTGGATTCTCGATCAGATCCACCAGCTTCTCCGCCGCGATTCTTCCGATCGCCGCCGTATCCTGGCAGATGGTGGTCAGCTTCGGCTCCAGAACGCTCGCCACGGTGATCCCGTCGTACCCGGCAATGGAAATATCCTCCGGAATGCGAAGCCCTCTGCTGCGGATTTCATTGATCCCGCCGAGGGCGGAAAAGTCATCCGGGTAAAGGATACAGGTGGGCGGACTTTGAAGGTCCAGAAGACGCCCCGTTGCGACTGCAGCGGCATCGGCGTCCCGGTACGGAACGGTCCGCATGTATTCATCCGGAACAGAAATCCCCATGCTCTGCAGGGTTCTGTAAAATGTATTTACGCGGCTTCTGGTTACGGAAGAATCCTCCCCGTGAATGTAGGCGATCTTCCGGTGCCCCATACTGTATATGTAGGAGACAAGCTCCTCCATTCCGCGGATATTATTGGATACCACGGAAATCCTGCCGTCAAATACATGGTCAATAGTTACTAAAGGAATGTCCGACCGGACAAGCTCCTGTACTTCTTCCGAGTAGAAATCCACACAGGCGATCACCACTCCGTCCACGCCGCGGTAGCGGCAATGCTCGTAATAGGTCATCTTCCGTCCGGAAACATTTCCGTTTGTAAAAGTGATATCATACCCCTTTTCTTCCGCAGTGCTCTTGAAGCTTTCCAGCACATGATTAAAAAAATCATGCGTCAGACCGCTCATCGCTTCGTCCATAAACAGTACCCCGAGATTGTGGCTGCGTTTCGTTTTCAAAGCTCTGGCGGAGGAATTTGGCAGATACCCCATCTCCGAAGCTGTTTTCAGAATATAATTTCTGGTTTCTTCGCCGATGTCTGCGTAGCCGTTGATTGCTTTGCTGACGCTGGCTACCGAAACATTGCACCGTTCGGCAATCTCTTTCATGGAAACCATAAGCCTGCCCTGCTCTTTCTTCTCTGTTTTTCCTAAATCGTTTTCGTACGCTCATTTTATTCTCTTTCGTACAAAAAATCAAGCTATTTTTTTCGATTTTTGTGCGTTTTATATATTTTCGCTCAATTACACAAAAAGATCGCCCCGTTTTTATTGCTATTACGCAAAAAAATTATATATTTTAACGAAATTTTTCGTAATGAGTCGCAAGCATCCCATCCCAATTTTTCTGCCTTTATTTTTAGAAAAAATATTGCATTTTTTCTTTATTTCTTATATACTGGAGGCAATAAGGGACTAATATTCTTTTTTCACAAATTATTTTCTAAACTATTTCGTTTTCGTATATTATTTTTCTGTATTTTCCTAAATCGCGATAAAAACGCAGGAGGTTTCACTATGAATTTCGGTTATTTTGATGATGCGGCAAAAGAGTACGTTATCACGACGCCTGACACTCCCCTTCCATGGATCAATTACCTGGGGACGCAGGACTTTTTCTCCTTAATTTCCAATACCTGCGGCGGCTACAGCTTCTACAAGGACGCAAAGCTGCTGCGCATTACCAGATATCGCTATAATTCCATTCCGCTTGATTCCAACGGAAAGTATTATTACATTAACGACAACGGAACCATCTGGAATCCCGGAACAATGCCCTCCAAAACCCCGGCAGACTCCTACGAATGCCGTCACGGGATGGGCTACAGCCGGTTCCGTTCCTCCAAAAACGATCTGGCGGCAGAACTTCTTGCCTTTGTTCCCGTTGACGCCGCCTGTGAGATTAATCACATAAAATTGAAAAACAATTCTTCCGGGAACAAGGATATTTCTCTTTTTTCTTATGTGGAATTTTGTCTTTGGAATGCCGTGGATGATATGAACAATTTCCAGAGAAACCTGAGCATCGGCGAGGTGGAGATAGAGGGAAGCACGATCTACCACAAGACGGAATACCGCGAGCGCCGGAGACATTACAGCTTCTTTGGCGTCAACACAGAAGTCGATGGCTTCGACACCAGCCGCGATGTTTTCCTCGGTCACAATGAGAGCAACGCGTTCCCGCAGGCTGTAAGAGAAAAGAAATGCCGCGGCTCCATCGCCAGCGGATGGTATCCCATTGCAAGCCACCAGATCAATCTCACGCTTGCGCCGGGTGAGGAAAGAGATTTTGTCTTTTTGCTCGGATACTGTGAAAATCCGGAGGATCAGAAGTGGGAAGCCCCCGGCGTCCTCCGCAAAGATGGCGCCCGCGCGCTCCTTAACCGTTTCTCGACCACTGAGCGGGTGGAAGCTGCTTTTAAAGAGCTGAACGCTTACTGGGACGACCTTCTCTCCAGATTTTCGGTGGAAAGCGGCAATCCGCACATCAACCGTATGGCAAATATCTGGAACCAGTATCAATGCATGATCACATTCAATATGTCCCGCTCCGCCTCTTATTATGAAGCGGGCACCGGACGCGGCATGGGCTTCCGCGATTCCTGCCAGGATCTTCTCGGCTTCGTCCATCTGATCCCGGAACGGGCAAGGGAGCGCATCCTCGATATCGCCGCCACGCAGTTTGAGGACGGAAGCGCCTATCACCAGTACCAGCCGCTCACAAAGAAAGGCAATCTGGATATCGGAAGCGGCTTTAACGATGATCCGTTGTGGCTGATCGCCGCGGTATCCGCGTACCTGAAGGAGACTGGCGATTTCCAGATTCTTGAAGAAATGGTTCCCTTTGATAATCAGGAGGACAAAGCGCAGCCGCTCTTTGAGCATCTGCACCGCTCTTTTACTTTTACCCGCACGCATCTGGGTCCGCACAACCTTCCCCTTATCGGGCGCGCAGACTGGAACGACTGTCTGAACCTGAACTGTTTCTCGAAAGAACCCGGGGAAGCCTTCCAGACCACGGGACCGTCCGAGGGTCCGGTTGCGGAGTCGGTGTTTATCGCAGGCATGTTTGTAAAATACGGCAGGGAATTTGCCGATATCTGCCGCCGTACCGGAAGACCGGAGCTTGCAGCAGAAGCACAGAAAGCGGCGGAAGAAATGTATCAGGCAGTCCTTGACGCAGGCTGGGACGGCGCATGGTTCCTTCGCGCCTATGACGCCCAGTCGCAAAAGGTCGGCTCCAGAGAATGCGAGGAAGGGCAGATCTACATCGAGCCGCAGGGCTTCTGCGTCATGGCAGGGATCGGCGTAAAAGAAGGGCTTGCGGAAAAAGCGCTGGATTCCGTAAAAGAACGGCTGGATACAAAATACGGTATTATGATCCTGCAGCCCGCCTATACCCGGTATTATCTGAATCTCGGAGAAATTTCCTCCTACCCGCCTGGATATAAGGAAAACGCCGGTATCTTCTGTCACAACAATCCCTGGATATCCATCGCGGAAACCGTGATCGGCCGCGGCGACCGGGCATTTGAGGTTTACCGGAAAACCTGTCCGTCTTACCTGGAAAGCATCAGCGAAATCCATCGGACAGAGCCTTATGTCTATTCCCAGATGGTTGCGGGCGCGGACGCTTATTATCACGGTGAAGCGAAAAACAGCTGGCTGACCGGCACCGCCGCATGGACCTTTGTCAATGTTTCCCAGGCGATCCTCGGCGTGCAGCCCTCCTGTGACGGTCTGATCATCGATCCCTGCGTGCCGTCGGATTTCGGAAGCTTCCGGCTGGTCCGCAAATTCCGGGGAGCCGCCTACTACATCGACGTGCAGAAGCCGGACGGCGTGCAGAAAGGCGTGCAGAAGATAATCGTTGACGGCAGGGAAATAGAAGGAAATCTGATTCCGCTTGAGGAGGGAAAGACGGAGTATCATGTAACCATTTATATGGGATGATGCCGGCTATCTTTTTTGCTCACAGATATACGCGGTAACACTGTCTGTTCCCGCCAGAAAATCCTCCGCGGTCTGCACTGCCCTGGTATCCGGCTGAAGCTGTCCGGGCAATGTGCAGGCCGCGGAGATTGCTATACGTCTCATATTGTTTCTTTCCATACATAAAATCTCATCTCCGCATCGGAATACAGCGCAAGGCTGACCGAAATTTCCAGCATCCGGCTGTTCAGCCGGTGATACATGACGGCGGGTTTCCAGGGGATGCCAAGCAGATACTCACGCTCGCGTCCCGTAAGGCAGGAAAGCATCCGCGAGAGACGCGCTTCCCGGTCCCGCCGGATCGTTCCAAAGGGACAGGAGACATAAACGTTTTCTTCCCCGCTTCTTAAAATCTCTTTTTGCAGCAGCGCCCAAAGCGCACGCTCCGAAAGCCCTTCCGTGCTGATTTCCCGCGCATGCTCCGGCAGGCTTTCCCGCAGAATGCCGCGCTCCGTCAAGTGCCGGTACACCGTTTTTTCCACCCGCTCGCGGGGCGTTGGAAAGGTGAGCTGTTTCATAATAGCGTCCGTCGTATAGCCCAGATCGCAGAGGTGGCGGATCGCATCGCCGCTGGCTGCGTCATGTACAAAATCCGCCAGCGCCTCCTGGAAATACTTTTGTGGTTCTTCCTTTTGCTGCTTTTTCAAATCGGAAGTCTCTTCTTTTAAGTTTTTCACATCTCCCACCACCATTTCTCCTGCTTTGAACGCCCGGCTGTATTACCCGATCAGTATAGCATAAAAAGCCCTGCATTTCCATAGCGTCAAAAATATCCGCATTTCACTTTCCAAAATCAACAGGTGAATCTGCAAACAGGGGACGCTCCATTTCTGAAGCGTCCCCCGTATGTCATATATTCTCACTGCTCTTTAATTGCTGTGCCCTGCCGGCATATTATCCCACATTCATCCGCACGTAGCGCTCTGTGTAGGTCTCGCCCTCCTCCGGGATAACCATTCCATTCGTACCCCATACGAGATAGAGGTTTTCCAGTCTGTCCTCGTCGACCGCAAAGAGCAGGGTGTACTCCAGGGTTTCCCCTGCTTCCAGATCGCGGTAGAAGAAATGCGGATTCAGTTTTCCTGCATACGGCGACTGGTCAAAGTAAATTGCCCTGCCATCATAGCCAATGCTCTCCGACCACCCGTTAAGCGGCATTGTCGAGGTAGTGTCATACTTATAGTTACTCTCTTCAACCGGCTCCAGATATGCCATCTGCGGAGCACCCGCCCAGAAATCGATCGCCGCGTCGCTGATATTTTCTGCGGTAAGCGTAACCTTTAAGAATTTACGTTTTACATTTTCCGTTGTCTCCTCCGCATCGTCTTCGCCATCACCGGTAACTCTTGCATAAGAAGTTGCCGTGCCGTCCTCATTGATCTTCGGCGCAAGGTCCTCATCGTAATTAAAAAAGTTTTCCTGCGGATAATCTGCAATGGAGTCGATGACCTCTGCACTCTTTACCGCAATCCGGGTTGTGTTGACATCTTTTTCCTGCTCCGGATCCACAAACATATTCTTTATCTCAAAGCTCTCCCCGACATCATAAATATATTTCTGCGGCACGCCGGCTTCCAGTTTCGCCTGCTGCTCCTCATTCTCCTGCGCAATGCTCTCCTCGATCATTTTCTCCTGCGCTTCCAAATCCTCTGCACTCATGTATTCCAGCGTTTCCTCCTGCTTTGTGAACTGCAGTCCTTCCGCCACCTTCACCAGCTCTTCCATAGAAAGATCGTTTCCGCCAAAAAGAATACATACAAACCCATCGTTCTCATTGAACAGATAAATGCGCTTATCCATATACTTTGATCCTTTGGCTGCAGCGCCTTTCAGTGTGATCAGGTGCGCCTCCATACCGTTGATCGTGGTTTTTTCGATATTCTCAACGTTGTCCACATCCAGCAGCCCCGACTGCTGATCCAGATAGTTTGCCGTGACGGTATATATGGTAAAACCATTCTGCCAGGAGCCATCCGCGCACCAGGTGAGTTTATGCCCCGGCTGCTGCTCATATCCCTCCGGAACATATCCCGGCTCTGTATCTATCACATTTGGCGTCAGCTCGTAGTTAAATTCCAGCTTGTAGCTCAGCGTATCCTCGCTCTGCTCAACCGTTTTGGAGAACATGCCATTGATTGCCATGACTGTGACGGAGGATACCGCAAGAACCGCCGCCGCTGCCAGAGCCGCCCAGCGTCTCGGCATCCGTCTGCCCGGCCGCGCCGCGCTGCCTCTGTGTCCGCCTGCACGTCGCTTATCCGCGGCACGCATCGCTTCCCGTCCCGTCGTCTGTTCCTCGGCACGCACCGCTTCCCGTCCGTTCACGTTTCCTGCCGCCGCGCTGCTCTGGTACATGCGCTCCGTCTGCCGCTTCATTGCCGCATCTGCGCGCACGAAGCTGTACGCCTCCTGGATCTTCTGCTCTGTAAGCGCCGACGTGCTGATATCCCGGCGCAGAATCCGTTTCATTTCCGCTTTTGAGTATTTTCTATCCATAAATCGCTCCCGCCTCCTTCATCTCTAATTGCATCGCGAACTTTTTTCTGGCACGTACCAGCCTGCTCTTCACTGTGTGCTCGTTCATGTCAAGCAGTCCGGCGATTTCTTTCGTGTTGAAGCCCTCCACATAGTACAGCACCAGGATCGTCCGATACTTCTCATCGATCTGCTGCAAAAGCTCCCGAAATTCCACATCCGCAAAGCTTTCATCCGTTACCGCCTGCGCCTCCAGCTCCCCCGGAAGCTCTTCTCTATGGTTTTGCCGCAGGATATCCTTGCACCGGTTGATCACGATGCGGATCAGCCAGGTCTTAAAATACTGCGGCTGCTGCAGCGTATGTAATTTTTCGTAACAGGTCAGAATCGTATCCTGCATAGCATCAGCGACGTCCTGCTCGCTCGTCAGATAAGAGCGGGCAACCTTTAGCATACTCTGCCGGTTCAGCTCCATCAATTGTATGAAGCTCTCCGCGTCGTTCTCGTGCTGTGCCTTTTTCACCAGATGTTCCAAATTTACACCTCCATATCTGTAAACTACGCCTCGCCGCTTTTTGCTTATACCTGGCGGCGCCCGGCGTTTCAAAGACCGGTCTTTTTTCTTTTTACAATCATTAGACGTGCCGAAAGGAAAAAAGGATGCAGCCAAAGCAAAAAAATTTACATTTTTTATTCTTTGTGATATGATAGTAAAGCGCTCTTACTGTTTGCACAGGACTTTTGTTTCCTGCAGCGCAAAGGAAGCGCATTTTTTAAGGAAAGGATATCTGAACATGCCGCACCACAATCACCACTTTTTACATATTAACATACACCATCACCAGCAGCATCAGACACTGCTGACAGAGGGCCCGATCCCGCAGCGGATCATCTCTTTTGCCCTCCCGCTGTTTCTCGGAAATCTGTTTCAGCAGCTTTATAATACGGCGGATTCTCTGATCGTCGGAAATTTTCTCGGCAGCGAGGCGCTTGCCGCTGTCAGCTCCTCCGGAAGCCTTATTTTTCTGATGGTGGGATTTTTTAACGGGATCGCCCTCGGCGCGGGCGTCGTCACCGCACGCTATTTCGGAGCAAAAGATTATGAGACGACGCAGAAATCCATCCACACGACCGTTTCCTTCGGTATCGTGTGCGGACTTCTTCTGATGGTGCTCGGCATTTTTCTTGCCCCACAGATTCTCATCTGGATGGGAACGCCGGAAAATGTGCTTCCAAATTCGGTGCTGTATTTCCGCGTGTATTTCTGCGGCTCGCTTGCCTTCGTACTCTACAACATTTTCGTCGGCATCCTGCAGTCGGTCGGCGACAGCAGACGACCGCTGCTCTATCTGATTATTTCGTCGCTCACGAACATTGCGCTGGATCTTTTTTTTATCGCGGTGCTCGGCATGGGTGTCGGCGCTGCGGCGCTTGCCACGATCATCTCGCAGTTTTTAAGCGCCCTGCTCTGCCTGCACCACCTGACGCACGCGCCCCGGGAATACCGCATTTCCCTGAAAAAGCTGAAGATCGACCGGCAGATACTGCGCCAGATCATCTCCAATGGTCTGCCGTCCGGCATCCAGAATTCGATCATCTCGATCGCAAACGTAGTTGTGCAGTCCAATATCAACGCCTTCGGGCCGACGGCGATGGCAGGCTGCGGTTCCTACTCGAAGATTGAGGGCTTTGGTTTTCTGCCGATCACCTGCTTCGCGATGTCGCTGACCACCTTTGTCAGTCAGAACCTTGGCGCAAAGCAGTATGACCGCGCAAAGAAAGGCGCATACTTTGGCATTATCTGCTCCATCACACTGGCGGAGCTGGTCGGCATCACGATTTACCTTGCCTCCCCGGTGCTGATTTCTCTCTTTAACAGAGAAGCGGACGTCGTCGCCTTCGGCGTCATGCAGGCGCACACCGTCACGCTGTTTTACTTCCTGCTCGCCTTCTCGCACTGCATTGCCGGCATCCTGCGCGGCGCCGGGAAAGCGATCGTGCCGATGCTGGTCATGATGGTCTGTTGGTGCGTGATCCGTGTCAGCTACATCACCATTGCCGTGCGGATCGTCCCGCAGATCCAGACCGTGTTTTGGGCGTATCCGCTCACCTGGAGCCTAAGCTCCATCGTGTTCCTCATCTACTTTTTGAAAGCAGACTGGATACACGGCTTCGAAAAAAAGAAAAATGCCTAAAAAATTTGCCGCATCTTTGATGGATGCGGCAGTTTTTTACTGATGACTTGCTTCATAATCGCGGAAATCCTTCGCGCATTTTTTCAGCATTTCCCGGATCGGCAGATGGTACGGGCAGCGTCCCTCACACTCGCCGCACCCGATACAGTCGTCCGCTTTCACATTCAGGGTCTGGTAGCGGCTGTACGCCCAGTCTCCGAGACCGTATCTCTGCAGATAGCCCGCGAACAGAAATACGTTTGATATGCTGATGCCTGCGCTGCACGGCTGGCAGTAGTTGCAGCGGCGGCAGAAGTTTTCGCCGAGCTGCTCGCGCACAGCGGCGATCTTTTCCGCATCGTTCTTATCAAGCGGTCTTGCCTCCTCCACCGCTTCTACGTTCTGCGCAGCTTCCTCCAGACTGTACATACCCGGGATCACGATGGTAACGTCCGGATTTGCGCAGATATAGCGCAGCGCCAGAGACGCATCCTCGATCGCGCCGCCTGCAAGCGGCTTCATCGCGATAAAACCGATGCCGCGCTCGGAACAGACCTTCATCAGCGCCTCGCCCTGCGATTCCACGATGTTGTACGGGAACATGATCGTCTCCACCCATTCAAGCGTCAGCGCATGCTCAAACACCTGCAGGGAATGTGCCGTCAGCCCGATATGACCGATCTTTCCGGCCGCCTTTGCCTCCAGCAGCGCTTCCAGCGCGCCGCCCTCGCCCACAACCGTGTCGAGATCCGCCATCCCCGGATTGTGGATCTGGTACAGATCAATATAGTCGGTACGGAAATTTTTAAGGCTTGTCTCAATATCCCTTTCCATCGCTTCCTTTGTGCGCGCCATGCTCTTGGTCGCCAGCACAAATTTATCACGGATGCCTTCCAGCGCCTCGCCGAGAAGCTGCTCGCTGACAGTGTAGCCGCGGGCGCTGTCAATGTAATTGACGCCCTTCTCCATCAGTGCGCGCACCAGCTTTTTCACCTCTTCGGCGTTACTTTTCTGAATAGGGATGCCGCCGAGTCCCGCCTTTGATACCGTCAAGCCTGTCTTTCCAAGTGTTACGTACTTCATCTGTTGTTCCCTCCATGTTTCTTTTTCTCATTCCCAATGCCGATACGCTCCAGGCGTACTCGTCATCTATAAATTCTGTCAGACGGTGTTCGTTGCGCTCGCCGTCCATCACCGTCAGCACCGTCGCGGAAAGCGGCGGAAGCGTCATGGCGATCTCCCCGCTCCTCACCTCGTGAAATACGCGGTCTGTGTGGTAACCGTTCGCATCCGTCTGCATGATCTGGATCACATTATCCTCATCCGAGATTCCGATATCATAGGTGCGGATCTGCCGCTGCATCGGCGCATTGCTGTTGTTGAACACGATCAGATAGCGCTCGTCCTTCAGAAATCTCCCGTAGCAGATAAACTGATAATCCGTCGCGACCATCTTGATGGAGCCGCGCTTCAGCGCCGCACTCTCCTTGTGAATGCGGATCATCTCTTTGTGGAAAGCGATCAGCTCTGTATCCTCCCGTCCCCAGGGATAGGTACGGCGGTTGTCGGGATCCGTAAAACCGCAGACGCCCGCCTCGTCGCCATAGTAAATGGTCGGCGCACCCGGCCACGTCATCTGCATGACGACCGCCTCGCGCATGACCGCTTTATTGACGTCATGTCCCGCCGCCTCGCTTCCAAGCGACGCCACACGTCCGACTCTGTGGTTCGTGCGCGTAAGAAAGCGGGAATGGTCGTGATTGGAAAGCTCGTTCATCGCCACCTGGAGGGACGGTCCGAGAAAGCTTGTCATAGAATGCCCCATCGCCCACTCAAAATGCATTCCATTGCCAAGCATATCCTGCCGGTATTCGTCGCTGTGCTTCTCCATGCCGGTGAAAAACCAGGTGAGAGGCTCCATAAAAGCATCATAGTTCATAACAGTGTCCCACTCGTCGCCCTGCAGCCAGGAGCGTGGATCACCGTAATGCTCCGCCAGGATCAGCGCATCCGGGTTCGCCTCCTTGACGACCTCGCGGAATTCCTTCCAGAATTCGTGATTGTACTCGCTGGAAAAACCAAGATCCGCCGCCACGTCCAGACGCCATCCGTCCACATTGTACGGCGGAGAAACCCATTTTTTCGCGATCTGCAGAATGTAGTCGTGCAGCTTCTGTGAATGCTCATACGTCAGCTTCGGCAGCGTGTCGTGCCCCCACCAGCCGTCATAGTTCGGATTGTAGGGCCAGTTCTCACTGTTAAATTTGAAAAAGCTCCGGTAGGGGCTGTCCGCGGACACGTAAGCGCCCGGCTCATAGCCCGGCTGATTTTCGTAAATGCGCTCACGGTCAAGCCACTTATTGAACGAGCCGCAGTGATTGAACACCCCATCCAGGATGACGCGCATTCCCCGGCGGTGCGCCTCTTCCACCAGCTGAATGAAGAGCTGATTACTCGCCTCCAGGTTTTCCTTATCCGTCACGCGTGTGATGTAGCGGGTAGCGTGCTTATTCTCGTGGTCACCCTCCCGCAGAAGGTCTCCGGTATCCTTCACGATCTTCCCGTAATGCGGATCCACGTAATCATAGTCCTGGATGTCGTATTTATGATTAGACGGAGACACAAAAATAGGATTGAAGTAGAGCACATCTACGCCAAGCTCCTGCAGATAATCCAGCTTATCCAGCACGCCCTGCAGGTCGCCGCCGTAAAACTCGCGCACGCCCATACTCGCCGGGTATTGGTTCCAGTCGGTCACCTTTCTTGTCGTATCGCCGATATAAAAATATTCGCGGTCCTCCACGTCGTTCGTGGGATCTCCGTTGCAGAAGCGGTCAACAAAAATCTGGTACATCACCGCACCCTTCGCCCATTTCGGCGTGCGAAAACCCGGCACCAGCGTAAACCGGTATTCCTCGCGTACGTCCTTCGATACGCCGCGCTTATCAAAATAACAGACCAGCCGCCCCGCCTTCACCTTAAAACAGTAGCGCAGCGGATGGATGCCGATCGGCACATCTATTTTATAGTAATCAAAATATCCTTCTTCTCTGTCGAATTTCATCTGCAGCGTCTCTTTTGCCGTCTGCAGGTACACCGCATCAATATTATCCCGCTTTGCGCGGAAACGGATCGTAACTGTATCGCCGGGCTCCGGCTCCATCGGTGTCACAAAATTTTCTGTTTCGTCGCTGAACAGTGCAGATGCGATAAATACAGGACGCATCCCCAGAATATACAACTGCTTCTCGTTCAACAGCATCGTCTCGTCCCAGTTCAATGTTTTTCTCCTTTTGCAGAAATTACATATTTATTTTATACTATCCGCCGGGAAGATACAAGCACAACCTTCAAAACCCACGCCGCTTAAAAGCCGCGTAAAAGCCTTTTTTCCAGACTGCGTCATTTATCTGCCAACTGACGTTTCAGCACAACCTACAGGACCTGCCGCCGGCAGCTCCCTTCGGATGCATGGCAACGTAAAAAAGACAGCGGTTAGGCTGCCTTTTTTGGAGAAGGTATTTCTTCTTATGGGGTGTTGCAAAAACTATATAATGTATTGGGGGGTTTTACAATACGTAGTATAGCATGACTCCGCAAATAAGTCTACACAAACTTCACAAATTTTTCGGTGCATTTTTGTGCAAGATGCACATTCGCTTACGCAAAGAGTGCTTCGAACTCCTCCTGCCCGATCTTTTCCTTCTCAATGAGCAGTTTGGCGCAGGCGTGAAGCACCTCGATGTGCTCCTCGATAATCTGCCTTGCCTTTGTGTGCGCTTCGTCGATCAGACGCTTTACTTCCTCGTCGATCGTGGCTGCCACCGACTCGCTGAAGCCCCGCGACTGCGCGAGATCGCGCCCGATAAAGACTTCGTTTTCGTCAGTGCCGTAATCGATCAGCCCCACGCGGTCGGACATGCCGTAACGCGTCACCATCGCTTTTGCAAGGTGCGTCGCCTGCTTGATATCCTGCGAAGCCCCGGTGGTGATGTCGCCGATGATCAGCTCCTCCGCCACGCGGCCGCCCAGATCTACCACCAGCGTATCAAGCATCTTGCCCTTTGTCATAAACATTTCATCTTTCTCCGGCAGCGGCATTGTGTAGCCTGCGGCTCCCATGCCGGTCGGAATGATGGAAACGGTGTGTACCGGTCCCACGTTCGGAAGCACATGGAACAGGATCGCATGCCCCGCCTCATGGTATGCCGTAATGCGCTTTTCCGCGTCAGAGATCACGCGGCTCTTTTTCTCTGCGCCGATGCCCACCTTGATAAACGCCTGCTGGATATCCGCCTGCATAATGTACGCGCGGCTCTTCTTTGCTGCGTAGATCGCCGCCTCGTTCAGCAGGTTTTCCAGGTCCGCCCCGGTAAAGCCCGCCGTTGTGCGCGCGATGTCAGAAAGATTCACGTCGTCGCCGAGCGGCTTGCCCTTTGCGTGTACCTTTAAGATGTCCTCTCTGCCCTTGATATCCGGCTTGCCGACGCCGATCTTGCGGTCGAAGCGTCCCGGACGCAGGATCGCCGGATCAAGGATATCCACGCGGTTTGTTGCCGCCATCACGATGATGCCCTGGTTGACACCGAAGCCGTCCATCTCAACAAGAAGCTGGTTTAAGGTCTGCTCACGCTCGTCGTGACCGCCGCCCATACCGGTGCCTCTGCGGCGCGCCACCGCATCGATCTCATCAATAAATACGATACAGGGCGCGTTTTGCTTCGCCTCGGCGAACAGATCACGCACGCGTGATGCTCCGACGCCGACGAACATCTCCACGAAATCCGAGCCGGAAATGCTGAAGAACGGCACGCCCGCCTCGCCTGCCACCGCCTTTGCGAGCAGCGTCTTTCCGGTACCGGGAGAGCCGACCAGGATCACGCCCTTTGGAATGCGCGCACCCATCTTTGTGTATTTCTGCGGATCCTTTAAGAAATCCACCAGCTCCTGCAGGTCCTCTTTTTCCTCCTGCAGCCCGGCGACGTCCTTAAAGGTCACCTTCTTTGCATCCGGCATGACCAGCGTGGCGCGGCTCTTGCCAAAATTCATCATCTTATTTCCGCCGCCCGACTGCCGGTTCATCATGATGATAAATACCACCAGGATAATGCCCATCATCAGCACCGGAATGATGCTCGTGAGAAACGAGCTGTCCGTCGGGACGTCGTAGGTGTCGTAGGACACCTTATGCTGACGGAGCAGTTCCTCCGCCTCTCTTACATCCGTCACATACACCTGCTTTATGCTGCCGTCGCTCATAGTCAGCACGACCTCGCCGGTCGGCACTTCCGTGTTCTGGCGAAGATCCGCCGCCGCGACCGTGCCCTCCTCCAGCGCCTGCACAAATTCATTGTAGGTGCATTTTTCCTCCATTGTCACTCCGCCGCGCATCCCAAACAGGAGCAGCACGACCAGCACCAGAGCGATCAAATAAACGCCAATACCTCTTGTACTTCTGTTCAAAAAATAGTCTCCTTTCCTTACAGCTCCACAACGCCCACATACGGCAGATTGCGGTAGCGCTGCGCATAATCAAGTCCGTAACCCACGACAAATTTATCCTCGATCTCAAAACCGGTGTAATCCACCTTCACATCCTTCACCCGGCGATCCGGCTTGTCGAGCAGCGTGCAGAGCGCAAGGCTCGCCGGATTTCTTGCCTGCAGGATCTCCAGCAGATAGCTCAGCGTCCTGCCGGAATCAATGATATCCTCGATTACAATAACATGTTTTCCCTCCAGCGGCTCGTCGAGGTCCTTGACGATCTTCACCACGCCGCTTGATTTCGTGTCCGAACCGTAGCTGCTGCAGGACATAAAGTCCAGCGTTACCGGAACGGTAATTCTCTTTGCCAGCTCGCAGGTAAAAAAGATGCTGCCCTTGAGCACGCAGATCAGATGCACCGCCTTTCCCTCATAGTCCTCGCTGATTTTTCTTCCCAGTTCCTCAATCTTTCTGTCCACTTCCTCTTCCGGAATCAATACGCTGATTTTCTCCGACATCGTTTTCTCCCATCCTCCGTATCTCTAAAATTCTCTTTGTCTCCGGAGATACCCTGTATGCCTCGCTGATGCGGTGTCCGATCACCCACAGAATCTCACTCCCCTGTGCGAGCAGCAAAACGTGATCCCGCTGCGCTGCCGGTATCTTCTCTTCGATAAGGTATTCCTTCAATTTCTTTTTCCCGCCCTGCCGGTTGACGACGATATAGTCCCCCGGTCTGCGTGTGCGGATAAAAAGATTATTGCCTATTTTATCACAATCCAGCCATCTCGTATATGTATTTTGAAAAAAATTTTTATTTTCATTTGGAAAAATCTGCAGGGTAAAGACGCCCTCCGGCGTTTCGCAGCTTCCGGGCGCCTCTGCGCGCGCTGCAAAGGAAAACGGCTCCGCATCGCTGCTCCTTTTCCGAAGGATCAGCTTATCAAAGCTGCGCTCTGCCTGCCAGCCGCCGGGAAGCTCCGTGCGCCGCCCCGACTGTCCCGCAAGGAGCCTCTGCATATCCGCGATATGCCTGCGCCCGATATCCTTTAACGGGCAGCCCGCCCTTCTGAGACTTTCGCGCAGCGCATATTCCTGCAGAAGAACCGGCTTTTCACGCAGGGCTGCCGCGTCAAGCCGCGCTTCTCCCTCAGAAAACACCGCCAGGGCGCAAAGGCAATTTTCCGTCTCCTGCTCCATATACGCCTGCACGCGCTGCAGCTCCTGCGCAAGCGCCGCGATATGCGCGCGGCTCGCGCTGTTGATCTCTTTTTCGAAAACCGGAAGGATCTGATGACGGATGCGGTTGCGCGCATAGTCCAGTCCGCTGTTGGTGGCGTCCGTGCGCCACGTCTGGGAATGCCCGCGCAGGTACGCCTCGATCTCCGCGCGGCTTAAGCAAAGCAGCGGACGAATGATATTGCCGCGCACCGGACGGATCCCGCCCGCACCTGTCAGCCCGCTTCCGCGCGCAATCTGAAAAAGCACTGTCTCCGCCTGATCGTCCTGGTTGTGCGCCACCGCGATCTTATCGGCCCCCAGCTCTTCCCGGATGCGCTCAAACGCCTCGTAGCGCGCCCGCCGCCCGGCTTCCTCCACAGAAAGCTTCTCCCGCTTTGCCATTTCCGCCACCTGACAGGAAACCAGGCGAAAGTCTATCTTATGCTCCCGGCAGATTTTCTCCACAAACCGGGCGTCCCCGATGCTCTCCTGCCCGCGCACGCCATGCTCCACATGCACCACGGTAAGGGAAAAGGGCAGCAGCCGCCGGTAATCGAGCAGCACAAAAAACAGGCACATGGAATCTGCGCCTCCCGACACGCCTGCTATCACCTTATCGCCCGCCCGGATCATAGCGTGCTCCTCCATATAGGCAAATACCTTCTGCATACGTACTCTCCTTATTTTTTCCAGAATCCGCCCGCGAGGATGGTCATATCGTCCTTCGCATCGCCGTCTGTGAAGGACAGCGCCTGCTCCATCAGAAGCTCCGCAAACTCCGCCGGATTGTCGGAATTTATCTTCAGAATGAGATATTTCATCAGCTCTTCCTGCTCCTCCTGCGGCAATGCATCCAGCACGCCGTCCGACACCATCACGATCAGATCGCCGTGCTCCAGGCGCTTGCGCGAGCGCTCAAAGTCCACCTCCTGGAAAACACCGACCGGCAGGCTTGTGGAGGTGACCGTTTCCACCCAGCCTGCGCGCCGGATAAAGGTGGTCGCCGCGCCGATCTTTAAAAATTCACACTGCCCACTGTACAGGTTTATTCCGCAAATGTCAAGTGTGGAAAACCGCTGCATTCCCCGCTGGAGCACCATCGCAGAGTTGATCATCCGCACCGCCGTCTCCGCGGTGAATCCCGCTCCCATAAACTGCTCCAGAAGCTCGATGACCGTCTGGCTCTCCCTGTTTGCGCGCACGCCGCTTCCCATGCCGTCCGAGATGCCAAGGATCACCTGGCCGTGGCTGCCCGTCAGTACGGAAAAATTATCTCCGCACGCCGTCTGCCCCGCGCAGGTCCTCATCGCCGAGCCGGTGAGCATGTAGTAGCCTGTCTCCTCCACAAAATGAAGGGTGGCAGGCTCCGCCCCAAGGGTGAGCCTGCTGTTGCGCTCCGGCACGAGCGGACGGCTGCACACCTTTGAGAGCGTATCGGCGATCGCCTTCACCGAAACGCAGTGCCTGCGCGGTGTTTTTGCCGTCAGCACCACCTCCGGCGGTCCCCAGCTATTCTTTACGATGCGCAGGTTCTGCACCCGTACATTCTGCAGCCGCAGCTTTGCTTTCACCTTATGCTCCAGCTCGCTGTCCGCGTCGTCAGCCTCGTAAACCGTGCAGGCGATCTCCTGTATGATCTGCGCCGTCTCGGAGAGCTGCCTTGCCACCGCCGCCCTGTTTTCCAGCATCCGGTTGCTCCACATCAGATTGATGCGCGCCTGGCAGAAGCTGCCCCGCAATTCCTGTGCAAAAGAATAGCCCTTCACGCAGTAGCGCGCGAAGCGTTCCTCCGCTGCCGGGCAGTCGCCGCTCTCTTCTCCGTCCTCCGCCACCGCCGTCAGCAGATCGTAGACGAGCCGCGCGGTCCTCTCCTCATTCTTTTCCCAGCACTGCGCATATTTTCCGCAGGTGCGGCAGACCCTGCTTTGCACCGTGTCGTATATTTCCTCCAGATCGTCCCCGCTCAGCTCCTCTTTCTGGGATGGAAGATACTGAAAAACCTCCGCAAGCCGCTGAAACGACTCCGCGCAGCGCTCGATCCGTCCCTTTTCTGATGCTCTCTCCCACTCTTCCATCTCATTGCCTCCCAGAACCTGCAGTCTCACCTTTAAGTATACACGGGATCACGCGCATAATTTGTCAAAAGAGCGGGGAAGCGCAAATATTTTTGATAACCAGTCCGCAGCCAGGACGCGTGCGTTGTCACCTATTTCGTCGAAAAGGCGCCGCACCTTTCGTGCAGCGCCTTATTACGCCTGTTTTGTATGTACTAAGAAAACAGCGGCTTTAACGCCTCGGCAAGCTGATCCTTCTGCGCCTGCGCCTCAGCAAGATCTTTGCCGAGCGTGGTGAAGTAAGTCTTGATCTTCGGCTCTGTGCCGGACGGACGAACGACTACCGTTGCGCCGCCCTCCAGTGCGTAGATCAGCACGTTTGCTGCCGGAAGCCCTGTCTCTTCCGGTTTCTTGTAGTCCGTAACCTTCGTTACTTTGTAACCGGCAATATCCGCCGGCGGATTCTCACGAAGCTGCTGCATGATGCCGGCCATCTTGTCCATGCCGGTAAGTCCCGGGAATTCGAAGCTGTCCACCTTGTTCAGATAACGGCCGTATTCTTTGTAAATCTCTTCCATGCGCTGCTTTAAGGAACTGCCGATGCTTCTGTAGTAAGCCGCCATCTCGCAGATGAGCATGGAACCGATCACCGCGTCCTTGTCGCGCACATACGGACCTGCCAGATAGCCGTAGCTTTCCTCGAAGCCGAAGATAAAGCGGTCTACCTCGCCTGCCGCCTCCAGACCTGCGATCTGGTCGCCGATCCACTTGAAGCCGGTGAGTACGTTGCGCATCTCCACGCCATAGTGCTTTGCAACTGCGTCTGCAAGCGGTGTGGATACGATGGATTTCACGGCAACTGCCTTTTCCGGCATGGTGCCCTTCTCGATGCGTCCTGCGCAGATGTAGTCCAGCAGAAGAACGCCCATCTCGTTTCCGCTTACCAGCTCATAGGAGCCGTCCGGGCACTTCATCGCGATACCAACGCGGTCTGCATCAGGGTCGGTCGCAAGCATCAGATCCGCGCCCGTCTCCTTTGCAAGCTCCAGCCCTTTTTCCAGCGCCGCAAAGATTTCCGGATTCGGATAGCTGCAGGTGGTGAAATAGCCGTTCGGATACTCCTGCTCCGGAACGATGGTGATATCTGTGACGCCGATGTCTTTCAGCACCTGGGTAACCGGAACAAGACCGGAACCGTTTAAGGGACTGTAAACCAGCTTCAGTCCGGCAGTTTTGCACAGACCCGGACGAACCTGGCGGGACTCGATCGCCTCATAGAACGCCTTCTTGCAGTCGTCGCCGACAAAACGGATCATGCCGTTCTCAACGCCCTCTGCGAAAGAAACATATTTTGCGCCGTCGAGTACATCCGTCTTCTGGATCTCATCGTAAACGATTGCAGCCGCGTCGTCTGTCATCTGGCAGCCATCCGGACCGTATGCCTTGTAGCCGTTGTATTTTGCAGGATTGTGGGACGCCGTCACCATAATGCCTGCGTTGCACTCATAGTAGCGTGTAGCAAAGGAGAGCGCCGGTACCGGCATCAGCGCGTCGTAAATGCGCACCTTTATTCCGTTTGCAGCGAGCACACCTGCCGCCGTCTTTGCAAACACATCGCTCTTTAAGCGGCTGTCGTAGCTGATCGCCACAAGCTGATTGCCGCCCTGTGTCTTTACCCAGTTTGCAAGTCCCTGGGTAGCCTGGCGCACCACGTAGATGTTCATGCGGTTTGTGCCTGCTCCGAGCACACCGCGAAGTCCTGCGGTGCCGAATTTAAGCGCTACCGCAAATCTGTCCTTGATCTCATCGTCATTTCCCTCAATTTTTGCCAGCTCTGGTCTTAAATCTGCATCCTCCAGGTCTGCAGCAAGCCAGCGTTTGTAATCTTCCTGATACATTTTCCCCACTCCTGATTATTATTTTAAATCGTTTTGTACAAAATGACAAAATCTTAGTTCTAATATAGCGCTTTTCTGTGCATCTGTCAATGAAAAGTAATCTGTCGGGGCTGATAAAGTGCTATTTCGTTACTGTTCAGGTCAGGACTTTGCATTCACTGCAAAGTCCGTAAGAAAGTGATTCCGGTGTGAGCAAATCCCATTCGCGGAGCAAATTTTAAATGGATTTGCGAATGTTACTGTGAACAACGTGAACCAATGTCATTTAGTTAAGGCAATTGAAAAAGATCAATCTGAAGGTCT
>NZ_JBKXTT010000017.1:0-84550 GCF_047017445.1 Marvinbryantia sp. | reverse complement strand
CAGATGTCAGAGTTAATTACTCTCTAACTACTACACTTTTATGGTACTAAAAAAGAAACGGGAAAGCTTTTACAGTCAGATGACCATACTCAGTAGAAGAACCCATTTCCTTTCTAAGAGTATTCTAACGGAAGAAGCATTCATTTGTCAACAGAAAAACTGATTGACAGATATATAGTAAAGTGCTATTATGTCGTTAGACGATATGTCGAGTATCGACATATCAAGAGGCGACATATCGAAAAGTAAACGGACAGGGGATAGAAAATTGGAGCAGATCATTAAAAAATATATTCCAATGACAGAAACTACCTACTATACACTGCTTGCTCTGAAGGAGGAAAGGCATGGGTATGCTATCATGCAGTTTGTCCGTGAACTTACGGAAAACCGTATCCATATGGGCACCGGCACGCTTTACACGATGCTCGGTCGTCTGGTGGAGGATGCTCTGATCGAGGTAGTGTCGAATGAAAACGGGAAAAAGGTGTATCGGCTGACTCCGATGGGGGATGAAATTTTAAAAATGGAGCTGGAGCGCCTGCGCAAGCAGCTCAGAAACGGGGAGGAAATCTATGGGACAGACCATTCGTAAAACAAAATTTATTCTGAGTCTGATGCGGGAGAAATTCTGGCTGGAGGAGATGGCGCAGCAGGGGCTGTTTTTAAAGAATATCAATCTCGGCGTTATCTATACCTTTGAAAAGGGAAATCCGCAGCGTCTTGTATACGATGTGGACCGGTTTGACCTCCCGAAGTATCCGGTGCTGAAGGAAATCCAGGATCGGGAAATGTTTGTGTCGCTGGCGGAGGAGATGGGCTGGCGGGAAATTACACACGATGAAGATATGAATTATTATTTCTGCAAGCCTTATGAGGAAGATGGCATTAACGAAATGTACGATACGGAGGAAGAACGGCGCATTCACGCGTTGAAATACCGGGATCGGTATCAGAATGCGGCGCGGATAAACTATAAATGTGCGATGGCGTTTGATATTCTCATGCTGCTTCTTGCATTTCTGATCAGGAGCCTGTTCCCGTTTATGCTGGGTTTTGTGTGGAGCACGATCCTCATAGTATTCGGTTTCTGGTGTGAAGGGATCGCGCAGATGTGCGAAAGAGAATTCCGGATGGGCGCGCGGGAGTGGCTGCGGGCAAACGGAAAGAAGAGCGATACAAAAAAGGAATACCGGCTGTTTCTCACCACAAAGGGGCTGACAAAGTATTTGCAGAAGCAGAGCGCGAACGGCTGGCATATTATCAGAAGCAGTGCAGTCTGTTACAGCTTTGAGAAGGGACCGCAGCAAACGTTGTATTACACGGTGGATTCTAAGGCGGCGGTGAACAGAAGAAGGCGCGCACGGCATCTTCAGAAAATTGAGGATGGAAAGGATATCAACCAGCAGAACAACGACTGGCAGGTGGAAAGCGTAAAGGAGGCAGAGCAGAATGGGATGGAGTTTGCCTGTGCCTACGCGAATAACCAGATCCTGTACAGAAGCGGCAGTCAGGTCGATTTTGGAAAAAAGAATATGTTTTTATACTCTTGGTTGTTATATTGGGTGATTTTTATTGCAGTTGGCTTTATTATGGGCTTTATTACGGGTTATATTTCTACATAGGGGAGAATTGACATTTTTGTAAGAGAGCTTAAACTGGTATATGATGCCAGGGTTAAAAGGTCATAAAAATTATTTAGGGGAAGAGGAGAAAAATGAGTCTGATCGTAAGAAACCTTTCAAAAAAGTATGGCGATAAAACAGTTGTAGACAATCTGAGCTTTGAGATGGCGAAGCCGGGCGTATTTGCGCTGCTTGGCACAAACGGCGCCGGAAAAACGACGTCCATCCGCATGATGCTGAATATGCTGTCAAAGGACAGCGGCGAGGTGTTATGGAACGGAAAGCCGCTTGATACATCCGTCTGCAATGTCGGTTATCTCGCCGAGGAGCGCGGTCTGTATCCCAAGTATACGCTGATGGATCAATTGATTTATTTTGCAGCTCTGCGCGGCATTTCAAAGGCAGAGGCAAAAAAGCGCATCAAATACTGGGCGGGACGGCTGGAAGTTGAGGAATATCTGTATCCGACGGAGCTTCCGGCGGCAGACGAAGATCAGTTGGGCGGAAAGGCAAAAAATAAAAAGCGTGCGAAAAAACAGCCGCCGAAGAAAGCGGATCAGCTTTCCAAAGGAAACCAGCAGAAAATCCAGTTTATGACGGCGCTTTTGCCGGATCCGGATCTGCTGATCCTGGATGAACCGCTCTCCGGGCTTGATCCGGTAAATACGGATCTGTTCAAGAGCATTATCCGGGAGGAAATTGCAAAAGGCAAGTACCTGATCATGTCCAGCCACCAGATGGCGACGGTGGAGGAATTCTGCACCGATATCATCATTTTAAACCGTTCAAAGACGGTTCTGCAGGGGCATCTGAATGATATTAAAAAGAGCTACGGCAGGATCAATCTCTCTCTGAAAACGGAAGTCGATGTAAAGGAGCTGATCGCGAAAGCGGGACTTATGATTGTCACAGAAAAGGAATGTGAATATCAGCTTCGTGTGTCGGGAGAAGAGCAGGCGAATGCTTTCCTGAAAATGCTGATCGAGCATGATGTCCGCGTGATCACGTTCGACCTGCGCGAGCCGTCGCTGCACGAAATATTCGTGGAAAAAGTAGGTGATGCACATGAAGATTAGCCGAAATGATTTTACCGGAACCGGTAAGGTGTACCGCTTCACGCTCGGACAGATGCTGAAGGGAAAGGCAAATGTTATCACGCTTTTTATCCTTCTTCTTTTCGCGGCTGTCAGCATACCGGTGATGACGCTTCTGATGGGCGGGGAAAAGACGGTATCTGCAGACATTACATCTGTTTATGTGAAAAATGATACCGGATATGAGCTGGCGCTGGCGGAGGTGCCGATAAAAAACGAGATTTTTGCAGATACTTCTTTTGCGGAAGTAACGGAAGAAAAGAAGCCTAAGGAAATCGGCGCTTCGGAAGTGTACCTTCATCTAAGCAGAAATGCGGGCAGCTTTGAGATAGAAGCAGTTACCGCGGAGACGAAGGATTTCTCAGACTCAGAGCTATCACAGTGTACGGAAGTTTTTTCTGCGCTGCTGGATGAGGCGCGTTATGCACAGCAGGAGGCGACGCCGCAGCAGATTGCTGTTCTGACAAGCGGATACAGTACGAAAACAGAGTCCGTCACTGAATTTTATGAGGAGGAAGAGGATAACTTTGACGCCAGATTTGGCGTGCAGATGGCATATTCTATTTTTGTGCTGATGCTCTGCACATTTGTTTCCTCCTACATCATTCAGAAGGTGATCGAGGAAAAGGCGTCGAAGCTGGCGGAGCTTTTGATGGTTAGTGTGAAGCCGCTTGCTATGCTGCTTGGAAAGATTCTTGCCGTTATGACGTATGTGTTTGGACTGATCGTTTCTTTGCTGGCGGTGATGGTTGCTTCCTATGCCGTTACCGGACGGTTTGCAGATACTTCCGTCGTTATAAACCAGTTTACTGCGATGGGGATCAACGCGGAGAGCTTTCGGCTTTCACCGGCAGCGGTTCTGGTTCTTCTGGCGTCGATTCTGCTTGGTTATCTGACAGTTTCGCTGCTCAGCGGGCTGATCGGCACCGGATGCTCCACGATGGAGGATGTGGAGCCTGCGAATATGGCAATAGTAATGCTGGTGCTCATCGGATATCTGGCGGCGGTGATAGCGGTTGCCGTGGACTCTCCTGCGGTGAATACGGCGGTTGCGCTCATACCGATAGTATCCATTTTCTGTGCGCCGACATATTATATTACAGGGAGCATAGGAATCGGCATTGTTATATTGTCCTGGCTTATACAGCTTATTGTCATTGCGTTTCTGGCATATGTATGCGCGAAGGTGTACCGCGATCTGATGATGTATCGCGGAAGCCGTCTGAAGCTGAGCGGATGGATCGCGATGCTTGGCAGAAAACACACAAGGGAGGCGCGTTGATATGAAGAGCATAGGAAAAATATTTTCATTTACTTTTATGCAGCATATAAAGGGCAAAGGCTACCGCAATGCGACGATCTGGATCACGGTACTTTGCTTCCTGCTTCCTGCACTGATCATGCCGGCAATCGAGTATTTTGGAAAAGATGAGCAGTATGAGAGTAAGATCACAAAGGTTTATGTGATCGACGGGGAGCAGAATCTGACGGATTACAGCTTTTTAAACAGCGCCGATCCGGAGCAGTTTCAGAATATCGATTACGAAATGGCAGACAGCGTTGAGCGTGCGGCAGAGATGGCATCCGCAGACGGTTATGCGGTGCTTCTTGTGATAGAGAAGCAGGACAGTGCCTACCAGATATCCGTGCTTCTTCCGGAGGAAACGGAGCTTGAGAAAAAGGATGCATCTGCATATGAGGACTTTATTAACCGATATTTCCGCTACGTGCTGGTGCAGAAATCACAGCTTGCGTATACGCAGATTGCCGAGCTTACCATGCCCATTGAGGTTTCCGTGCGCGACACGGAGGCGCTGGAGGGAGAGACCGATGAGTATGCAGAGATGCGGGAAATTTTTGCGATGATGCTTCCTTATCTGAACATCATGGTGCTGTATTTTATGATCCTTGCATACGGGCAGGGAACGGCAAACAGTGCAATCATGGAAAAGACGTCGAAGCTGATGGATCTGTTTCTGGTATCGGTGAAACCGGGAGCGATGCTCCTTGGAAAAGTATTTGCGACAGCGGCAAGCGGAATTTTGCAGTTATTTTGCTGGATCGGCGGTCTTGTTGGAGGCTTTGCGCTTGGAACACAGCTTGTAAAAACAATAAATCCGCAGTCGGATATGGCAATTTTGCAGCTATTTGATGCTTTCGGAGAGATTTCCGGAATGTTTACGGTATCCGGCGTGATACTTGCGCTTCTGATGCTGGCGGCAGGGCTTCTCCTGTACTGCTCGCTGGCGGCGATCGGCGGCGCGGTTGCAGAAAAGCCGGAGGATCTTTCCAGTACAAATATGCTGTTTGTGATGGTGCTTCTTATCAGCTTTTTTGCCACGATGTACGCAGGCGGCACAAATTCGGATGTCCCGTGGGACGCCGTTACCTGGCAGGCGTGGATGCCGTTTACGGCAATCCTCGTCACACCGACTAAGATACTGCTTGGCGGAATGACAATACCGCAGGCGCTCGGTTCACTCGGCATTGTTGTGCTCACGGCGGTTCTGGTGACGCTGCTCGCCGGAAAGCTCTATAAAATGATGTCTCTTTATAAGGGAAATCCGCCGGGACCGGCAAAGCTGATGGAGATGCTGAAAAATGACAGATCGTAAATATAAGGAGTATAGAAAATGCAGTTAGCGATGATATCTGCGATAGGTGTGGGCGGAGCCACCATTATTGGGGTGCTTCTGGGGTTTTTATTTCGGAAGATCCCACATGAACTGAATGACGGCGTGCTTGGATTTGCAGCAGGGGTGATGCTGGCGGCAGCGATATTCGGGCTTATTATTCCATCTCTGGAATATGGAAATGTCTGGGTGACCTGTGCCGGGATTCTTGCGGGAGCGATATGCCTGAATTTTGCCGATAAGCTGACGCCGCACCTGCATCGGATTACCGGGCTGGATCAGGAAGCGCACGCCGATAAGCAGTCCCACTTAAATAAGGTGATGCTGTTTGTGATGGCGATCGCTATTCATAATCTGCCGGAAGGAATTGCTGCCGGAGTCGGATTTGGCAGTGAGGATATTGGCAATGCAATCACAGTAGCGCTTGGCATTGCCCTGCAGAACATTCCGGAGGGAATGGTGATTGTATCGCCGCTGCTTCTGGCGGGAGTCCCTGCAAAGCGGGTATTCTTCATAGCCTGCTTCACCGGTGTGATAGAAATTGTCGGAACCATGCTGGGATACGCGGCTGTAACGATTGCCAGCGTGATTCTCCCGGCAGCGCTGGCGTTCGCGGGCGGCACCATGATCTACGTTGTCAGCGATGAAATGATCCCCGAAACACACAGCCACGGATACGAGCGGCTTGCCACATATTCCATGCTTGCGGGATTTATTTTGATGATTTTGATGGATCATTATATATCGTAGAAGGAATTTAAAAATAGAATTATCCAGAAATGGGTAGTTCTATTTTTTAAACATAGTGAAAACATAATTTGAGATAAAGGAGGGCTATAAGGCAACGATAATTGTAAAACATGCGAGCGATGAAAAATTGTACTTGTATGATATGCAGGAAATAGAAAAAGAAACGAGTACCCCACTATTGACTTAATGTCAGTGGTACAGGGAAATGTTCCAAAAACCAGCTTCTTTTAATTATTCTAAGGGAAAAGGGAAACAAAGTCGATTACATTTTTAATATCTCTGTGAACTCTTTGTGAAATTACTGATCACATCTTTTTTTCAATCTTTCTTCAAGAAATCTTTTATAAAACTATTCCATAAGAAATACGTTATGGAGGGAGAGAAATGCATGGAACATGCGCAGACAATTTTTAAGAGGTATGAGGTGAAGTATCTTCTGGATGAGGTACAGTATAAACGGATGAGGGAAGCGCTGGCAGAACATATGGAAATGGATCGCTATGGACAGAGCCGGATTTACAATATTTACTTTGATACGCCGGATTTTCACCTGATCCGCGAGTCGCTGGATAAACCGGTATATAAGGAAAAACTGCGGCTCCGCAGCTACGGGATGGATAAGAACGGCGGTCATGTATTTGTGGAGCTGAAGAAAAAATATGACGGCATTGTTTATAAACGACGCGAAGAGATGGAATTTGAGGAAGCGGTTGAATATCTGTATGATGGAAAGAAGCCTTCCGGCGATTCGCAGATTTTGCGGGAGATCGACTGGTTTTTGAAATATCACAAGCATATGGAACCGAAAATGTACATAGCATATGATCGGATCGCGTTAGCTGCAAAGGACGACAGCGGACTTCGGATCACCTTCGACGATAACCTTCGCTGGCGCAATACAAGACTGGATCTGCAGGATGAAGGGGGAGGCAATCTGATTATAGAGAAGGGCTATTATCTGATGGAAGTAAAGACGCCGGAGGCTCTGCCGGTGTGGATGGCGGATATTCTGGATGCACTGAAGCTGTATCCGGTTTCTTTTTCAAAATACGGACGGGCATACAAAGAAATGAGGGAGGCGGCCGCAGGTGGAACAGTTATTTGATTCAGTATTAATTAAAAACGGTACAATTTCATTTTCAGCAGGAAGTTTTCTGGCATGTTTTCTGGTATCGCTGATACTTGGCATGGCAGTTGCCTGTATTTATATGTACCAGGGAAGTTATCGGAAAAATTTTGTGGTTACGCTCGTTATGCTGCCTGCGCTGGTGCAGGTGATGATCACGCTGGTTAATGGAAATCTTGGAACCGGTGTTGCCGTGATGGGAGCATTCTCGTTGGTTCGTTTCCGTTCTATTCCGGGAAGCTCAAAGGACATCAGCAGTATCTTTTTTGCAATGGCGGCCGGTCTGGCAGCCGGGATGGGCTATCTTGGAATCGCCGTCACAGTGGTTGCGCTGCTTGGACTTGTAAGCATCGTTCTGCAGAAAAGCTCCTTCGGAGAGATGAAGCAGGACAAAAAGCTGCTGCGGATCACGATACCGGAATCGCTGGATTACACGGAAGTGTTTGACGATCTGTTCGAAAAATATGCAAAGAAATGGCGGTTGTGCCAGGTAAAGACAAGCAACCTGGGAAGCCTGTTTAAGCTGGAATATGAAATTGTTTTGAAGGATATAAACCAGGAAAAGAAGATGATCGACGAGCTTCGCTGTCGAAATGGCAATCTGGAAATTCTGTGCAGCAGTGCGTCGATGGGAATAGAGGAGGTTCTATGAAGAAATATATTACATATGTGACGGCACTTTCTATGGCGATGACGCTGATCCTGCAGATCACAGCATATGCGGCGCTGGAGGAGGACGGCTTTACGGCTGTTCCGGAAACCTGCGAGGGGGAGGAGCTTGTGCTGACGGAATCTGTTGTGGATATTTCTTTTACGGACAGAGACAGGGACGCCAGCTATAAAGAATATGCAGAGGTGGAGCTTTCTGATGAAGAAATTCTGGTGGATGGCGAGGCTTTGACGGAAAATACTTCTTCCAATGGAATTGCGTTTTCACAGGAAGAACATATTGTGACATTTACAGAGGAAGGGGTATATCTTCTTTCCGGCACACTGTCTGACGGACATATTATTGTGGATACAGAAGACACCGCAAAAGTGCAGCTTGTGCTGGATAATGTGGATATCCACTGCGAAAATCAGGCGGCAATCTGGATAAAGTCTGCCGACAAGGTATTTCTGACGCTCGCCGATGGTTCGGAAAATGTGGTGAGCGACGGCGGGCAGATGGTCGCAGAGGACACGGACGCATCCAGCGACGAACACGCTGATGCGGACGGCGCGATTTTCAGCAAAGCGGATCTGACGATTCAGGGATCGGGCAGACTGACGATAAGTGGAAACTATAAACACGGAATTGTGTCAAAGGATGATCTTGTAATTACCGGAGGAAATTTAAATGTGACGGCGGTGGAAAATTGTCTTGCCGGGAAGGATGCGGTAAAGATTGCCGACGGTACGATCAGCCTGGAGGCGGATCAGCACGCGATCAAGGCGAAGAATGAGGATGATACCCAGCAGGGAAATATTTATCTGGAAGGCGGGACAATCACTGCAGCCGCAGCGGAAGACGGCATTAATGCGACTGGAAGTATTGTCATCACCGGCGGTGAGCTGGAGCTTACCGTGCAGGATGATGGGATACACAGTGACAAGGATCTTGTGATTTATGATGGAACGGTCAGCATACCGCAGAGCTATGAAGGACTGGAAGGACATCGGATCACCATTTTTGGAGGAACGTTGGATGTGACGGCTTCTGACGATGGAATGAATGCATCCGGCGGAACAGAATCGCAGGAAGAGGAAGCTTTTATGAAGCAATTCCGGCAGGAAGACCGCGGCAATATGCAGCTGCCGGAAGGTGAAGAAATGCCGGAAAACAGAGAGATGCCGCAATTGCCGGAGGATACAGAAATATCGGAAAACGGAGAGATGCCGCAGCAGTCGGAAGGTATGGAAATACCGGAAAACGGAGAGATGCCGCAGCTGCCGGAAGGTGAAGAAATGCCGGAAAACGGAGAGATGCCGCAGTCGCCGGATGGTACGGAAATGGCGGAAAACGGGGAAGCCACGGAAGCAGCGGCGGACAATGAATTGCAGCAGACTTCAGAAATGAACGAAATGCCGATGCGGCACGGCGGTATGCGTGGTGAAATGCAGGACGGAATGCAGCAGTGGCAGGAAGGCAAAGGCATGGGACATGGCGGTATGGATTCCGACAGTGAGGCATATCTTCGCATCTGCGGTGGAAATATTAAGGTGGATGCAAACGGCGATGGTCTGGATTCGAACGGCTATTTCTATATGGAAGGCGGTACCGTGCTGGTTGCAGGACCGACAAGCGGCGCTGACAGTGCGCTGGATTACGGTCTGACGGCGGAAGCGACCGGCGGAACGGTGGTTGCTGCAGGCAGCAGCGCAATGGCGCAGGGATTCTCACCGGATTCTGCGCAGGGAAACTTCCTGTATAATTTTTCAGAGAGCATCCCGGCGGAGAGCATTGTTTCTCTGAAGACCAGTGGCGGTGATGAAATTGTAGCCTGGCGGTGCCAGAAAGAATTCCAGTCTGTGGTTATCACGTCGCCGGAGCTGGAAGCGGGAAATACATATATTCTGACTGCCGGAGAACAGGAAGTTAAGATAGAATTATAATGATGCCAGGGTCTAAACTCACATGAGATTGCTCATAAGTGGGGTTAAGACCCTATATTAATACTTCACAAGAATCTTACCCCTATTTTACATTTCTATGATAACGAACTTTACATTAGCCTGTTAATCTATACGTGCAGAGCGAAAGAGAAGCAGCTCTGGGAAAACAAAATTTCGTGAATAAGATGAGGAGAAGAAAACGATGAGAAAGATGACAGGTACTATTTTAGCGGCAGGTATGGCAGCAGCTCTGGCAGCAGCTCCGGTAATGGCAGCGGATATCAGCGAAGCAAATATTTCCGTAATTTCCCGTGAGGACGGTTCCGGTACAAGAGGAGCATTTATCGAGCTGTTCGGTGTAGAGGAAAAGAACGATGCAGGCGAGAAGGTTGACAACACCACCGTGGATGCGAGCGTTACGAACAATACCGCGGTTATGATGTCTACCGTAGCAGGAAATACTTATGCGATCGGTTACATCTCCCTTGGTTCTCTGAACGATACCGTAAAAGCAGTAAAGATCGACGGCGCAGAACCGACGGTAGAGAACATTAAGGCGGGAGAGTATAAGGTTTGCAGACCGTTCAACATTGCAACGAAAGGTGATGTGAGCGAGGTAGCACAGGATTTCATCAACTACATTATGAGCACAGAGGGACAGGCAGTTATTGGGGACAACGGCTACATCACGATCGATGACGTGACGGATTATACCTCCACAGGCGTAGAGGGTAAGGTAGTTGTTTCTGGTTCCTCCTCCGTAACACCGGTAATGGAGAAGCTGAAAGAAGCTTATGAGGCAGTAAATACAAATGCGGAGATTGAAATACAGACAAGCGATTCCACCACAGGCATGACCGACACGATCGACGGCATCTGCGATATCGGCATGGCGTCAAGAGAATTGAAGGACAGCGAGCTGGAAGCAGGTCTGACACCGACTGTCATTGCACAGGATGGTATTGCGGTGATCGTAAATAATGAAAATCCGATTGAAGAGCTGACTTCTGAACAGGTAAAGAGCATCTACGTAGGCGAAACAACAGTATGGGGCGACGTACTGCAGTAAAGAGTAGTGTGAACAGGACAAAGCATCAGGCAATGTCTGCTGCGGCCGGAGCGCATAAAGCCAGAATTCTGGCGGCGCTCCGGAAAAAAATGTCGGGAGAATAATTATGAAACAAGGCTTACTGAAAGAAAAAATTATGCAGGCGGTTTTTTTCATAGCCGCCTGCACCTCCATCCTGGCAGTGGTGCTGATCTGTATCTTCCTGTTTGCAAACGGTATTCCGGCGATGGCAAAAATCGGAGTGTTTGATTTTCTGACAGGACAGACCTGGAAGCCGGGCAATAACATTTACGGCATTCTGCCGATGATCCTTGGCAGCGTCTGTGTGACGGCAGGAGCGGTAATCATTGGCGTACCGATTGGTATCCTGACGGCGGTCTTTATGGCGGAGTATTGTCCGGAACAGATTTACAAACCGCTGAAAATGGCGACGGAGCTTCTGGCGGGAATCCCCTCCATCGTATATGGTTTCTTTGGTCTGGTGGTGCTGGTTCCGGCGATCCGTGCATTGTTTCCAACGGAAACAGATGGAATGAGTATCCTGACGGCGTCGATTTTGCTCGGCGTGATGATTCTTCCGACCATTATCGGTGTGAGCGAAGCAGCGATCCGGGCGGTGCCTCGCAGCTATTATGAGGGCGCGCTGGCGCTGGGCGCTACAAAAGAGAGAAGCATTTTTTCTGTAATGCTGCCGGCGGCGAAATCGGGCGTGATCGCAGCGGTCGTGCTTGGAATCGGACGCGCGGTCGGGGAGACGATGGCGGTCATGATGATCGCAGGAAACCAGCCGCGTATGCCGAAGGGACTTCTTCAGGGTGTCCGCACATTGACGACAAACATTGTGCTGGAGATGGGCTATGCTACCGACCTGCATCGGGAGGCGCTGATCGCCACAGCAGTTGTGCTTTTCGTATTCATACTGATCATCAATTTTACGGTGGCGTTTTTAAATCGGAAGGCAGCGGATTAGGAGAAGATAATGAAGAGTAAGATACAGAAATTTTTTGTGATGCTGTCGGCGGGAATTACCTTTACAGTGCTTCTGTTTTTGATAGCTTACATATTGATAAAGGGCATTCCGAATCTGAAGCCGTCACTTTTTGCCTGGGAATATACCTCGGAAAATGTGTCGATGCTTCCGGCGATCATTAACACGGTTTATATGACAGCGTTGGCGCTTGTGATTGCGGTGCCGCTTGGCATCTTTTCCGCAATATTTCTTGTAGAGTACGCAAAAAGAGGAAATCCGTTCATAGACGTGATTCGGCTGACCACGGAAACGCTGTCGGGAATCCCTTCCATCGTGTATGGGTTATTTGGTATGCTGTTTTTTGTAACGGCATTGAAATGGGGGCGTTCACTTCTTGCCGGAGCCTTTACGCTGTCGATCATGGTACTTCCGTCCATTATGAGGACAACGGAGGAAGCCTTAAAAGCAGTGCCGGATTCTTACCGGGAGGCAAGCTTCGGGCTTGGCGCGGGCAAGCTGCGCACCGTTTTTAAGGTAGTGCTTCCGGCGGCGGTACCCGGTATTTTGGCGGGCGTTATCCTGGCAATCGGAAGGATCGTGGGAGAAACGGCGGCGCTGATCTACACTGCCGGAACGGTGGCGGAGCTGGCAGGCAGCGTTTTTGATTCCGGCCGCACACTTGCGGTTCATATGTACAACCTCTCCAGCGAGGGACTGCATGTGGAAGAATCCTATGCAACGGCAGTCGTGCTGCTGGTGTTGGTGGTAATTATTAATATGTTGTCAAATTTTGTCGCGAAACGCCTGGGCAGCCCGGCGAAATAAATCATATGAAAATGTGACAGTGCAGGTGAATGCATCATATAAAAAATGTAATGCCCAAGAAGGAGATAAGAATGAATCCGATAATAACAACCGGAGATTTAAAATTATGGTATGGAAATCATCAGGTATTGAAAGGAATTACGGCGGAAATTCCGGAGCACGAGATCACGGCTCTGATCGGACCGTCCGGCTGCGGCAAATCGACCTTTCTGAAAACCCTGAACCGCATGAATGACCTGGTGGGGAATGTGCGCATTACTGGCGAGGTGAATTATAACGGCAAAAATATTTTCGCTCCCGATGTAGATGTGACAAAGCTGCGCAAGGAGATCGGCATGGTATTCCAGAAGCCGAATCCCTTCCCGATGAGCATTTACGAGAATGTCGCATACGGTCCCAAAACACATGGCATCCGCTCAAAGGCGAAGCTCGATGAGATCGTTGAGCAGTCTCTCAAAGCGTCGGCGCTCTGGGAGGAAGTGAAGGATCGTCTGAAAACCTCCGCTCTTGGGCTGTCCGGCGGACAACAGCAGCGTCTCTGCATTGCCCGTGCGATCAGCGTGCAGCCGAGTGTTATTCTGATGGACGAAAGCACTGCAAGCCTCGATCCGATCAGCACCCGAAAGATTGAGGATCTCGTGATGGAGCTGAAATCGCAGTACACCGTGATCATGGTTACACATAATATGCAGCAGGCAGTGCGAATCTCCGACCGCTGCGCCTTTTTCCTCCTGGGAGAGCTGGTGGAATTCGGCGACACAAAAGAGATGTTTGCAAAACCGCAAAATAAGAAAACAGAGGAATATATCACCGGCAGGTTTGGATAAAAAATATTGAAATGATATATAGAGAGAATGGTGAGAAGACGTCAGAAATGATGTCTTTTTCTTTTTCCCGAATCACAAAATAAAAAGAGAGAAAAAAATTATATGTGACCGGAATGTGACAGCCAGGAGATATACTTAAAAAAAGTGTATCAAAGGGGTTGCATTTTGCATGGGCAGAAAATATAATTTTGACAGACAGACAGACAGACAGACAGACACCTATAGACACTCGGAGTCTGCCTTTTTTGGCATGTCTAATTTTATCAACTTTTTCATAAGAACCCGAAAAGCAGTGGTTTCACAGTGAAACTACGTTTTTCGGGTTCTTTTCTTAATGAACGAACAGTAACAAAGGGAAAAAGTTATGAAAGCTCTCAAATTACGGATATTAGGCGGTTTTCAGCTGGAATGTGACGGCAGGACGCTGGATGAAGAAAAACTCCATTCCAGGAAGCTTGTGTGTTTGCTGGTATATCTGATCATGAACCGGGACAGGGCTGTGTCCCAGCAGCGACTGGTCGACACTTTTTGGGAAGACAATTCCAGAAAACCGGAGAATGCGCTGAAAAATATGATTTACCGGCTCAGGAACAGCTTGCGGGAGCTGGGGGAAAGAGAATATATATGTACGCTCACTGGGGCTTACCAGTGGAATCCGCGGCTGCCGGTGGAAACGGATTATGAACATTACGAAAAGCTTGTGAGGAAGCTTGCCAGGGCTGAAATGGGTTCAGACATGGAAAAACAGCTGTGCCGCGAAATACTGGAGAGCTATGGCGGAAATGTATCTCACAAGCTGGCGGACGAGGCATGGATGGTGCCGAAGGTGATGTTGTATCGCTCTACATATACGGAAACAGTAAAAAAGCTGTGCCGGATTTATCAGAAAGAGGAAAACTGGAAAGAAATCGAGCTGCTTTGCAGCCGTGCTCTGACGGAGGATGCATCCGATGAGGAAATTCACTGTTATATGATGCGAAGCTTATACATGCAGGGAAAACGGGAGCTTGCATTTCATTATTATCAGAAAGCAAACCGATTAATATATGAAACGCTTGGGATCTGGAATTCCAGTGCGCTCAGCCAGACGCTGCGTGAGCTGACGACCGGTCAGGAGCGCCGCATATTGGATATGAGCGATTTTACAAAAAGTATCCGGGAACAGAAGGTGACCAACAACGCTTTATTCTGCGATACGCATATGTTCCGGCAGCTGTATCGGATGGAGGCGCGGCGAAGCAAACGGATCGGCATTGTGGAATATATGATGCTTCTGACGATAAGGAGGCAGGATCGCGCGCCGGGAACTCCATTCTCTAATCAGAGGCTGGAGGAAGATGCAGAAATTCTGGAAGAAATTATTTTTGATCTGTCGCAGAGCGGCGATGTGGTCTCGAAGCTTGGGCCTTTGCAATTCGGACTGATGCTTCTGGAACGTTCTTACGAGGAAAGCGTCGCGGTGGCAAGCAGCATACAGAAAAAATTCTGGGAAAATAAAAAAATGAACAAAGCAGAACTGATGTGTGAAATTGCAGAGCTTGATGTTCCCGGGTGAAGCGCCGGGTGCAATTTGGTAAACAGCCAGAAGCTGATCATATAAAAAAACGGGAGGTAAAGGAATGAATATCGGCAGAAAGCAAAACAGAATAAAAAGAATACTCGCTTTATTGCTGGCCGTAGTATTATGCACAGGCGATGTGACCGCTCCATTCGGCAGCCTTAGTGTGTATGCAGGCGAGGAGGCGGAGCCATCGACCGTTATGGAAGAAACGGCCGCACAGATGGAACCCCTGGCGGTGAGCGAGCCGGAAACGGCAGCGAAACAACCGGAGACGCAGGCGGCGCCGGAGACACAACCGGAAACGCAGGCGGCGCCGGAGACGCAGCCGGAAACACAGCCGGCGCCGGAGACACAGCCGGAAACACAGGCAGCGCCGGAGACACAGCCGGAAACACAGCCGGCGCCGGAAACGCAGCCGGAGACACAACCGGAAACGCAGCCGGAGACACAACCGGAAACGCAGCCGGAGACACAACCGGAGACACAGCCGGAAACACAATCGGAACCGCAGCCGGAATCGACCGGGGAGACACAGTCGGAGACGCAGGAGGAATCGACTGAAGAGAAGCAGACGGAAAGCCAGGAGCAGAAGGACGACCTGCCGGAGCATGAAGTGTCCGTGAAGCTGCACCTGGAACAGCGCTACGCGACAGCGGGACAGAAGGCAATTGTCTGTAAGGCAGAAGTAAAAGACGGGACTGCGCCGTATACGGTGTGCTTTACCGTTTCGCTGGACGGCGGGATCGTACACGAAGAGACGGTTACGGCGAAAAAAGCAGGTCAGATACAATTTACGTATATGCCGCAAAGCTTCGGCGTGCACGAGCTGAAGATCACAGTTACGGATGATTCCGGAAAGAAAGCGTCTGCAAAGGTATCGCTTCCGGTATCGGTTTTTGAAGAAGAAAGCGCGCAGGACTGGGCGGCGAGCGTCGAAAGCGTTACGCTGACCGGTGACTGGAGAAAAGATCTTCCGGCTATTGCAGCTACACAGCTGGGCTATGAGGAGAGCAGACGCAATTTTATAATCGATGACAACGGCGAACAGCAGGGCTACACACGCTATGGACATTGGTACGGCATGATGTACGAAGAATGGTGCGCGATGTTTGTATCCTTCTGTCTGTATTATGCAGATATTCCGGCCGAATGGTTTCCGCGTGAGGCGGAGTGCGGCAGATGGAAAGCGCAGCTGGAAAACATCGGCGCGTACGAAGAACGCGGCGGAGATTACGTTCCGCAGAAGGGCGATCTCGTTTTCTTCAACTATGACAGCGACAGCACGCCGGATCATATCGGAATCGTAGCAGATACGGCAGAGAACCGGATCTTCGTAATTGCAGGAGATGAAAACAGATCCGTATTAAAAAGAGAATACGGGTTAGCTGACAGCTCCATTGCGGGCTATGCCAATATGGAGCATATTATGGATCGCGCGGGCGTTCTGGAGAAATTTGAGCAGACCGAAGAAACCGAAAGCGAAACCGGAGACGAAGGTGAAACTGAGAACAAAGGCGAAACCGGAAACGAAGACGAAACGGAAACCGAAACTGCGGCAGAGCCGGAAAGCGTGATCGGCCGGAAGATTTATACAAATACGGATAGCGTCAACCTTCGCGAGCTGCCTGACGTTGCATCGGCAGCCGTGGGCAGGGTCGAAGCGGCAGGCACGGAGCTTGTCATTCTCGACGTGGCCGCAAATGGAGAAGAAACCTGGTATCAGATTACGTATGACGGGATCACGGCATGGATACGCAGCGACCTGACGGAGCTGGGCGAGTCCGAGACAGAAAACACGCCGGAGAGTGAGTCGGAGACGGAAGACACGCTGGAGAGCGAGTCGGAGACGGAAGATACGCTGGAGAGTGAGTCAGAGACAGAAGATATGTCGGAAAGCGGAGAACCGGAGGAAAACGGGACGGCCGCAGGAGAAGAAGCGCAGATCACGATCCATACGGAGCAGGAAAATGTAAAGGTAGGAGAAGAGATCACCTTTATCGCGGAAGTATACGGTCTGGAAAATGCAGCTTTTCAGTGGCAGTATTCTGAGGACGGCGAAAGCTGGGAGGATATTGAAGACGAGACAGGCCTTTCCTATACGACAGTCGTGACGGACGACAACAGCAGCTATTACTACCGGCTGGCGGCACTTGCCGCCGCGCCGGGGCAGAGCGGCAGCCGGGAGACAGCGGCCGCAGAGACGGCCTTCGCCGAAACAGCAGGTGCAGAGACGGCAGGCGTTGAAACAGCATCCGCAGAGGCGGCATCCGCTGAAACGGCAGGCGCAGAGATGGTTGCCGCAGCAACAGTCGGTGCAGAAACAGCATCCGCAGAAGAAAATCAGGAGACGACAGACGCTCCTGGTTTGTTTGCTATGCAAAAGGTGATGGCGGCAGAGGAAAAAAAGCCAGAGCAGACCGCACAGCAGATTTTTTCCAACGCGATGCAGATGCCGCTGGATACTATGCGCGCGGCAGGGCCTGTTCATCTTAATCCAAAGAATACACCGGATAGGAATGCGGAGAATCAGATCGTTAAAGAGGCAGGTACGGTAAACGGCACAGGAACCGCCGACGACCCGATGCTGCATTTTGCGAAGGCTTTTGCGGCGGCGAAAGAAAATGGAAGTAATACGATTTATTTCTGGAACCCGTACGCGGAGTTCGTAGAAAACGGCAGCGCGGAGGTGAGCAACTTTACAGGCGCAGTCCTTGATGGCGAAGGAATTATTACGCTTGCCCAGTATACGACGAAGCACAATGGTTATCTGTTTGAGATCGCGAACAATGAGGAAGACTGGTTGCTGAGCAATATGACGCTGAGCGGAAGCTACCCCCTCATCGGTATGTTGGGAGGAAAGGCCGCCCTTAACAATGTGGAAATGAACGGCGGGACGATATTCTTTGAGTATATCGAAAGTGAATTTCCGCAGAAACCGAGACTGACAGTAAGCAATATTCCGGAAGGCGATACCTATGTCGTTAAATTTGGTGAGTATACAGCTGACACAGCCATCGCGGCGTCCTCAAAGCACCGCGCGCCGCTGATCCGGCTGGAGGGTGAGAATGCCGGGGAGATGGCGAAGCAGATCGTGCTGGATAAGAGCCTCCAGAGGAAATACAAACTGATCTTCCGGAACAACACGGTATACGTGACGGAAAATAATGATTATCTATATGTATTTTTAAGCGCTGACCGCGGCTATGATGACGATGGAATTCTGGATGATATTGACGAGGAGGACGGACTGACTCCGTATACGCCGGTCAACACGATGGAAACGGCGGTAAAGATTCTCAGAGAAAATCCTGATCTTGGCGGCATCCGAGTGATCGGCAAAGCGCCGGAGGTCACAGAAGAGACAGTCTGGGATCTGTCAGAGTTTGCCCAAGCCGGTAAAAACGCGGTGGAGCGCTGGAGTGGACAGTATATTGACAGCTCAGGTATAACCAGAACTATGAGCAGTTCCAGCCCTGTTATGTGCGACGGACCGGTAGCAGTGGTAACGGGAACGCTGACTCTGCAAAATATCAGTCTGACCGGAAAGAACGATGCGACGCTGAAGGTGTCCGGCAGTCTTGTGATGGAGGCGGGAGCATATCTTCAGGGAAACGAAAATAAAGCAAAGGATAATTCGGAAAACGAGTCTTGGAAGCCGGGCGGCGCTGTCTATGCCGATGGGAATGCGGTCGTTACAGTGAAGAGCGGCGCGTTCATTACAGGAAATGGCGCCGAGGACGGAAGCTCGATTTATGCCACGGGCAACGCACTTGTCACGGTGGAAAGCGGCGCGGACATTGTGACGGGGCAGAAGACGTATAAAGAGCGGAAAGACTACAGGCCCGGGACGCTAGACGAATTGCCGCGCGTAGGAAGCCTTATTTACGCAGACGGAAATGCGCAGGTCTCCTACAGCGGAACGATATCCGGGACAAGCCCAATAATATCCGTTAGAGACTCAACAACAGACAATATGGCGATGTTTTATGCCCGCTCGGGCGCTGGGCTGACGCTTAACGGCGTCCAGATCACGGGTAACAGCAACTGGAGGTTCATCATCTGCACGGAGTCAGGCGGAAATGTGACGCTGGAGGCAGGAACCCAGATCAGCGGCAACACAGGCGCTGAGCGCATCATTAACATGGGCGGCATAATTGGAAATCCCACCTATGGAGAAACCTCCGCCGGGGCGCTGAAGCTGAACGGAACGGCGGAAAATCCGGTAAAGATAGCAAATAACAGTGACAGCGGCTGCGCTGTTTATACACGCGGCAGCATTACGGCGAGCTATGCGGAGATCACGGACAACGAAAGCAGCGAAGAATATTCCGGCCTGTGCGCTGCGGGCGGATACGGAGGCACGATAGATCACTGTAAGGTTAATAATAATGCATCAGATTACTATGCGGGCGTATATTTCGATCTGAGAAGCGGCTATCCGGTGACGGTGACAGATACAGAGATCAGCGGGAATACAGTAAATGGAACGTCCGGCGGAAGCACTGCGGGATTGTGCCTGGGTAATTATAGTGATAAGAATAATACATCGTGGGTTCCCCGGATCAGGGTTCAAAACTGCACGATTAAAGAGAACAAGAATGAGGCAGGCGGCTTTGCCGGACTTCGCGCGATTTCTTCGACAGCCGGCACGGTGATCAGTGATACGAAAGTAACAGGAAATCGATCCACGGGCAACGCGGGTATAGATCTGTTTGGCGACGAACGGGCGGTGCTGGCGCGGACAACGGTGGAAGAAAACAACGGAGAAGGAAAATCGGGCATTATCCTTACGACTACTTCCATCGGTACGTTGAGCGCTATGCTGGCGCTGACCGGAGACTGCAGGATTTCGGAAGGACAGAAGGTGTACTTTGGAAGCAACCAGGCGCTCCGCCTGCTCACACCGATAGAGCAGGAAAATAAGATATCCCTTGTGCTGGGAGAAACAGCGGATTCCTCTTACTTTAGTGTGGGCCGGAGAGTGGTGGTTCCCTACGACGGTACGCTGACGCCGTCTGAACTTGGTTACGACAGCGGGGAATTTCTGACGGATGTTACCGGTGAGATCGGGAAGTTTGCGGGAGAAAATATGCCGCAGGATCCGTACCCCACTCAGCTGGCGGAGGACAGCCCGGATATCATTCTGGCAGAGCAGGGCATCTACCTGGACGGGGTAAACGGCGACGACGGCAGGACCGGCCTTACTCCGGGTACGGCAGTAAAGACCTTTGAAAAAGCAAAAGAAAAGCTGATAGAAGCGCTTGAAGAGAATCCTGACTTTAATCCGGTGATCATCATCTGCGGTATGGTGACAGTCGACAGTGCGGCCAATTGGTCTCTTGCCGATGTGACAGTGCCGGAGGCCTCCTCGCCGGAGCTGAAGCGGGAGACACTGAGAGTGAAGCGCTACAGCAGGGTGAACGATACGGCCCTGGTGACTGTGACAGCGGCGGGCAGTTTGACGGCAGATGGCATCCTGTGGGACGGCGCAGCCGATGAGATGATCTCTGAGCAAGGTAAGTACAGCGGGGGCGAGGCGATCATCCTTGTGAATAACGGAGCGCTCACCTTGCAGAACTGCACGATGCTGGATAATGAATCGTATAATGGAAGCTCCAATCACACCGGCGGAGGAGCTCTGACAGCATCCGGAGGTACGGTAAATCTTACGAACACGGAAATTCTGAATACGCAGAGCAGCAGAGGCGCACTGTATTTCAGGGGTAATGTTCAGGCCACGCTTGATGGCTGTACCATCACAGGCAATGAGCGTCCCAGTTCGTCAAGGCAGACCTGGGCGGACGGCGGCGGTATCAGCGCTGAGACTGGCGCTGACGTTACAGTAAAGGATTCCATTGTACCAAGCCGCTAGCGCGGCGGCTAGCCCTAAGTACGTAAAACCACCACTTTTTTTCATAATTAATAAATTTTTTCTAAATAAAAGTAGCAGTTTTTGAATATATGTTGTATTGTTGAGTTACCACACTTAACCTTAAACACATACACAAGAACTGCTATGCTTAGTTTATCACGGATTTTTAAACCCAACAACTACATATTTGAAATTTTTACTTCTTTTGTCAGGCCTCCGCCTGTTGCAGATCCATCTCTGTACCTGTAGTTCTATTCTTTAATGGAGGTTTCCCATGACAAATTACCTTGACCAGATCGAAGAAATCCTTTCCTTCGGTAAATACAGCCCCAATACGATCCAGTCCTATAAAACATATACCGCTCCTTTTCTGGATTATTGCTCCAGTACCCTGCACAAAGATCCCGCTGAGGTTTCTCCTGCTCAGATACGCGCTTTTATCACCCAACTCCAGACCGAACGGAATCTATGCGATAATTCAACCAACCATGCCCTTTCCGAAATCCGTTTCCTATATGAAGCGGTCCTCGGGCTTCCCTGGAATGCAAAACAGATCCCTCTCCGGAGGCAGACCTTCCATCTCCCCTTTATCCCCACCCCCGATATCGTGGAAAACTTCCTTTCCAGTATTCAGGACCTCAAAAAGAAAGCCATGGTTTCCCTCATGTATTCTGCAGGCCTGCGTATCTCAGAGGTCTGCACCCTGAAATGCGCCCATATTGAACATTCCAATTCCCGAATCTATGTAGCGCCCAGCAAAAACAACCGCGACCGTTACACTATCCTTTCCGCAGATGTTTACCGGATCCTGTGTGCCTACTGGCGGGACCTTCCTGCCTCCATGCGTACCCGTGACTGGCTTTTTACCCAGCAGCACTCGGTGGATAAGCCGATCTACCCTCAGTTCATTCAGTCCTTCCTCTTCAAACAGGAAGAAGCACTCCACTGGCCCCACCGCCTGACATGCCACTCGTTCCGCCATGCTTTTGCAACACACAGCTATCAGAACGGGATGGATCTGGAGACCCTTTCCCGCCTGCTTGGGCATGCTTCCACCAACACCACCCGTTACTATGTCCATTTGGCCATGCTCTCTATGGAACAAATCAAAAGCCCCATGGATGGAATGGAGGTGCTGTGATGGACTTCCCGGAATCCTTATCCCCCTTTATCCCGCAAGGCTCCTCTTCCTTTGTTTTATCGGAGCCTTCCGGAAGCGGCTCTAAGATCCGGCAGATTTTTCAGCTGGCTTCCAGACAGCTTCTGGAAGATAAAGGCATCGTCCTTTCCCCGGAGCAGAAGAAACTGGTCTCCGATATCTGCAAATGCCGTACCATTGCCTGCGGATTTAACATGGATACCTGCACAGAATGTGGCTTTAAACGGATCCACTACAACTCCTGCGGAAACCGCAACTGTCCGGTCTGCGGCGGCCTGCGCAAGGAACTCTGGGTAGATGAACGCAGCAGCGAGGTGATCGACTCCGCATATTACCATGCGGTTTTTACCTGCCCCCATGAACTCAACTCCCTGTTCCTTGCCAACAGGAAACAGCTGTTCGCCATGTTCCATAAGTGTGTCGGACAGACGATCATGGAACTGGCCGCAGACCCAAAGTACCTCGGGGCTGCCCCTGGCATTATACAGGTACTCCACACATGGTCACAGGAGCTTTTGTTCCATCCGCATATCCACGCCGTGATCTCCGGCGGCGGGCTTACGGCAGACAGGCAGCTTAAAACACTTGACCGGGACTCCTTTTTTATTCCGGAAAGCATCCTCGCAGCAAAATTCCGGGGAAAGTTCCTTTCCATGCTTGACCACGCTTATAGCCAGCATGGTCTGGTCCTTACCGGAGCGGCAGCCTGTTTGCGCAATCATTATGAATGGGCTGCTTTCCGGGACAGGCTGTACCAATGTAAATGGGTCGCCAAAGTCAAGGAAACGTTTAACGGAAACGGCAATGCCATCGAGTACCTGGGACGCTATACTTATAAAGTGGCGATCTCGGACTCCCGGATCGTTTCCGTGGAAGAGGATAAAGTGGTCTTCACGGCACGCGGCGAAGATGGCAGGCAATCCCGGACACTTACCGTCACTCCTCTGGAGTTTGTGAAGCGTTTCCTGCTCCACGTGCTTCCGAAAGGCTTCCAAAAGATCCGTTACTATGGTTATCTCAATAACCGTTTTCGGAAAGACAACCTTGCCCTGATCTTCAACCTTCAGGGCTACAGGCAATATATCCAGAAATACAAAGGCCTCTCCCCGGCAGAGGTCATCTTTCAAAAATGGGGGCATGACGTCACCGCGTGCCCTCACTGTAAGGCTCATGCAATGCTCCGGTTAGCCTGCTGCAGGGGGATACGAACATCCCCTGCCTAAGGCTCCGAAACCGAATACCCACAACAGCTTCCGTCAGGGAGCTTATTCCGCATGTCCTGCTGACAGCTGTGGCTGACAGAATCTGTTTTCAGGTATCCATAATCCAGAAAAGCAATGGCAGAGAAAGATCGATACAATTTACATACTAGCTTCCCGTCCGCGTCTCGGTACAATTCGGGAAAGTAAGATGCCAGCAAGTTTTTTGCTGGTTTTTCTTTTATTGAGGCATCTTACTTTCCCTTAGAATTATAGAAGGCAATACGACGGCAGCGACTCATGGGGGACACGGAATCGCCGCGCTGAACGCCACTGTTACACTCCTTGGGACGGAAGAAGGCAAGTCAAAAACGCAGCCGCTGATCTATATGGGTACAGGCGGCAAGCTGATACTGGGCGGCGCTCTTGCGTCAACTGTAGAAGGAGAACCGCTGGAGATCTATCTGCGGGATACTGCTATCGGGCTTGCAGAGGAGCTTACAGAAACGACAAAATGCCTGCTGAGTCTGCACGGTGACTTCACCGGAAGGATCGTTGTGGAGTCCAATAAGGAAAAAACGGTGGAAGCGGGGCAGTATCTGGAGCAGTTTACACTGACGGAGGAAACAGCAAAGCTTGTTCCGGGACTTTCGGTAAAGGATAAGACGGAAGATCCTGAACAGCACATCTGGGCAGATGGCCTCCATGTCTATCTGGACGGGCAAAACGGCAGCGACGAGAACAGCGGCTCCAGTCCGGAGAATGCGGTGAAGACCTTTGCGGCGGCAAAAGAAAGGCTTGCAAAGAGCAGTCCGGGGGCAAATATTGTGATCTGCGGACGGGTAGACATAAGCAGCCAGGAAACATGGTCGCTGACGGATGCGGACGGAAACTTCACGAATTCGGAAGGAGAGACCTGGCAGCCTGTTATACAGCGATACCGGGAGTATTACGCTGATTATCTGGCAAATGTTTTAAATAACGGCGATCTGACCATGGAAAACCTGGTGCTGGACGGAAACAGCGACAGTGTCCTTGAGAGCACGAAGAAAGACCCCAGCGGGCTGATCTGCGGAGCTCAGGACAGTAAGATCGTCCTGGCTTCCGGAACAGTTCTGCGCAATCAGAAGGCACAAGACGCAGTCAAATTTGGTGGTGCATTGTATACGAATGGCGAGGCGGAAATCCAGAAGGGCGCGCTGATCACCGACTGCAGCAACAAGTCAGAACCGATTGTCTGGGTAGAAGGCACGACTGCGAAGGGCGGCAGTCTGACGCTTTGTGGCGAGATCAAAGACTGCACAGTGTCGTCGGAAGCGGTTGTGTATGTGGGCAAGGAAGATCCACGATACGGCAAAGCAATTAAGGGTTCAGCTCTTCAGATAGATGGCGCAAATATTCACGACTGTACGGCCAGCCGGATCGTATATGTAGGCGACACGTCTTGGCTTGCGGGTATGAAAGACACGATAATTGAAAAGAATGACTGCGGAAATATGGGAGAGGTCGTATACATCTACCTTAACGGAAACACCGACAAGCATGAGATGACGATACAGGACTCGACGATCCGCGATAATAGAGGAACGGGTGTTACGGCATATCTTTCGGATGCTGTGGGCAGACATACACTGACGCTGAACAAGGTTACCATAACCGGAAATGTAAATGAGCCTTACCAGAGTAACAGAATGTGCACAGGCGGCGGTGTCTATATCAGAGATGGCGGTACGGTAAATATAACAGACTGTACGATTGAGAATAATGAGGCCTACATAGGCGGCGGCATCTACGTAGGTTCGACGACAGCGCAGCTGAATATTTCCGGCGGCAGTATTTCGAACAACCGGAGCAAAAACGAGGGCGGCGGCATCTGCTTCCTGAGGATACCAGACGGATTCTCAACAACAAAGTATAGCGACATTTCGGCCAGCCTGAAGATCGAAAACGGAACAAAGATCTGCAATAATATCGCTATGTCGGACGGCGATGCAGACTACGGTTCTTTCTCCAGCAGTTATTATGCATACGGGGGCGGTATTCATGCCATTTGCCCGAATGTTACGATTGACAGCAGCGTAGAGATCAGCGGAAACTTTGCTGCAGTGGAGGGCGGCGGCGTCTACATTAATACATACAGATGCAGTTCGTCCGGCGAGGTGACGATTGACGCACAGATTACAAGCAATACGGCGAACAATGGAGCCGGCATTGCGGTAAACGGCTCGGAGGAGTGCAGGGTTTTGCTCAACGGTGCAGTGACCGGAAACAAGATCCGCGAGGATAAGAATACGCTTTCTTCCTGGACAAGAAAGCAGCAGTCAGCCGGCGTTTCTGTGAAGGGCGGTCCCGTGGAGTGCCGGGCCGACATTAAGGACAACGTGGGAGGCCGCGGCGTCTATGTGGGAGAAAACGGACATCTGACCTTTTCTGACGGCGAGATATCCGGCCATATGAACGGATTCAAAGGCGGAGAAGCAAAGGGAGGCACCGTGGTCGTTGAAACGAACGGCATCCTGAATGGCGCTCTTGTGATGAAAGGAGGCGCCGTGGGCGTAGACCGGGGCGGCACCTTTGAGATGACCGGTGGCAGGATTACCAGCAATGCAGTCAGCACAGAAGGCTGTGTAATAAAGGGCGGCGCTATTTGTGCCGGACAATTAGATAACAGCAGCTTCAACACGGATGAGGCGAGTGTGATCATAAGTGGCGGTGAGATCACCGGAAATGCGGTGGAAGCGGCGGAGACGGTAACGCAAATAAGCGGAGGCGCCATCTGTGCTGATCGATACAGTAATCTGACGGTATCCGGCGGCGCTATTTATGAGAATGCCCTGGGTAAAGCCGGACTTATACAGGGCGGCGGTATCTATGTATATGCCTACGAAGCTGATCTTACCATGACCGGCGGTAATATTTATCGAAACGCAGAGGGCGGGAAGATACAGGGCGGCGGCGTTCACCTGTATGGAAGCAGCAGCAGCTCATACGGCGTTTGTGCGATAACGGGCGGAACCATCCGGGAGAATGGACAGACAGGGCTTTATGAGACAGAGCAAAGCAAGATAGAGAACGGTATCTGTACGGTCAATGTAGGCGGCGGAGTTTATGTCGGCTACGGCGTAACGCTCACGATCGGCGGGGACGCCGTCATCAGCAGGAATACGGCGCAGGCCGGCGGCGGGATTTATGCAGATGTAAGAGGAACACTGACGATCGGCGGTAATGCTCTTATTACGGAGAACGAAGCGTATGAGGGAAACGGCGGCGGCGTCTTTACGCTGAAGCCGACAAATGTGAACGATAGCGCGGTCATCAGTGAAAACCGGGCGGCGAAAGACGGCGGCGGCATCTATTTTACGGATGATAATCGCAATTATACAGGTTCTTTGAGGACGACCTCCGGAGCCTGGGAATCTATCCTGAACGGCGGCTATCTCCTGTATAATACAGCCGGCGGAAACGGCGGAGCGCTGTATCTGAAAAATGATGCAGATAAAGAATCCCAAAAAGGTTCTCTGGTGTATCAAAACCAGTACGTTTCCGTACATAACGCTTATATAGAAGGAAACAAGGCGGTGTATGGACAGGGAATCTACTGCGATCAATTCCGCCATATCAGGCTGTACGGAAATCAGGCGGTGATCGAGGATGCGATTTATCTCCTGAGTACAGACTGTGAGATCGAGCTTGCAGCCACCTGCCAGAACAGCAACACGTATCTGGTGGAGGTAAATGATGATAAACCGGAAGGCTTACTCTACGCAAATCGTCTGTTTCGGGTCAACAGTACGGTAGTGACGCCAACGAAGGGGAGTATCGAGACTGCAACACCGGCGCTTCGATGGTTCACAGTAAAGAACGCATCCTATATCCTGATGGCAGGCAGCGACACCTGGAATGGTAAGGATATGGATATCGTACTGGGACGGTGTGTCTTTATCGACAGCGTAACGGGCTCGGATGATTTTGTGTTCAATAAAATGGGCGATCATACAGGCGTCAACCCCGACAAGGCGGTGAAAACATTTAAGGCTGCAAAACAATTACTGGGATCTGATCCGGGTGTGATCTACGTATCCGGTCCGGTCCAGGTAGAAGGCACGGAAACATGGGAGCTGTATTCGTCGAACCAGTCGATCCGCCGGTATACCGGTTTTGCTATCGGCGCCAAGGATGTGTATCCCGTATATGAGGGCAACCTGGTGGAAGTGAAAGAGGGCGGAAATCTGACGCTGAGCAGATATATAACGATCGACGGCGGCAGCGAGTACCTGGATCAGGCTGTTGAGGGATGCATCATAAAGGTAGAAGGTGGCGGTACGCTGACTGCAAACAGCAGTACGAATTTACAGAATAACACCACCACCGGCTGTGGCGGCGCGATGCGCATTGAAGATGGCGGAACGGCTGTACTGAATGGCAGTAAGATCACCAATACGGTGGCAGAACAGCAGGGCAACGCCATCTATCAGGACGGTAAGCTGGTTTTGACGGGAAGTCCCACCATTAATGGCGATATCTATCTCGGAGAGGTGCAGAAGGATGAAAACGGAGAACCGCTGGCGAAGCCGGAGGAGGACGTCATTCAGATAAAAACCTACTTTAGTCCGAAGAGTAAGATTGAAATTTCCCTGGGCGACGCCTACTATACGCGTCCGGTAGTCATTTACCAGGATGGTAAGGATGCGCCTGAGACAGACAAGGCGGGCAGCACCTTCGTGATGGCGGAAAATGTGGCGGCGATGTATGCGCTGGCAAACCGCAATGACCGTACCGAAGATGATGAAGATAAGGATACGCTGGAGCTTACACAGCCTCTGGTGGTCTATATCGACGGAGTAAACGGAAAGGATGACTGGGGATTCGGCGATGCGGCATATATGGACGGCGATACGCCGGATACGGCGGTTAAAACGCTGAAGCGCGCCTATCAGCTTTTGGCGGAGCGCGGAGCCGCCACGCTGTTCGTCGTAAATACGGTGACGATTGAGAGTGCCGATATCACGATCACAAGCAGAAGCTATACGGATACTGATGGGAACGTAATTACGATTCCGGAGGATAAGGTTCCGGGAGGCGTGGCTATCCGGCGGTATTCTCAGCCGTACGCATGGGAGGAGGTTACGAAGGAACTCAAAGACAAATATGGAGATACCTATCTGGGCGGTTACACGGCGATAAGTAACGTAAACGAGCTGTTTGTTGTGAAAGACGGCGGCGCTCTGACGGTCGGCGATAAGCTGACGGTAAACGGACACAGCCTGGCATTTCCGTCGGCGAATCCCAGATACAATGCGCCGGCAGTGAAGGGCGCAGCTCTGGTCCGGGTGGACGGCGGAAGCCTGACGCTGAAAGAGGATGCGCTTCTGACAAGAAACAGCAGTGTTGGAAACGGCGGCGCGGTGTATGTAAACGGCGGCGCGGTAACGATGTATGAGGCAAGCATTACAAATACCTCCGCTGTAAATGGCGGTGCGGTGTATGCAGGCACAGGAAGCGTCGTTATGCCGAAGGAGAATATTACCAGAAAATTCCAAAGCGTCCGGGCGGAAGAGAACGGCGGAGCTATCTATATTGCAGAAGGCGCCAGCGCTGAGCTGTACGCCGGAACGGAAATTTCCAATGCGTCCGCAAAGGAAGGAAGCGCAGTTTATCAGGGCGGCAGCTTCTCGGTGGAAGGCCAGATGAACGTGTCGGGTGAGGTTTACCTGAAAACGGATCATTATATCGACGTGAACAGCGGCGGTTTCCTAAATAATGGAAGCTGGATCATCGACCCGGAAAACCCGTACGAGGGAAGAGACATCGCGCTGTATGCGGATGGGATGGAAAAGCCGAACGATAAAGAGAAGGCAAAATTCCCGCTGGTGGACGAGGTGGCGCGCTTCTATTATCTCAATAATGAGGACGAAAGCCTTATAGAGAATGGCCCCAGAAGAGCAAATATGCTGGAGCTGCAGCTGCCGCATTTTGTTTATATCGACGGCGTGAACGGCAGCGACGAATACGATGATAAACGCACGGAGCTGACGATCGGCTCAACGCCGGAGACGGCGGTGAAGACGCTGAAAAAGGCGTATGAGCTGCTGAAGGAAAGAAATTGTCCGAGACTGTATGTGGTAGATACCGTAACAATCAACACGAGTATCCTCCTGTCAGAATTAAGGTACGCGGGAAGTGACGGAGCCGTAGAGCTTGACAAGGAAGCGGAGATCATGCGCTACAGCAAGCCTGATGCGGCAGCGGAGCTGACCGGTTTCAACCGGGAAAGCAATATAAACGCGCTGTTTAAGATCGCAGAAAACGGAAACCTGACACTGCGGTCCATGGTGATCGACGGACACAGCACCGGGCAGGGCGGAAATAAGAGGACGACGGCTCCGGCAGTGGAGGCGCAGGCGCCGCTGATCGAAAATGCCGGCACTCTGCGGATCGCGAGCGGAACGGTGCTGCGGAACAATAACAATGCAATGGAAAACGGCCGCGGCGGCGCGCTGTATGTAAACGGCGGAGAGACGATCGCATACGGAGGCACGATTGCCGGAACTGCAGCCAGTCTGGGAAGCGCTGTTTATCTGGACGGCGAACTGAAGATTTATAACAGTATGCAGCTTGGAGATCTGCAGGTTTACCTCCACAGCGACGATTATGATAAGCCGACAGGCAGCTATATCTACGTGGAGACGAATGAGCCGAACAGCGGCATGCCGATCACGGTGGATTTCCCCAACTATGTGGACTACCGTGTGATCGCAGAGTACAGCGATGATCTGAAACCGAACGCGGATAAGTACTCGGAGGATGTGGCCAAACGCGAGGCGGCAGGACTTCTGAAGGTAGTGGAGAAACAGCAGGTACTGCTGCGGAAATATCCGGACGAAGCAAAACAGATCAACGTTACCGTTCCGCTGTATGTCTGCATGTATGCTTACGGCGGAAACGGCAAGGTGGTGACTCCGACAGAGGAAGCTTACGCAATTACCAGCCGCTCAAACTGCCCGGTACAGATCACGTCTGTGCAGGCGACGGAAGCCATCTGGGATCTGAAGGAAAAAGCTGCGGAGCTGAAGGAAGCAGGAGAAATGTATCTTGCGCTGGACGGTCAGACGGTCACGGAGGAGAAAACAGACACCTCGAAAAATGACAGGTGGCTGATCCCGGCGGCGCCGCTCATCACGGAGGACGGCGATGGAGACGATGGCTCCGGGGCAAACAGAGAGCCGCAGAACCTGAGCATTCAGATAGACGCGGCGATCGCAGGCGGAAACGTCAATGAAGAGGGCGAAGCAAGAGTCTGCACGGTCACTTATACGGTGGCCGCTGCAGAAAACTGAGACGGCCGGGTCAGAGCGGCGGAGGACAACAGACATGAAGAAAATGAAAAAAAGCAGGGCGGCACTGATCGCCGTCGGGCTTTTGGTAATTGTTTTGATTGCCGGAGTGCTTGTGTGGTTTTTCATCTTCCGGCAGGATTACAACGACGACGACTTTTTTGATCCGATGGCGGTGACCGGTATCCTGCCGGGCATGTCGGAGGGGGAGATTCAGTCGGAGCTGGACCGCGTGGTGGAGGAAGGGATGCTGAACATTTCCATTGCTTCCGACATCAGCTTTGAAGACGGAAGGACGAACGGGCAGGCCAATATCTGGAACATAGAGGCCAACCGGTATATTTTCAAGGTGGCGATCGTACTGAATGATACCGGCGCGACGCTCTATGAGAGCGGCGGCATTCAGCCAGGTCAGTATATCCAGTATATCGATCTTAAGGAGGAGCTGCCGCAGGGAGAGCACAAAGCGACGGCAACCTTCACGGCATACACGACGGAAGAACACCAGATCGTAGGCAGCGCGGCCGCCGAGATCACACTGTACAGCAAAATGGCGGACGGGTGACGCCCGCCGGACAGAAACAAAAATGATCCGTAACGTTCAAACGAGTGCAGGCGGCCGCCGTCCTTTCACGACGGCGCAGCCAAAGCCTCTTTGAAAATACAGCTTTTCCGGGCAGGAGCCGGAACAGGCAGAAAAATAAGAACACAGGTTGGAAGGAGAGAATCATTATGAAAAGAAAATTTTTGGCACTTACCCTGGCGGTATCAATGATCGCAGGACTTGGCGCCAGTGCGATGGCGGCGGAGCATACGGGAGCCCATGGCACGAAAGATAGTGCAGCAGTCGGCGAGCAGAAAGTGATGGAGACAGAGGAAGACAATACCGTTAATTACAGGGGCAGCACACAATTCTACATCAACGTAGACAAGGATGGTACAGACGGTCCGATAGATATTCCGGATCCGGAGGACGTACCGGGCGCCGGCGGCATCTGCCACTATGAGATCGGATGGAAGATACAACGTGAAACGAATGTATCTGTAACGGTTCCGCTGTATGTTTGTATGTACGGCTACGGCGGCAACGGCAAGGTAGTCGCTCCGACCGGAAATGCATATCATATGGAAAATGAAAGCTACTATACGGATAAACGTACAGTAGATTACATTTATGCCTGCTATACGGTGCAGAACATTCTGAGCGAAGCACAGTGGAATGCAGCTGAATACGAAGGAAAAGCAGATACCTATGATGAATATATCGCGGGATTGAATGGTTTAGGCGGAGCGCTTGCAGCTCTTAAGGCGGAATCAAAGGAGACAAGCGGCGAGTACGGGTATATCAACAAGAAAGCGTCGGATGATGCGGACGATAATTATATGATTTACAGACTCTCTGACTGCGATCTTCATACTGATACGAAAACAGAAAAATGTGTTACGGACTATTTCTACAGAGATACTAAGAATCAGGTAGAGAGCGTAGAAGTGAACGGAGAAACAATTACGAAGGCTACAGTACAGTATGCGGACGGCGGTAAGGCAAACAATGCTCCGCTCCAGATCAACGTGCCGACGATTAAAGTAGAGGCGTATACCTGGGCTATCCAGCCGACTTCTGCTACAAAAGACCTGAAGGCCGGCGAGATCGCAATGACAGTGAACGGACTTGACCTGAACAAGGTATATACGTCCACCATGACATCGGTGTCCGCTGCAGGCGGCGTGGAAGAGCAGACGCTGGATATTAAGGATCTGAACTGGTTTATCGCGGCTCCAAAAGATGGTAATGCGGGAACATTAGATCTTCCGGTATATGCGGCGATCGCAGGAGGCAGCGTGAACGAGGAAGGCTGCGTTCCGGTAGTACGCGTAACCTATACGGTAGCTCCGGCTCTTGATCGTATGGAGACCGGAAATTATGTGACGGTTGAGTAGTCGCGAAGTGATTAAAATACCCTAAACGTGGCGGCGTATGATTTATGCCAGGGCTGGAAGAACTCCTGCGCTTCCAGCCACCGCATAAGCTATACAGATGGAAGAAGGAAAGAGACGGATGATGACAGAAATGAACAACGATCAGGACAAAAAAAGTAAAACGGGCGGCCGGAAGCTGACGGCGGTGCTTGTAATCGTAATCGTGGCGCTTGCGGCGGCGCTGATACTGGTCTGGATGAAGCTGCGGCCGCAGGAGGAGCCTGCGTATGAGCGGGAGGCAGCGGCGAAGCTGGGGCAGCTTGAGGGCAAGAGCGAGGAGGAGATACAGGCGGAGCTGGATCGCGTCGTGACGGAGGGAATGTTTCACATTGCGATCAATTCCGATCCGGTATTTGAGGATGGCGCTTCGGAGGGAAATCTGGAGATTGAAAATGTGCCTGCAAACCTGTATCTGATGCGGGTGGAGATCACGCGGCAGGATACGGGGGAGTTAATCTACTCCACAAAATATATTGAGCCGAATAACCATATCCAGAACGCGAGGCTGGATGTGGATCTGGAGGCTGGGGATTATCCGGCGAATGTAGTATTTTACGCCTACAGTATACAGACGCAGGAAGAGATCGGCAGCGCAGGCTGCGAGATCACCATTCATGTGAAGAATTAAGGAACCGGAAGGAATGAAACAGGGTATGCAGGGAAAAGACAAAAAACAGAAATTTTCGATCATCGTGATCATTGTCATGCTGCTGATCATTATCGCACTGCTCGTTCAGCATTATCTGTTGACGGGAAAGCCGGATGATCATCTGGAGGACGCCGTTAAGGCGAAGCTGGGGCAGCTTGAGGGCAAGAGCGAGGAGGAGATACAGGCAGAGCTGGACCGGGTGATCGAGGAGGGGATGTTCCATATTGCAATCAACACGAATCCCGTATTTGAAGACGGGAGCGCAGAGGGAAATCTCGAGATTGAGAATGTGCCGAACAACCGCTACGCTATGCTCGTGCGTATCGTGCGCAGCGACACAGGGGAGCAGATCTATGATTCCGGGCTGATCGATCCGAATTATCATATCCAGGAGGACTCGCTCAGCGTGGATCTGCCAGCCGGGGATTATCCGGCGGCGGCTACCTTCTACGCATACGATATGGAGACGGAGGAGGAGATCGGCAGTGCAGGCTGCGAGATCACGATCACCGTATTAAACTGAAACGCACAGACTATTGCGCGTCCGGCGCGCAGAAAGCGGGTATCCGCATGAGCCGGGCGCGCTTGCAGAAAAAGGATACAGGGGGTATGGGAAAATGAAAAAGAAAATGAAAAACAGAATATGCGGCTTAGCGGCGACAGCGTTTTGTCTGGCAGCTTCCTGCTGCGCTTTGCCGGTACTGGCATCCGGTGAGGTGCCGTCTTACGTTGAGATCCCGGAAAAAGGGTCCTACACGATCGGCGGAGAAAATAAGTCGGAGGATGTGGATGGCAGCGGACGGCTGTGGACAGACTTTTATCTGTATGTGGAAAACCCGGAGAAGGACAAAGTGGAAACTCCCGGAAAGCAAACTCCCGGAAAGCTTCCGAAGACCGGAGATTACGGGATGGATAAAAATGTGCTCCTTCTGGCGGCGCTGATTTTCGGCTCCGGCTATCTTGCATGTGAGTATTATGAGAAAAAGAAAGCATAGCCCTGTCCGCTTGCTGAAGCTTCTGCTTGCGTGCGGCTTCGTGCTGACAGTTGTCTGGGCGGCGCAGCTGTACCGTCAGGAATATCGGGAAGAGAAAAAGAACGCTTCGCTGTCAGAGATTCATGTGGATGCCGGAGCGGGGAGGGAACACGATCCTGTTTATACCGGCAGCAAAACGGATGGCGCGGCGCGGCAGATTTCTGCCGCCTACCGGGAGCTGTCCGGTCTGAATGAGGATTACCTGGGCTGGCTGAAGGTGTACGGCACGCAGATCGACCTGCCGGTGGTGCTCGGAGCGGATAATGAATACTATCTGAACCATGATTTTTACGGAGAAGAGAGCAGCTGCGGGACATTGTTTGCCGACTGTCTGACACAGCAGGAGGACGAAACGGGGATGGCGGATGGAAATCTGCTGATCTACGGGCATCATATGCGAAACGGTAGCATGTTCGGAGAACTGACTTCCTTTTGTGAGGAAGATTTTTTTAAAAAACACAGTCTGGTGCGCTGGGAGGGAAAATACGGCGTGCGCTATTACCGGATTTTTGCAGCGCTCGTAATTCCCGGTTATGAGGACGCGCCGGATTACTTTCCAATCCGGGAATACCTTGATAAGCCGGACGACGGAAAGCAGAGCAGGCTGCTAAAGGAGCTCCGGGAACGGGCTTTTATATGGCGTGAGACCTCCTTCCGGGAGGAGGAACGCTTTCTGTTTTTAATGACCTGCGATTACACGCGGGAGGATGGAAGGCTGCTGCTGTGCGCCCGCTGTATAGCGGGCGAGTAAAATTTTCACTGCGCGGTGCAGCTTTCTCCCATCCTGCTGGCGGAAAACTAACTGTTTTCTATGATATCCCGGATATTCTGCATTTTCAGATCAAGCTGCGCGCTCATCTGCGCGCATTCCGAAAGCTCTGCGGATGTAAGCGCAGTCAGCTCCTCGGAGAGATTTTTCTTATAACGGAGCTTGTGCTCCAGGTTTGCCCAGAACTCCATGGCGATCGTCCGGAGCTGCACCTCCACCTTCATCAGCCGTTTTTCGTTTTCAAGGAAAATGGGAATTTCAATGATGAGGTGGAGACTGCGGTAGCCGTTTTCCTTGGGGTGTGCAATATAGTCTTTTTTCTTGATCAGCCGGATGTCGTCCTGTTTGAGAAGGCAGTCCGCGAGCATATAGATATCGTCCACAAAGGAGCAGATGACCCGGATTCCGGCGATATCGTGTATCTCATCCAGTGAGGCAAGACAGAGGGGAAGATTTCGCCGGATCAGCTTTTCGCGGATGCTTTCCGGGGATTTTATCCTTGTCTTAATCGTCTCGATAGGGTTGCGCTCGTGGTTCACCGAAAAACGCTCGTTTAACACCTTAAATTTCGTTTCGACCTCTAATATCGCACACTGATAGCATGACATCAGAGACTTTACTTCTTCAAAGGTTTCTATTGCTTTTGACATAGAGCCTTCGTCAAACAGGCCGGAGAGCTGCTGCGCCATAGAAGAGGAGTCATTGCCCGGCTGAAGTATAGTTCCAACCATCGAAGTTGTTAATATTTTTGTATCCATACTGATTACCTCACTATTTATTTGATATATTAGGCGTTTGCGAAACGCCTAATGCCGCATAAATACGGCATTTTTTAACCACAAAAAACAAATAACCCCTCACCGGATATGGTATAATAGAGTTGACGAAAAACTATAAACCATGCATCCAAGAAAGGAGTTATTCTGACATCTATGATACCATATAAACAGCTTTCTTTGGCAGATTTTTTTTCGGATTGCCAAGATAAATTTGAAAATGACAAACCTGGGTTTCTGTCTCTATTAGAAAACCACATCGATATTGATGAGATCGTTCCGATTTCTTTTCGAAATCATTTCTATGCATCAACGGGCAGAACCCGTAAATACCCTTTAAGCGCTTTGCTATGGGCGTTGATTATTCAGCGTATTTTTTCTATTCCCACAGACCAGCTTCTTTTAACTTTTCTTGCTTATTCAAAACCACTGCGTGAATTTTGTGGTTTCACTAAAGTTCCAGATGCTTCTAAAATCACCCGCTTCAAACAGGACTTTATGGATGACCTTCAGCTTGTTTTTGATAACCTTGTTGAATTAACCGAACCAATCTGTCATGCTATTGATTCTTCAAAAGCTGATATGACCATCTTTGATTCTTCTGGCATTGAGGCTTTCGTTACTGAAAATAATCCGAAATACGCAAATCGTATTATCAGGCAACTCAAAGCTTATGCCAAAGCTAACAGCTTCGACAAGAGTTATGATCCTTATAAAGCAGCTTATGGTTCTATGCCAACACACGCATCCGCAAATCCAGAAATTAAACAGTTATACATTAATGGTCATTTTTGCTATGTCTTCAAGTTTGGCATTATTACCAATGGTCTTGGCATTATCCGGCATATATCTTTTTACAACAAAGACTTTATGACCTCACATCCTGAAATCGTTGTGGAAAAGAAATCTGATTCTCCTGATGAAGATAAGTGTGTTCATGATGCTAAATTACTCATTCCTACACTAAAAGATTTCTTTGCGAAGCATCCGCTTATGAATCCCAAAACATTTCTTGGTGATGCAGCATTTGACTCCTGCCAGCTTTATGGAGAACTGCTGACAGGCAATACCTTTGGCGAAAATAAACACTTTAAAAAAGCATACATTCCTCTGAATTCCAGATCCGGATTAAAAAATCCTGATTGTAAAGTGAATGAAAACGGCATCCCTTGCTGCCCTAATGATGATTCACTTCCAATGAAACACGAAGGCACATCTACAAGAAAAAATGGTTTAAAAAGATATAAGTTTATCTGTCCTAAGATAAAGTATGTTAAGGATGCATCAACCGGAAAATATCATAGACATTGTATCTGCGATAATCCCTGTACTACTTCTGAGTGTGGACGTATGATCTATGTTTATCCTGAAAAAGATCTTCGTGCCTATCCCGGAACCATTCGTGGAACCGAAGAATGGGATAACACTTACAAAATCAGAACCGCAGTAGAAAGAGATATCAATCACATAAAAGAGAATCTCTGTCTTGCAGGACGTCGTACTCAGAATGAGAAAACATTGCATGCAGACTTAATTCTTGCTGGAATCACCCAACTCATTACAGTTGTTCTTGCAGACAAAATCAAACATCATGAATACATACGAAGTCTGAAACCACTCATCGCTTAGGTCTTATTAACTTTATAAAGCCTGTAGCTTATTAAAGTGCGCCTAAAAACGGTAGTTATCCACTTCTCATCTTAGGATTCGTACTCTATACGAATTCTTCCTTGTTTGGATTCAAGATTGTGAACGAGCATTGCGAGTTTCGCAATTACCTATATTTGATATATTAAAAAATGGTTCCGTTCCTTTTTGAAACATATTGTATTATATTGACGCTGGAAAATCAATGCAAAAAGGAATATGCAGAAAGTCGGCTGAGATTATGTTATATGAATACATTTTCTGGGTGGACTTTTTGTTATTCCGCTGGAAGTGAAGGCAGAGGAAAACCTGAACGCTAAGAGCCTGAAGAATTTTGTGTCTGCAAGCAAACTTCCTTATGGGGTCAGGACGTCCATGTCTGACTATCGGGAACAAGAGAAATTAATCAATATACCGCTTTATGCAATTTCATCACTTTGGGCTGTCTGTGACAGGCGCTGAGACAAAAAGAGATTTTTGAAAATCCCCTCACGGTTCGCTCTGCTGCTTCGGCAGACGGACCGTGAAGGTGGTTCTTCCGTTCTCACTTCTGACTGAAATTTCCCCGCTGTGCAGCTCCACCACTTTTTTCACAATCGCAAGACCGATACCGTTCCCCTCCGAGGAGTGCGATTCGTCCGCCTGATAAAATTTGTTGAAGATCCGGTTGAGGCTTTCCTCCGGGATTTCTGTGCCGCGGTTGGAGACCGAGACAAAAAGGTCATCTGCTTTTTCTGTGATGTGAAAGGAAATCAGATTGCCCGGCTCTGAAAACTTCACGGCATTATCAATGAGATTTACCCATATTTGTTTTAAAAGCTCTTCGTTCGCTTCTATCGTATATTCCTGGAAATCGAGGTCCGGTTCAAGATCCTTTGCCGTCCATTTTTCTGCGAGCAGAAGAACGGTCGAGCGTATCTGCTCCGATAAATTATAAGATGTAACATTTGTAAGGATCGTCTGGTTTTCCACTTTTGTCAGATTTAACATATTGGTCGCCATTTCGGAAAGGCGCAGCGCCTCCTCCTCGATGACGGCGAGATACTCCTCTTTTTGCGCCTCCGAAAGATTTCCGCGCCTCAGAAGCTTTGCAAAACCGGCGATGGAGACGATCGGCGTCTTAAATTCATGCGAAAAATTGTTGATAAAATCGCCGCGCAGCATTTCGGTGTGCTCCAACTCCTCCGCCGCCGAATTAAAGCTCTTTTCAATCTCCCGGAAAACAAAATGCCTGGATATGGGGCGTGAAAAATGAATCCGGGTGTGGAAATCTCCGCTTGCCAGCCGGTTGAGCTGATTGATGAGCTGATAAAACGGACGCAGGGAAATCCTTCCGGTCAGCAGGGTAAACAGGACGCCAATAAGGGTGCTGGTTATCGGAAGCAGCAGGAACATAGTGCCGGCTTCCGGGCGTCCGCCGACGGTTTTGATGATGCCGAGCCGAATCATGACGTACACGAGCAGACCGGCAAGGAATCCGGCGACGGCTATAATGATAAATACAAACAGGGAGACCAGTACAGTGAGAGCAAGGCGCCTTCTGCGCTCTTCTTTTTTCATACCTTTTTCACCGCCTTATATCCAAGACCGCGCACGGACTTTATTTCAAATTCTTCCCATCCCTCAAAACGCCGGCGGAGCCTGCCGACATGGACGGTCACCGTCTCCCAGCCCGTCTCACTGTCCGATCCCCATATTTCGTCCATGAGCTGAATGCGCGTGAAAATCTGTCCCGGATAGGAGAGCAGCTTGTACAGCAGCAGAAATTCCTTCTGGGGAAGCACCTGCGTTTCGCCTTTTCTGGACACCGTAAAAGAATTGTAATCCAGCGTCACGTCGCCGATCACAATTTTCTGCTCGCTGACGATCTGTGCCCGGCGCAGCAGCGCTTTGATGCGCAGCAGCATTTTTTCCTCGTCGATGGGTTTGGTGATATAGTCGTCGGTTCCCACAAGAAAGCCCTGCTTTTCATCTGCAGCATCCTGCTTTGCCGTTACCATAAGGATGGGGAGCGCATCGTTCGTCTCCCGGATAGTCTTTGTAAATTCGTAGCCGTCCATCTTAGGCATCATAATATCCAGCACAACAAGATCAATATGTTCTCTGTCCAGCACGTCGAGCGCCTCTTCGCCGTTATTTGCGGTCGTTACCGTGTATCCCGCTTCTTCCAGAATCGCCCGCAGCAGCATCCGGGTGTGCTTATCATCATCAACCACAAGAATATGAAACATGGATATCCTCCTAAATAATTTCCGTTTTTTTTATATTTATTTTAGACCTTTTACGGCAGAATCGCAACCGGAGTTTCGTTTCAGTTTAGAAAAGTGGATTAAAACAGATATTGTTCAAATGGTTTACAGCAATCTCCGCAAATCTATTTAAAATCTGATTCGCGGATGGGATTTGACCACACATTTTAATAAGTAAATTATCCACAGGGAAAGGAGAAGCATATATGCTGGAGCTTAAAAACATAAAGAAAGATTATCCGGCGGGCAACGAAACGGTCCATGCGCTGAAGGGAATCAGCCTGCAGTTCCGGGAAAACGAATTTGTCTCAATTCTGGGTCCCTCCGGATGCGGCAAAACCACGATGCTGAATATCATCGGCGGACTGGATAAGTACACAGACGGCGACCTCATCATTAACGGGAGGTCTACAAAGAGCTATAAGGACCGCGACTGGGATACCTACCGGAACCATTCCATCGGCTTTGTATTCCAGAGCTACAATCTGATTCCGCACCAGACGGTGCTGCAGAACGTGGAGCTGGCGCTGACGCTTTCCGGCGTGTCGAAATCCGAGCGCAGGGAGCGTGCGAAAAAGGCGCTGGAGGAGGTCGGACTGGGAAACCAGCTCCGCAAAAAGCCCTCCGAGATGTCCGGCGGTCAGATGCAGCGTGTGGCAATCGCCCGTGCGCTGGTAAACAATCCCGACATCATTCTGGCGGATGAGCCGACCGGTGCGCTGGATACGGAAACGAGCGTGCAGGTCATGGAGATTCTGAAAAAGGTAGCGTCCGACCGCCTGGTCATCATGGTCACACATAATCCCGAGCTTGCCGAGCGCTATTCCACCAGAATCATCCGTATGCTGGACGGAAATATTACCGACGATTCCGCGCCGCTGACGAAGGAAGAGGTTGCCGCGGAGATGAAAAAGCAGGCGGAAAAAACGGAAGCCGGAAAACTGAAAAAGCACAAAAAGCCGTCCATGTCGATGAGGACTGCGTTCGGGCTTTCACTGAAAAATCTTTTCACGAAAAAGGGGCGTACCATGCTGACCTCTTTTGCGGGCAGCATCGGTATCATCGGAATTGCCCTGATTTATGCTGTATCGCAGGGCATGACGACGTACATCGATGCTTTGCAGGAAGATACGCTTTCCTCCTACCCGCTGACGATCGAGGCGCAGCATCTGGATACCGGCAGCCTGCTGGAAACCTTTATAGGAAGCGCAACTTCCGGAGGCGAGCACGAAAACGACGCTGTCTATGAGAAGGGTATGCTCTACAAAATGATAAATTCCCTAAACACGATGGAGACAGATGAAAACGATCTGAAGGCTTTCAAAGAGTACATCGAGACGGAACGCGCGAAGGGAGACGACGGCAGCGGGGATGGCGAAACCAGCCTGGCGGAGGCTTTGAGCGGCGTACAGTACACATATGATATGGATATGCAGATTTACACTGAGAGCGTGGACGGCACGATTATCCAGTCGGATACGCAGGAGCTTCTGCAGGAACTGATGCTGGAATACTTCGGGCTGGATATGTCGTCTATGACGAGCCTTGGCGATTCCTACGGAATGTCTGATATGATGGAATCTATGTCCGGCATGTCAGGTATGTCCGGTACCTCCGCTGTTTTGTGGCAGGAAATGCTGCCGGGCAACGACGGCGAGCTGATAAGCCCGCTGCTGGAAAAGCAGTACGACGTGATTTACGGCTCCTGGCCGTCGGCGTACAACGAGGTCGTCCTGGTGGTGGATGAAAATAATGAGATTGACGATATGACGCTTTATGCGCTGGGGCTGAAGTCGAAGGATGAAATTGACGAGCTGGCGCAGGCGGCAATTGACCAGACCGGGATAGCGGAACCGGAGGAAAAATGGACCTACGAGGATATCTGTAATATGGAATTCCGCACCATTTTTGCATCCGACTGCTACACCTACGACGAGCAGACCGGGCTTTACACCGACCTGCGGGACAGCCAGGCAGGCATGAAGTATCTCTACGACAACGGCGTGCCGCTGAAGGTATCCGGTATTATCCGCCCGAATGAGGATTCTGTTTCCAGTATGCTGAGCGGAACCATTGGTTATACCAGCGCACTGACAGAATATGTGATTGAAAATTCCAAAGGTTCTGAGGCGGTCAATGCGCAGCTTGCAGACCCGTCCACCGACATCTTCACCGGGCTTCCGTTCAGCGAGAACACCGGAAACCTTACAGATGAGGAGAAGGCGCAGGAATTTGAGGATTATATCGCGCAGCTCGGCGAGGAAGAAAAAGCCGGCGCGTATGTGGAAATGATGAGCATCCCGTCTGAGGAAGAGCTGAATGACATGGTCGGGCAGGCTGTCGGTTCAAAAACACGGGCGGATATAGAAAGTGATATGACGCAGGCGCTTGTCCAGCAGATGGGCATGGCGGAAAGCGAGGTGGCGGACTATCTCGCGGAGATGTCTGACGAGGATCTTAACGACCTCTACACGCAGATGGTGGAGGAACAGGTAAAGGCACAGTACGCGCAGCAGGTGTCCGAAGAGCTTGGCAGTATGGACACGGCGCAGCTTGCGGCAGCGCTGGAGGCGGCTATGCCGGAGTATTCCACGGAGCAGCTTGCCGTATATCACGACGAGATACTGGAATTTTCCGATTCTTCTTATGAGAACAACCTGCGCGAGCTGGGTGTCGTCGATATTGACAGCCCGTCGTCCATCAACCTCTATGCGTCGACCTTTGAAAACAAAGACGTGATCGAGGAGGCGATTGACGCTTACAACGAAGGCGCCGACGAGCTGGAGCAGATTACGTACACGGATTACGTTGGTCTGATGATGTCCTCCGTGACGGCGATTATCAACGCGATTACCTATGTACTGATTGCATTTGTGGCAATATCACTGATTGTTTCTTCGATTATGATTGGTGTGATCACGCTGATTTCTGTACAGGAAAGAACGAAGGAAATCGGTATCCTGCGCGCGATTGGCGCTTCGAAGAAGAATGTGTCTCATATGTTTAATGCGGAAACTGTTATTATCGGCTTTGCGTCCGGCACACTGGGCGTGATTATAACCGACTTGCTGTGTATCCCGATAAATGAGCTTCTGCATCATTTGACAGGCATCAATAACCTGAACGCGTATCTGCCGTGGCAGGCGGCTCTGATACTGATCGGCATCAGCGTTCTGCTGACACTGATTTCCGGTATCATCCCGTCCAGAAGCGCGGCGAAGAAGGATCCGGTGGTGGCTCTCCGCAGCGAGTAAAACGGATTTTGAACAGATTTTTGCAGATAACAGGGCAGCCTGGCTGAACTGTTACGGTTCCTGGGCAGGCTTTCGCGCAGAAAGCCTGTCTGGAATGCTATAAAATAAAAAGGGAGGATAAAGCATGCTGAAACTTTTTAAAAAGATGCACAGCAGGGAGTGGAAAATGGCAGGAATCTGCGCTCTGCTGATTATTGGACAGATTTATTTTGAACTGCGCCTGCCGGATTATATGAGTAATCTGACGGTGCTGATCGAAACGCCGGGCAGCAGCATGAGTGAGGTTTACCGCACGGGCGCGGAAATGCTTGCCTGTACGCTCGCGAGTGCGGCGCTGAGTATCCTGTGCGGGTATCTGGTCGCCCGGATCGCCGGCGGCTTCAGCTATACCATCCGCGAGCTTGTATTTAAAAAAGTGGCGGATTTCGGGCAGAAGGAAATGCACACATTTTCTGTGCCCAGTCTGATTAACCGTACCACAAACGACATCACACAGATACAGATGTTCGTGGCGATGGGACTGCAGATTATGGTAAAATCGCCGGTTATGGCGGTGTGGGCTGTTCTGAAGATTGTAAACAAGAGCTGGACGCTTTCGGCGATCACAGCCGGTTTCGTGGTGGCGCTGCTGCTCGTCATGGTACTTATTATTGTGATTATTCTGCCGCGTGTGAGACGGGTGCAGAGGATGCTCGATGACATCAACCTGGTATCGCGGGAAAACTTAAACGGTATCAGCGTGGTACACGCCTACAACGCCGAGGATTATCAGGCGGAGAAGTTTGAAAAGGCGAATGACGCGCTTACCAGAACACAGCTTTTCAACCAGAGAGCGCTGGCGTTTCTGCTGCCGGTGGTATCCTTTGCAATGAGTGCACTTTCTCTGATCATCTACTGGGTAGGCGCGGCGATTATCAACGACGTCCCGCTGACGGATATGACAGGAAGAATCGCGCAGTTCGGCGATATCGTAGTATTCGGGACATACGCGACTTATGTGATTATGTCCATCATGATGATGGTCATGATCATTATGCTGCTGCCGTCCGCACAGGTTTCCGCAGGGCGTATTAATGAGGTGCTTGACACGGAAATAGAGCTTTGCGAGGGCGACCGGACCGAAGCAAAAGAAACGGGAACGGTGGAGTTCCGGAATGTATCGTTCCAGTATCCGTCTGCCGGAAAAAATGCACTGGAAAATATTAGCTTTAAGGTAAATAAGGGCGAGACCATTGCCTTTATCGGAGCGACCGGAAGCGGCAAGACCACACTGGTCAGTCTGGCGGCGAGATTCTATGACGCCACGGAAGGGCAGGTGCTGATAGACGGCGAGGATGTGCGGTCCTATTCCTTTGACGCGCTGTATGACCGCATCGGTTATGTGACGCAGAAGGCGGTACTTTTTGCCGGAGATATCAAAAACAATGTGTTGTTTGGCGAGAGCGGCGCGCCGCAGACGGATGAAAATGTGCGGGAGTCGCTGGATATCGCGCAGGCGACGGAGTTTGTCGATAAGCTTCCAAAAGGCACGGAAAGCCCCATTGTCCAGGGCGGAACAAATGTATCCGGCGGACAGAAGCAGAGGCTTTCTATTGCCAGAGCGCTGGCGCGAAAGCCGGAGATCCTGATATTTGATGATTCCTTCTCTGCGCTGGATTACCGGACTGATGCAAAGCTCAGGAAGGCTCTGAACAGTAAGCTGAAGGGAACCACCTGCATGATTGTTGCGCAGCGTATCGGAACCATCCGTAATGCGGATAAGATTGTCGTACTGGAGGACGGGAAGGCGGCAGGCATCGGAACCCATGAGGAACTGATGAAGAACTGCAAGGTGTACCAGGAAATTGCAATGTCCCAGCTCTCGAAGGAAGAGCTCGGAGCGTAAGGAGGTGTCTGAATGAGCAGAAATCCAATGGCCAGACAGACTGTGCCGGAAAAAAGTAAAAGAGGAATTGCGGGCGTTTTAAAGGAGCTGCTTGCCTATTCTGAAAAAATAAAATGGCCGATCATAATCGCGCTGCTGCTTGCGATTGTCGGAGCGATTCTGACGATTATCGGACCAAATCAGTTGAGCAGAATTACAGACCTGATCTCAGATGGTCTGATGGGAGAAATAGACCTGGGCGCAATCGGAGAGATTGCCGTGATGCTTCTGGGAATCTATGGTGTAAGTGCGGTGTGTACCTACCTGGAGCATTATATCATGGCAACGGTCACGCTTAACCTGGCAAAGAAAATGCGCGGGGACCTTTCTTATAAGATCAACAACGTGCCCATGAAGTGCTTCGGAAATTATTCTCACGGCGATATTTTAAGCCGTGTCACAAATGATGTGAGCAGTCTGCAGCAGGCACTCTCAAACAGCCTGCCCACGATGGTGAGCGCTGCGGCGCAGTTTGTGGGCTGTCTGGTGATGATGTTTGCAACAGAATGGCGGATGGCGCTGGCTGCGGTTTGTGTGACATTGCTCGGTTTCGTGCTGATGGCGCTGATCATGAGCAGGTCACAGAAATACTTTATTGCAAGACAGGAAAGCCTCGGTGCCTTAAACGGATATGTGGAGGAGATTTATTCCGGACATGACGTTGTCCGCATTTCACGGGCGAACCGCAAGGTAAAGGAGCGCTTTGATGAAATGAACAAGGCAGTGTATAATGCAAACTGCATGAGCCAGTTCCTTTCCGGCATCATGCAGCCGCTGATGAATGTCATCGGCAACCTCAGTTACGTGGTGGTCTGCGTGCTTGGCGCGATTCTGGTAATGGACGACCAGATTACCTTTGGCGTAATTACTGCATTTATCATGTATGTGCGCCTGTTTACCTCGCCGCTTGGACAGCTTGCCCAGGGCATGACGCAGATGCAGACGGCAGCGGCGGCGGGAGACCGTGTCTTTGACTTCCTGCAGGAGGAAGAGCTTCCGGAGGACCGCGGCATAGAAATCGCGCCGGAGCAGGTGCACGGCAGTGTGGAGTTTGAGCATGTACGCTTCAGCTACCCGAACAATCCGGATAAGATTATCATCAAGGATTTCTCCGCAAAGGTGAAGCCGGGGCAGAAGGTGGCGATCGTCGGACCGACCGGAGCCGGAAAGACCACGATGGTCAACCTGCTGATGCGGTTTTATGAGATTAACGGCGGCGATATTTCCATCGACGGTATTTCCACATTTGACATGAAGCGGGAATCGCTGCATAATCTGTTTGGAATGGTTCTGCAGGACACCTGGATCTTTAAGGGAACCGTGCGGGAAAATCTTGTTTACAATAAAGAAGGCGTGAGCGACGAGAAGCTTGCGGAGGCGTGCAGAGCCTGCGGCATCTATCATTTTATCGAAACGCTGCCGAAGGGCTTTGATACCGTTCTGGATGAGAATGTCATGATTTCTGCCGGACAGAAGCAGCTTCTGACCATCGCCAGGGCGATGATCCAGGATAGCCCGATGCTGATCCTGGATGAGGCGACCTCGTCAGTCGATACCCGAACAGAGCTGATCACGCAGCGGGCGATGGATAAGCTGACGGAGAACCGCACAAGCTTTGTGATCGCGCACAGACTCTCTACGATTAAGAACGCTGACCTGATCCTGGTCATGAAGGACGGCGACATTATCGAGCAGGGTGACCATGAAACGCTTCTGAGAAAGGGCGGATTCTATGCGGAGCTGTATAACAGTCAGTTTGATAAGGCGTCATAGCCTTTTTATACAGGAGAGGATGGTAATTTTATGAAGATACTGGCGATTGAAAGAGAATTTGGAAGCGGCGGCAGAGAGATCGGCATGAAGGTAGCGGAAGCCGCCGGGATACCATACTATGACACGAATCTGCTGATCGAGGCGGCGGAGCGCTTCGACATTTCCATCGGAAAGCTGCAGGAATATGACGAAAAAAACTGTGGCAGCATGATGTACAATCTCGTGCTGGCGGCAAACTGTCTGCAGGGCGAGGACATGTCGGAAATCTATAAAATCCAGAGCGGCGTGAAGGAAACCATCCGCCGCCTGGGAGCAGAGGGACCGGCGGTGTTTATCGGGCGCTGCGCAACAGAGATTTTTAAGTATCATGAGAACGTGATCCGGGTGTTCATTTACTCCTCCAATACGCAGAAAAAAATCAGGCGGACGATGCAGGTTGAGCAGATCTCAGAGGAGGAAGCGAGAAAGCTGATGGACAAAAAGGATCGGAGCCGCAAAAATTACTTTAAATTCTTCACGGGGAGCGACTGGAAGGATCGGAAAAATTACGATCTGGAATTAAACACCGGGATGCTTCCGACAGAGGAGTGCGTGCGGATTTTATGTGATATGATTCAGAGATAAAGCAGAGAGACGGGGATCAGAAATGATTGCCCGTCTTATTTTTTACCTGCATTTTACGTTCTTTTGATAGTGCATTTTACAAACCGCCTGCTAGAATAACGTCACAGCAAACAAAATGATGCGGAGGTTCAGCTGATTATGAGAGATCACTATGAGGAACAGCTAAAGAAACTAAGAGAATATATTGCGGAAATGGGCAGACTGATCGAGACGGCGATCGGCGACGCGCTGGATGCGCTGATGCATAAGGATATCGAAGAGGCAAAGAATACCATTAACTACGACAATCAGATTGATCACATGGAGCGGGAGATCGAGGGGCTTTGTCTGAATCTGTTGCTTTCGCAGCAGCCGGTGGCGACTGATCTGCGCATGGTTTCAGCAGCGCTGAAGATGATTACCGATATGGAGCGCATCGGCGACCATGCCGCGGATATTTCCGAGATCACGCTGATGCTGGCAAAGACCGGCTATCCGAGTGATCTGAGCCGGATCCAGAAAATGGCGGACGAGACGATGAGTATGGTAAAAAACAGCGTGGAGGCGTATCTTGAAAAGGATATGCAGAAGGCTTCTGCGGTCATCCGGCAGGACGACGTTGTGGATGAATATTTCCGGCAGGTGAAGAAAGACGTCATCCGGCAGATCAACGAAAATATCCAGAACGGTGAACAGGCGACGGACGTGCTGATGATCGTGAAATATCTGGAGCGCATCGGCGATCATGCAACCAACATTGCGGAGTGGGTGCTGTTTTATCTGACAGGCGGACACCCGGATGTGACAGAATAGAAGAGACGGCACAAGCAGTCTTGGCTTTGCAGGGAACGGTACCGGACAGTTTTTACATGTATTTTACCTTCTGCGGATAGTGGATTTTACATAAGACCTGCTAGAATAATGTTACATAAAAGAAACAGATTAAAGCATTCTGACAGAGGGCGCAGGGCTGCTGTGAACGGAGTGAACAAGTAACACGGGATGAACAGTAACGGCGCAGGAAAAAACTCCGGGAGGAGGAATACGTATGACGAGAAAATTATATGAGATATTTCACAAAAGATACAATATGTCCCCGACGGAAGCGGGACGGCTGACAGCTTTCGCCAGTATGACGGCAGGCGGCGTGGCAGGCGCGCTGGTCGGATGCGTTCCGGTTCTTCCGGTAGAGCCAGTGTCACTGGCAGCAACCGGAGTGCTGATCGGATTCCTGGCGGCGGGAATGGGACTGTTGAACGTGCAGAAATAAAGCGCGTTCGGCAGTTCTCTTTTTTTACATTTTTAGTAAAATTTTAGTAAAATATATTGCGTTTTTCGACAATCTTGCTATAATCAGATTAAGGAAGAAACTGTTGAAAAGGAGGGAAATTCTATGGCAACGATTAAGGAAGTGGCGGAGCTTGCCGGAGTGTCGCTGACGACGGTATCGCGTGTACTGAACCGCGACGAAAGTCTTTCGGTGACGCAGGAGGTACGGATGAAGATTTTCCGCGCCGCCAATAAACTGAACTATGTGCCGCCGCGTCAGCGCAGGGAGGCAAACGTCAAAAAACAGCTTGTGATCGGCGTGGCGGACTGGCAGATCGTCCGTCCGGACCGCCCGAATGTGCGTCTGTCATCGCTGGCGTGTATGCTCCAGCTTATGACAAACGAATATGAGGTAACGTTTGTGCGGCTCACCTTCGGGCAGCCGCAGGAGGTCGATGGAATTATTGCCTTCGGACTGCTTAAAGAAGAAGAAATTTCGTTTCTGCTCTCGCTCACGCAGGCGGTCGTGCTGGTGAATTCCAACCAGCGCACCTATGAGAACGATCAGGTGCAGATTGATTTTGCGCGCGGGCAGGAAATGATGGTGGAGTACCTTGTGGATTACAAACGGTACGCAAGCATCGGTTATATCGGCGGTCTTTACGAGAGCAGAGATGTAAAAATCGGCGTCCACCGTCTGGAGGGGCTGAAAAAAATCCTGAAAAGCAGAGGAATGTATGACGAAAGGCTGTTCCATGTCGGAGAAATCAGCCGGGAGAGCGGCTACGAGCTGGCAATGCAGGCGGCGAAGGACGGCGCGCTGGCGGAAGCGATCCTGCTTGGAAGCGATGAGATGGCGGAGGGCGCGCTGGAGGCGTTCACAGAGCTGGGGCTGCGCATTCCAAAGGACGTTGCTGTTATCATATATCAGGATATTCAGACATTGGAGAGTAAGTGGCAGACCGGAACCTGCATTGAAATGTTTCCGGATTATGTGTGGGAAAACGCGTTGGAAATGCTGCTCGGCAGGATAGAGCAGAAGCGCACGCAGGCAGTGACAGTGATGGTGCCGACGCATCTTCGCATCGGCGATACGGCATAGCGGTTGTAAGGGGATATACCCCTTCAATATACATGATGCCGGAGCCGACTGAGAGCATCCGTGCATCATGGGGGCAGAAAAATTGCCCGGACACCTATAAAATCACTACAGATTACAGGAGGAAAGAACATGAAAAAAGCAGTTTCTATGGTATTGACGGGAGCAGTATGCACGAGCCTTCTTTTGGGCGTAAGTGCAATGGTGTGCGGCGCTGAGGGAGAAACAAAGCAGGTGGACAAGCTCACGATCGCGTTTGTGCCGTCCAGAGAGCCGGAGGAGATCATCACGGCGGTGGAGCCGCTGAAAGGGCTGCTGACCGAAGAGATGGCAAAGCTTGGCTACGAGATCGGTGAGGTAGATATTACTGTCGGCACGAGCTATGAGGCGGTCGGCGAGGCGCTCTCCGCGGGAACGGCGGATGTCGGTCTGATTCCGGGCGGAACCTATGTACTTTACGATGACGGCTGTGATGTGCTTCTGACAGCAACGCGCGACGGACTTTCCATCGATTCCGACAGTGCGAAGGACTGGAATGACCAGGCGCCGACCGAGGCGAGCGACAAGCAGGTGACGAGCTACCGCGCGCTGATGATCGCCGGGCCGTCTGAAAAAGGAAAAGAGCTGGCGGCAAAAGTGAATGCGGGCGAGGAGCTGACATGGGATGACATCAGCAGCGCAAACTGGAGCGTTATGGGTTCCTCTTCCTCCGCAGGATATATTTATCCGTCCCTGTGGCTGCTGCAGAACTACGACAAGAACATCACTGAGCTTCCGCACGCGGTACAGGCGGATTCTTACGGCAGCGCTTTCGCACGCCTTGCATCCGGGCAGGTGGACGTTCTCTGTACCTACGCAGATGCGCGCCGCGACTATGTGGACAAATGGAACAGCGAGTATGCAATGGAAAACAGCATCTGGGAGGATACGGCAGTTATCGGCGTAACTCCGGCAATCTACAACGATACCATCAGCGTGAGCAAGACGATGGACGAGGATCTGAAGGCTGCGCTGTCCGAGGCATTCATCAACATCGGCAACACAGACGAAGGAAAAGAGGTCATTGCGATTTACAGCCACCAGGGTTATCAGCCGGCGCAGGATTCTGATTACGATTCCGAGCGTGAGGCACAGCAGATGATCCGTGAGCTGAACAGCGCGTCATAATATGGAGCCGCGGCGATGATAGAGTTTAAAAACGTAAGTAAAAGATACCCAAACGGATTTGAAGCGTTAAAAAATGTAAATCTTACCATCGACCAGGGCGAATTTGTTGCGATCATTGGACTTTCCGGTGCCGGAAAGTCCACGCTGATCCGCACGATCAACCGGATGCATGACATTACGGGCGGCGAGCTGACAGTGGACGGCACAGACGTGATGTCCCTGCAGGGAAAGGAGCTGCGCCGGTTTCGAAGAAAGATCGGGATGATTTTCCAGTCCTTCAATCTGATCACGCGCACGACCGTCATCAAAAATGTGCTGACGGCGTTTGTACCGGATCTGCCCTGGTGGCGTGCAACATTTGGGATTTTTACGAAGGAAGAAAAAATAGCGGCGCTTGAGGCGCTGGACAAGGTGGGCATTCTCGATAAAGCGTTTGTCCGCGCCGACCAGCTCTCCGGCGGTCAGCAGCAGCGGGTTGCCCTGGCGCGTACACTGGCGCAGAATCCGCAGATTATCCTCGCCGATGAGCCGGTGGCGTCGCTTGACCCGGTGACGGCGAAGCAGGTAATGGATGATTTTCTGCGCATCAACCGCGATATGAAAATTACGGTGCTGCTTAACATCCATCATGTCGACCTGGCGCTGCAGTATGCGACCAGGGTGGTGGGCATCCGTGCAGGCGAGATCGTATACGACGGCCCTGCCCGGAACGTAAACCAGGAAATTCTGGATTCTATTTACCAGGGCGGGAAGGAGGAGCGCGCATGAGCCTCTACGACAAAGTGTTTCCGCCGAAAACCGTCTGTCTCCCGAATGGGAAAACGGTGCAGCAGAAGCGTTCGCGGATGCCGCTTGTTGTGCTGGTTCTGCTGGCAATGACGGCGCTTTCCGTGGAGATCACCGGCTTTGATATGACGGTGCTGGCTGCAAGAGGAAATCAGTTTTTCGTTATTTTAAAGCAGATGTTCTGTCCGCCTGATACCAGTTATCTCCCCCAGGTCATCAAACCGCTGCTCGACACCATCAAAATGTCCCTGCTCGGTTCGGTGCTCGGCTCCATACTGGTAATCCCGTTTTCCATGCTGGCGTCCACCAATATTATCCATGCAAAGCCGGTGGTCACACTGGTGCGCCTGTTTTTAAGCATTGTGCGCACGCTGCCGACGCTGGTGACGGCGCTGATCGCCACCTATATTTTCGGTCTCGGCACGCTTGCCGGAACGACGGCGATCGCAGTATTTACCTTTGCGTATATCGGTAAGATTTTATATGAAGAAATTGAGACGGTGGACATGGGCGCTTTTGAGGCGATGGAAGCGATGGGCGCGACGAAGGTGCGGGCTTTTGTCAGCGCGATCGTGCCGCAGGTGCTGCCGTCGTATCTGTCAAACTGCCTGTTTTGCTTTGAGGGGAATGTGCGCTATGCTTCCATTCTCGGCTATGTGGGCGCGGGCGGTCTGGGACTTATTTTAAATGAAAAGATTGGCTGGCGCGAGTATGCGAGCGTCGGTACGATTTTGATCGCGCTGTTTGTGACGGTATTTCTGATCGAATCACTCAGCCGCGCAGCGCGCAAACGTCTGGTGTAAGGAGGGCAGCATGAACGAACGCATTGAAAAAGCTTATGAGAGCCGTCCGAAAAGCTGGATGTTTGAGCTGGCGGTTGCCGTGGTGGTCGCAGCGCTGGTAATCTGGAGCGCAACCGGGGTCGAGACGAGCGGAACCACGCAGAACGGCGGGAAGATTGCGCTGAATATTCTTTCGGGAATCTTCCATCCGGACACAAAGCTTTTGTTTAATCTGACAACGCAGGGAGTGCCGTATCTTCTGCTGGAGACGATCTGTATTGCTTTTCTCGGCACGGTGGTCGGCGCGATTATTTCGATTCCACTGGCATTTTTGTCAGCCTCCAACCTGACGCCGAAACCGGTAGCGTTTATCGGAAGAATCATCATCATGGCGGTGCGCACGATTCCGGCGTTTGTGTACGGCCTGATGTTTATCCGTGTGACGGGACCGGGCGCGTTTGCCGGGCTTCTCACAATGTCCCTCTGTTCGGTCGGCATGGTGAGCAAAATGTATATCGAGGCGATCGAGGATCTGGACACGCGCATTCTGGAATCGCTGGACGCGGCGGGCTGCACGACCTGGCAGAAGATACGTTATGGAATTTTACCGCAGCTTATGCCGAATTTTGCGTCGACGGCGATCTACCGCTTCGACATTAACCTGCGCGATGCTACGGTGCTTGGTCTGGTCGGCGCAGGAGGAATCGGCGCGCCTCTGATCTTTGCGATGAACAGCTACCGCTGGAATGAGGCGGGAGCGATTCTTGCAGGTCTGATCGTGCTGGTTTTGATCGTAGAGTGGATTTCCACGAAAATCCGCGTAAAACTTGCGAGGGGTTAGTAACATGGAAAAGGTTCTGGAAATAATATTCACCTCGGATATCCACGGGCATGTCTTTCCGGTGGATTATCCGTCGAACCGCCCGGAAGCATCCGGGCTTCTGAACATGGCGTGCCAGGTAAAAAAGGGGAAAAATATGCTGGTGCTCGACGGCGGCGACTCTCTGCAGGGGACGCCGCTTTCACAGTATTACATCGCCCACCGGGAGGATTATCCGTTTCATCCGGTGGCGGAGGCATTTAAGGCGATCGGCTGCGATTACTTCACCCTGGGAAATCACGACTTTAATTTCGGATATGAAACCCTGAAGGATTATGTGAGCGCGATGCGGGGACAGGATGCGGCAGGCGGCAAAAATGCGGACGAGGATCGAAAGGTGCATGTTCCGGGCAAAGGTGCGGACGGGGACGCGGCAGGTACGCATCCGGCGCGGTGCCTCTGTGCGAATGTGGAGGATCTGCGCGGTGAGCCTGGCATCGAAAAAACAGCGGTGCATGTGCTTGAAAACGGGCTGCGCGTCGGCATCACCGGAGTTGTCACAGATTATGTAAATGTGTGGGAGCAGCCGCAGAATCTCTCAGAGCTGCGCGTCACCGATGCCTTTGAAGCGGCAAAGGAAGCGTGCGCTGTGCTGAGGGAGCAGTGTGATTTTGTTATCTGTATTTACCATGGCGGCTATGAGGAGGATCTGGAAACGGGACGGCTCCTCACCGCCGGCGGGGAAAACGTTGCCTGCAAAATTGCCCGCGAGCTGGACTTTGACCTGCTCCTTACAGGACATCAGCACATGAAAACCGACGGGCGTCGGCTGCATGGAACGTATACATTGCAGCCGCCGGCAAATGCAGGGTGCTTTGCACGCGTGGAGGTTTTTGGCGAGGGCAGAGATGCTGCACGGCGTCTGAAAAAGCAGGGGAGCGGCACGGCGCGCTGGCACATCACGTCCTCCTGGGAGGATATTTCATCAGAGCACGACGCGCAGCCTTACCGGCGTCTGCTTCCTCTGGAGCAGGACACACAGCGGTGGCTGGACGAACCGGTCGGTTTTCTGCGCGAGGCAATTTTGCCGGAGGATAAGCTGGACGCTGCGCTGCACGGAAGTGAGCTGGCAAATCTTTTCAACCAGGTGCAGCTTGCGGAGACGGGCGCAGACTTTTCCTGTACAAGCCTCGGCAATATTCCGATTGGATTGGAGCGGGAAGTCACCATGCGCACGATCTGCGGCGCATACCTTTTCGCAAATACACTGGTTGTTCTGGAGACAGATCGCGAGGTGCTGCGGGCGGCTCTGGAGCGCTGCGCCTCCTACTTTACAGTAAAAGACGGCAGGGTGCAGATTTCCGAGGAATTTATAAAGCCCAAGATCGAGCACTACAACTATGATTTCTATGCAGGTCTGCAGTACAAATTCGACCTGAGCAAACCGGTCGGGCAGCGTGTCGCAGTGCTTAAAAAGGCAGACGGCACAGAGCTTGGCGATAAAAAATACAAACTTGTCACAAGCAACTACCGCGCCACCGGAACCGGCGGCTATGAGGTGTTATCCGCCTGCCCGGTGCTCTGGCGCGGCGACGCCGAGATGCCGGAGCTGACTGCAAAATACATCAGTAAAAACAGCCCGGTTGCAGTAACAAAAGGGAATGCGGTAATATAACCAGGTAAACAAAAAATGCTATGCAAAAGGTTCGCCGATTGCATAGCATTTTTTGTTCTGCATTTATAATCTTTTAATGCCAGGCTCCATACACTTTTCCCTTTTTTATTTTTCCTGTTGTATGCTTATGTCACATAATGAAAATAAGGGGAAAAGGCATGAGCATTCTGCAAACTATTCGGAAATACGAACAGAAATTTGATTTAAGGGCTAAGCGATTTCTTTGGAAGCATCCGATTCTTGGATTTCTCTCCATTTTTGTCGGGATACCCATATTTGTTTTATTCTGTGTATGTGTCAGCACAACAGTCATTACGCTGCCTATAGCGTGGCTTTTTGGCCTTTTGTAATCTTTATCTTATTTTAAGGCCGATAGTAAATGCCTAACGCTATTTTTAGAGGAAAAAGGGTATTATGCGATCAGCGTTCAGAAAAGGAGGAAAAATATATGCAGATTATGATCGCAATCATCGGCATATGTGCGGCAGCAATGCTGCTGTGGTATGTCTACATTTTAATGAAGGGAGATGATCAGGCATGATGACGGTTATCCAATATGTTTTGTATCTCGTCATTCTTACAGCGCTGGCGATACCGCTTGGCGCTTACATAAAAAAAGTAATGTTTGGAGAAAAGACATTTTTGTCCAGGCTCCTTGTGCCCTGCGAAAACCTGGTTTACAAGGTAATGCGGGTCGATAAGGAAGAACAAATGAACTGGAAGAAGTACGCAGTCAGCGTACTGATCTTTTCCGGCATTGGGCTGGTATTTTTGTTCCTGCTTCAAATCCTGCAGGGAGTCCTTCCCGGCAATCCGCAGAGGCTTTCCGGTGTGAAATGGGATCTGGCCTTTAATACCGCTTCCAGTTTTGTGACCAATACCAACTGGCAGGCATATTCCGGCGAGTCTACATTGAGTTACCTGACCCAGTCTTTGGGGCTTACGGTTCAAAACTTTGTCTCCGCCGCAACCGGAATCGCAGTTCTGTTTGCTCTGATCCGAGGTTTTATCAAAGTAAAAACTTCTGATCTTGGCAGCTTTTGGGTGGATATGACCCGTATCATCATCCATATTCTGATTCCGCTGAACCTTGTCATTTCTCTGCTGCTGGTGAGCGGCGGCGTGATCCAGAATCTGAAGGGTGCCCAAACAGTATCGCTGGTGGAGCCTATCGCAGTCAGCGCGGACGGAGAGATATTGGACGGCGCAGTGATCGACGAGGAAGCGGGAACAGTTATGGTAGATGGCATTCTTGTTCCTGACGCAGAGATTGTAACCGAACAGTTTGTACCCATGGGGCCTGCGGCAAGTCAGGTTGCCATTAAACAATCAGGTACCAACGGCGGCGGATTTATGGGTGTGAATTCCGCGCACCCGCTGGAGAACCCAAACGCCTTTACCAATATCGTTGAGATGCTGTCTATTTTGCTGATCCCGGCAGCTCTTTGCTTCACCTTCGGCTCAGCAGTAAAAAATAAAAAGCAAGGTGTGGCAATCTTTGCCGCCATGTTTATTTGCCTGTGCATCGCCCTTTCTTGCATCGCAGTCAGCGAACAGGCAGGTACGCCGCAGCTTGCACAGGACGGCGCAGTCAATATGACTATGAATGATCAGGCCGGAGGAAATATGGAAGGAAAAGAAACCCGTTTTGGCATTGCGACGTCCTCTACCTGGGCGGCATTTACCACCGCAGCTTCCAACGGATCTGTAAATTCCATGCACGATAGTTATACGCCTCTTGGCGGAATGATTACCATGCTGCTGATGCAGCTTGGCGAGGTGATCTTCGGCGGTACCGGCTGCGGTCTGTATGGAATGCTGGCATTCGCCATCCTGACGGTATTTATTGCCGGACTGATGGTGGGCAGGACGCCGGAATTTCTTGGCAAAAAAATTGAGCCATTTGAGATGAAGTGGGCGGTGCTGGTTTGTCTGGCTACGCCGATCGGAATTCTGGTGGGAAGCGGTATTGCGGCTGTGGTGCCCTCAGTTATGGACAGCCTGAACAATGGAGGGGCGCATGGCTTCTCAGAAATGCTGTACGCCTACAGTTCTGCCGGAGGCAATAACGGTTCAGCTTTTGCAGGCTTTAACGCCAACACGGTATTCTTAAATGTCAGCATTGGCCTTGTCATGCTGTTTGTAAGATTTTTGCCGGTTGTCGGTACGCTGGCCATTGCCGGAAGTCTGGCCGGGAAGAAGAGGATTGCCACAACTGCCGGTACACTGTCTACTACAAACGCCATGTTTGTATTCCTGTTGATTTTTGTCGTGCTGCTGATCGGTGCGCTCAGCTTTTTCCCGGCGCTGGCTCTTGGTCCGCTTGCTGAGTTCTTCGGCAGTCTTGCGTAAAGGAGGGTAATATATGAGTTCAAAGCAAAAAAATGCTTTTGCCGATCAGAAAATGCTTGGCAGAGCAATCAAAGATTCTTTTATTAAGTTAAATCCGAAAACACAGGCTAAAAATCCGGTCATGTTTCTGGTGTTCGTTTCTGCGATCCTGACCAGCGTTCTGTGGGGCGTGTCGCTTATTGGCATAAAAGATGCTCCTGGCGGTTTTACTTTGGCGATCGCCGTCATCCTTTGGTTTACGGTTCTGTTTGCCAACTTTGCGGAAGCGATTGCCGAAGGCAGAGGAAAGGCGCAGGCAGATTCACTGCGGGCTTCACGGAAAGATGTGGATGCACATAAGATTCCCTCTGCCGGGCAAAAGGAAAATATCACGGTGGTTCCTTCTGCGATGCTGAAAAAAGGTGAGCTGGTCATTGTGAAGGCCGGTGAACAGATTCCGGCAGACGGAGAAGTCATTGAGGGTGCTGCCTCTGTGGACGAAAGCGCCATCACCGGCGAATCCGCTCCGGTTATCCGGGAGGCAGGCGGGGATCGAAGCGCTGTGACCGGCGGAACTACCGTCCTGTCCGACTGGATCGTGGTGAAAGTGACCAGCGAGGCCGGCGAAAGCTTTCTGGACAAGATGATTGCTATGGTTGAGGGCGCAGCGAGGAAAAAGACGCCAAATGAGATCGCCCTGCAGATTTTTCTGGTGGCACTGTCCATTATCTTTATTCTGGTAACGGTGTCCCTTTATACTTATTCGATTTTTTCTGCAAAGCAGGCGGGCATAGAGAACCCCACATCCGTAACCACGCTGGTAGCTCTCCTGGTCTGCCTTGCACCTACCACCATCGGCGCCCTGCTCTCTGCCATCGGGATCGCAGGGATGTCAAGGCTCAATCAGGCCAATGTCCTTGCCATGAGCGGCAGGGCCATTGAAGCAGCCGGTGACGTGGACATTCTGATGCTCGATAAAACCGGAACCATCACTTTGGGCAACCGGCAGGCTTCGGAATTTATTCCGGTGGATGGCGTCAGCGTCAAAGAGCTGGCGGATGCCGCACAGCTTTCTTCCCTGGCAGATGAGACGCCGGAAGGCAGAAGCGTTGTGGTACTGGCAAAGGAGCAATTCGGAATTCGCGGCAGAAGCCTTCAGGACAAGGGAATGAAGTTTATTCCGTTTACCGCTGTGACCCGTATGAGCGGCGTGGACTATGACGGCAATGAGATCCGCAAAGGTGCGGCAGATGCCATGCAGGCATATGTCATCCTTGCAGGCGGCACATATTCTGAGGAATGTGACAAGGTTGTCAAGTCTGTTGCTTCCAAAGGCGGCACCCCTCTGGTGGTGGCGAAGAACCACAAAATACTCGGCGTGATCTACCTGAAGGATATTATCAAGCAGGGCGTAAAGGAGAAATTTGCGGACCTGCGGAAAATGGGAATCAAGACCATTATGATTACCGGCGATAATCCGATCACCGCCGCAGCGATTGCCGCAGAAGCGGGTGTGGATGATTTCCTTGCAGAGGCGACGCCGGAGGGGAAGCTTTCCATGATCCGCGACTTTCAGGCCAAAGGTCACTTAGTTGCCATGACCGGTGACGGAACCAATGACGCCCCTGCGCTGGCCCAGGCCGACGTGGCGGTGGCCATGAACAGCGGTACCCAGGCGGCAAAAGAAGCCGGCAACATGGTGGATCTGGATTCTTCCCCCACCAAACTGATTGAAATTGTTCGTATAGGCAAGCAGCTTCTGATGACCCGTGGGAGCCTGACGACCTTTTCCATTGCCAATGATGTGGCGAAATATTTTGCCATTATCCCGGCGCTGTTTATGGGATTATATCCGCAGCTTTCCGCTTTGAACATTATGGGACTTCATTCCTCACAGAGCGCAGTGCTTTCTGCCATTATCTACAATGCGTTGATTATCATTGCCCTGATCCCGCTTGCGCTTAAGGGCGTGAAATACCGTGAGGTTTCCGCAGGAAAGCTTTTGTCCCGGAATCTGCTGATTTACGGGTTGGGCGGTCTGATCGCGCCGTTCATCTTTATAAAGCTGATCGATGTTCTGCTGGTTTTAGCCGGCTTAGTCTAAAAGGAGGCATAAAATTATGAAAATGGTAAAGTCGGTTTTACCGAAGGCTCTGATGATCTTTTTGATTTTTTCGGTTGTGTGCGGCATTCTTTACACGGGTGTTGTTACCGGACTGGCGCAATTACTTTTCCCGGATAAGGCAAACGGCAGCATCATTGAAGTGGATGGCAAAAAGTACGGCTGCGAGCTTCTGGGCCAGCAATATATGGACGATGCCCATATGTGGGGCAGAATTATGAACATTGATGTTTCCACTTATAAGGACGGGGACGGAAATATTCTGATGTATGCGGCTCCATCCAATCTTTCCCCCGCCAGCGGGGAATATGAGGAGCTGGTTGCGCAGCGGGTAGAAAAGCTGCGGGCAGCTAACCCTGATATGGACGAAACCGCGATCCCTGTGGATCTGGTCACCTGTTCCGGAAGCGGCCTCGACCCACATATCTCTCCGGCGGCTGCCGAATATCAGGCGGCACGCATTGCCGATGCCAGAGGGATCACGGAGGATGAGGTGCGTACAGTCATTGATCAGTGTACATCAGGCAGGTTCCTTGGAGTTTTCGGCGAGGAAACAGTGAATGTTCTCAGAGTCAACCTGATGCTGGATGGTATTATGAAATGAGGCGTCTTTATACCGTCTTAATACGGATATAAATATTCTTTTACCTTCTTTATCAGATGAAGCGTATGATAAAGACCAGATAATGATTTTGCTGCATTGTCCGGGTGGGGCTACCTGGATGTGCTGTAGGAATGCGCAGGAAAGAGGTAACATACGATGAAATCTATACTTTTAATTGGGTTAGGACGATTTGGCCGGCATATTGCCATACACTTGAATGAACTGAAACATCAGGTTATGGCGGTAGACCATGTGGAGGAACGGGTAGATGCAGTACTGCCCTATGTAACAAATGCGCAGATCGGTGACAGCACAAACGCAGCTTTTCTGGAATCTCTGGGAATCAGAAATTACGACGTCTGCATTGTGGCCATTGGAAATGATTTTCAAAGTTCTCTGGAAACCACCTCTCTGCTCAAAGAACTTGGCGCAAAAATGGTGGTATCCAGGGCGGCCAGAGATGTGCAGGCAAAGTTTCTCCTGCGCAACGGTGCAGACGAGGTGGTCTACCCTGAAAAGCAGCTTGCAAAATGGACAGCCATCCGTTACAGCGCCGATCACATTTTAGATTACATAGAGCTGGACGAGGAACATGCCATCTTTGAAATACCGGTTCCGGAAGCCTGGGCAGGCAAGACCATTGGGCAGATCGATATTCGTAAGAAATACAACATTAACATTATGGGAATCAGAAAAAACGGTCATCTGGATCTTTCCGTTTCTTCCAATGCGGCACTGGAATCAAAGAGCACGATGCTGGTGCTTGGGCGAAACAGAGAAATTCAGAAATACTTCCGTATTTGACCCCAGATAAGCATTCCTCCGCTTTACGTTCCTCATTTCATCTTGGGAGGTGAGACTATGCAGTATATGCTATTGCTTGCGGCGGTTATAGCAATTTTTGCTTTTTGCTGGTTTCTGATGGGAAAGCTGGATTGTTTTCTTGAATCGGATCATCATAAGCAGGAATTGCAGTTTTCATCCGGCGAGGATACTCTGCGGCTGGGCTTTTGTGATCCAATGGTTGCAGACAGTATTACCAGTATCCTTGAGCAATATTCCAAATTGTACCCGGAGGTATCTGTTCGCATTTTTGGCGGATCAGAGGAAAAATTGCTGAAAGGACTCTCTGCCGGGAAATTTGATGTGATTTTTTTGCCGGGAAATGCTGAAATTCCCGCTCATATATATTATAATTCAAAAATAATCTCTCTGAATTACACGCCTGTCATAATGAAATATGGCGGCCTGCCCATTGAACCGATCGCAGACGGACATATCAGTCAGAAGGTGCTATGGCCTGGTGAAGCCGCATACACTGCCGCCGGTTCTTTTATGAAATGTCTGGAAGCTTACTTCGCTGCGCCTGCACTGGGAAAATAGGAATTCAAAAAGTGAAGCGTTTGCGAAGGGGCCCGGATGGCAAGGAGGAGTGCAAATGGAAATGCCAAGACAAAACCCGGATCAGCTTTTAAGAGCGATCCGAAATGATACAGAAAGTGAAAAGAGGGGCAAGCTGAAGATTTTCTTTGGTTATGCCGCAGGCGTAGGAAAAACCTATGCCATGCTGCAGGCAGCGCATCTGGCGAAAGCAAATGGAGCCGACGTGGTTGCCGGGTATATTGAACCTCATTCCAGACCGCAGACCTCGGCTCTCCTGGAGGGACTTGAACAGATTCCCGCAAAGCAGGTGTTTTATGGTGAGATGACCCTCCGGGAGTTTGATATTGACAGTGCGCTGAAGCGGAAACCGAGGCTGATCCTGGTAGATGAACTGGCGCATACCAATGCCGAGGGCAGCCGTCATGCCAAGCGTTATCAGGATGTGCAGGAACTTTTGAACGCCGGGATCGATGTTTATACTACTGTCAATGTCCAGCATATTGAGAGCCTGAATGACACGGTTGCTTCCATTACTGGCATTTGGGTGCGGGAGCGTATTCCGGATTCTGTATTTGACCAGGCGGATCAGGTGGAACTGGTGGATATCGAACCGACCGAGCTTCTGGAGCGCATGGCAAGCGGAAATATCTATCAGGAAGAGCAGGCAGAGCGGGCGGCAGCGGGCTTTTTTACAGTGGAAAATCTGACCGCTTTGAGGGAAATTGCATTACGCCGCTGTGCGGATCGGGTCAACCTGCTGACGGAGAGTACCAGGATTCAGAATCGTGGCGATTATCACACTGATGAGCATATTTTGGTGTGCCTCTCGTCCTCTCCATCCAACGCGAAGATCATCCGTACCGCTGCCAGAATGGCACGGGCGTTCCGCGGAAACTTTACGGCTCTTTTCGTGGAAACGGCTGCCACTGCCGAAATGAGTGAAGATGACAAGAAACGCCTGCGGGATAATATCCGATTGGCAGGGCAGCTTGGCGCACATATTGAGACCGTTTACGGCGAGGATGTTCCTTATCAGATCGCGGAATTTGCAAGGCTTTCCGGCGTTTCTAAAATTGTAATCGGGCGGAGTACGGCCACGAGAAAAAGTATATTCAGCAAGCCGACGCTGACGGAACATTTGATTGCCAACGCACCCAATCTGGATATTCATGTAATCCCGGATACAGGGTCCGGGACTGTCTGCCAGAAGCATAGGAATAAAATGTTTCATGTAACCGCTATGCCGGTTCGAGATCTGGTAAAGAGTATTCTCGTCCTGCTGGCTTCCACCTTAGTCGGATATGTGTTTTACACGATGGGCTTTTCCGAGGCCAATATCGTGTCTGTATATATTTTTGGTGTTTTGGTTATCTCCGTTATCACAACGAGCCGCTTTTGCGGGGCGATAGCGTCTATTGTAAGCGTGCTGGTGTTTAATTTTTTCTTTACCGTTCCGCGCTTTACCTTTCGCTTCAGCAATCCGAATTACCTGGTGACGTTTCCTATTATGTTCATGGTAGCGTTGCTGACCGGATCACTTGCCACACGTCTGAAAGATAATGCAAAACAATCTGCCAATGCAGCCTATCGGACAAAGATTTTGTTTGAAACGAATCAACTTCTCCAACGGGAAACGGATGAGCAGGCAGTTATAGAAGCTACTGCGGGACAGCTCCTGAAATTGCTGCGAAAGGATATTGTGGTCTACCTGGCAAATGGGCAGGAGCTTGATTCTCCCAGTATTTTTCGGACGCCGGACAGTAATCAGTGCGAATTGATTTCCGAAAATGAAAAAGCGGTCGCCGCATGGGTGCTGCGGAACAACAAGCACGCCGGAGCGACCACCAACACTTTATCCAGCGCGAAATGCTTGTATCTGGCCATTCGGGTGGGCAGACAGGTGTATGGTGTTGTGGGAATTGCAATGAACGAGATTCCTCTGGATTCTTTTGAAAACAGCGTCCTGCTGTCTATTCTCGGTGAGTGTGCCCTGGCATTAGAAAACATCAAAAACGCCCGGGAAAAAGAAGAAGCCGCAATTCTGGCCAGAAATGAGCAGCTTCGTGCGAACCTGCTTCGGGCTATTTCTCATGATCTGCGTACACCGCTCACGTCCATTTCCGGGAACGCCGACAACCTGCTGGCTAACTATCAAAAAATGGATGATGCTACGAGAAAACGGACGTTTACAGACATTTATGACGATTCCATGTGGCTGATCAATCTGGTAGAGAATCTGCTGGCAATTACCAGAATCGAGGGCGGCCAGGTTCATCTGACGCAGACTGTGGAGCTGATGGATGAAGTGGTCTCAGAAGCTCTGCGGCATATCAACCGCAAAAGTAAGGAACATATCATCCATGTCAGCTCCTCTGAGGAGTTGATCCTCGCAAGCATTGATGCTAAACTGATTGTCCAGGTTATCATCAATTTGCTGGATAATGCCATCAAGTATACACCGCCCGGCTCAGTGATCGAAATCCATACGGAGAAGAACAAAGAGTCACATCAGGTCGTTGTTTCTGTTTCTGACGATGGTCCGGGCATTCCCGATGACCAAAAGCCGCATATTTTTGATATGTTTTACAGCGGAGCCAATAAAATTGCAGACAGCCGAAGAAGTCTCGGGCTGGGCCTTTCGCTGTGCAAATCCATTGTCACTGCTCACGGAGGAACTATATGGGTAACCGATCATGACCCGAAAGGAACCGTCTTTACATTTACATTACCAGCAGGGGAGGTTGAACTGCATGAATAAACCTTTAATATTGGTTGTGGAGGATGACCCTCCGGTACGCAACCTGATTACAACGACATTAAAAACCAATGATTATCGCTATCTGGTCGCAGCGAATGGAGAAGCTGCAATTCTCGAAGCATCTTCCCATAATCCGGATATTGTCTTATTGGATCTTGGCCTGCCGGATATGGACGGCGTACAGGTAATCCAAAATATCCGTTCGTGGTCAAATCTGCCGATTATCGTTATCAGCGCCCGCAGCGAGGATAACGATAAGATCGAGGCGCTGGATGCCGGCGCTGACGATTACCTGACCAAGCCTTTTTCTGTGGAAGAACTGCTGGCACGACTTCGGGTCACGCAAAGAAGGCTTTCCTATATGACGGCGGAGATACTGGCGGCGAGCTCTGTCTTTGTCAATGGAAAACTGAAGGTAGACTATGCCGGCGGATGCGCATATCTGGATGGCCAGGAGCTGCACCTGACACCGATTGAGTATAAGTTGCTGTGTCTGCTGTCCAAGAATGTGGGAAAGGTATTGACGCACACCTTTATCACACAAAATATCTGGGGACGGAGCTGGGATAATGATATTGCTTCCCTCCGCGTCTTTATGGCAACGCTGAGAAAAAAACTGGAGCCATCGCCGGATTCTGCGCAGTATATCCAGACCCACATTGGTGTGGGTTACCGGATGATGAAGGTGGAATAATCGGAAAAACAGGAATCTCCTTTTCTGATAGACTTAAATGACAACTTCTGATAAAATGTTAATAGCTGAGTTATTGCAAAGGCATGGCTCAAAATAATCGCTATGTAAAGAGTCTGCGAAAGAATGAGGAGAATGAAAAATGTCACTGGAGAGAGTAAAAGCATATCTGGAAACGGAAGGAATTCTGGATAGATTAAAGGTATTTCATGAATCAAGCGCCACGGTGGAGCTGGCGGCGCAGGCACTTGGCTGCGAACCGGCGCGGATCGCGAAAACAATGTCGTTTTTGCTGGGAGATGAGGCGATCCTGATCATCACAGCGGGCGATGTAAAGATAGATAACAAAAAGTTTAAGGAACAATTTCATCAGAAGGCGAAGATGATACCGGGCGACCTGGTGGAGCAGTATATCGGACATGCGCCGGGCGGCGTCTGCCCGTTTGCGATCAGGGAACACGTTCCGGTATACATGGACGTGTCTCTGAAACGTTTTGAAATCGTATATCCTGCAGGCGGCGACGCGCACAGTGCGGTCGAGCTGACGCCCGCGGAGCTGGAGAAATATTCCCGGAGCTGCGGATGGGTGGATGTGTGCAGGGAGCGGTGAGGAGGACGTTATGACACAGCAGGAGAGGCTGATCTATCTTATAGATTATCTGAAAAAGGAAAACGATGATTTGAAGAATATAGAGGTGCCGGATGAAGAGACGGAGCAGAAAAGACTATTGCGCTCCCTCATGAATATCCGCCCTGCGAAAGCGATCGGAAAAGATTTCCTGGATATACAGGATGCTTATCTGCAGGCGGAGCAAAAGAAAAAGCGTCTCATTTCTCTGGCGGATTTCGTCCCCGTGCAAAAGGGAATTTATTTGTGGCAGGGCGATATCACAGCGCTAAAGACGGATGGAATTGTAAATGCCGCCAACAGCGCTCTTCTTGGCTGCTTTGTGCCCTGCCACGGCTGTATTGATAATGCGGTCCACTCCGCTGCAGGAATCCAGCTTCGCCTGGAGTGCGCACGTATTATGGAGGCACAGAAAACGCCGGAGCCTGTTGGAAAAGCAAAAATAACAAAAGCGTACAATCTCCCGTGCCGCTATGTTCTGCATACAGTAGGACCTGTTATTTATGGAAGAGTGACCGATGCGGACTGCGCATCACTGGCGGATTGCTACCGCTCCTGCATGGAGCTTGCAGATGCTAATGGATTGAAAAGCATTGCATTTTGCTGCATTTCAACGGGAGAATTCCATTTTCCGAATGAGCTGGCGGCGGAAATAGCAGTACAGACGGTAAAAGAATGCCGGAAGAAAGATCAGACCGGACCGGCGGTAGTATTCAATGTTTTCAAAGACATGGATTATGAGATCTATAGGCGGCTGCTTAAAGACTGAAAGATCTTTTATGATAATTGATGGGGCTTGACGGCAGATTCTGCTGTCGAGCCCTTGGTTAATTCATATCAAAAATAAGTTGGTATGTTAAGAGAACCCGGAAAATCCGGGGATGCCGGTTATTGTGAATTTTTAGCTTTGTAATTTTCGCCCCAATCCCACATGGAATCCAAAATGGGCTTGAGACTGTAACCAAGCTCTGTCAGTGTGTATTCTACATGGGGAGGAACTTCCGGGAAAACGGTACGGATAACCAGACCGCTTTCTTCCATCTGGCGAAGCTGCGCAGTCAGAACCTTCTGCGACACGTGTCCGATGGATTTTTTTAATTCTCCGAAGCGTTTGGTTCCGGGCAATAAATCCCGCAGGATCAATACTTTCCATTTATCACTGATTAAGGTTAAAGTTGTCTCCACCGGACAATCCGGTAATGTCTTTGCCGGTTTACTGGCAATTTCTTTTGGGGTCTCCATATAAAACACTCCTCGCTTTCATGGTATCTTATAGGTAACTATGGCACAATATTGTGCTTACTTTACGAAATGGTGGTACGGTTTTATTATAAGAGCATCAGGAAGGAAAAGCAAGCGATTCCGAACGAAAAGAGGAAAAAACAGTTCGGGAAAGCATGGTTTCCTGCTGGTAACTATACCACAATATTGTGCGTACTTCACAGAAAAGAGAAGGATTGCTACAATATGATCAACAAAGGCGAGAGCCAACAAACAAAATAAAACCAATTTGGAGGTAAGTACAATGAAGAAAGTAATTGAATTTTTAAATGAGAACCCGGTTCAGTATCTGGCAACCGTAGGACGTGATGGAAAAGCAAAATGCCGCCCGTTCATGTTTTCCGGAGAAATGGACGGGAAGCTGTGGTTCTGCACTAACAACACAAAGGATGTTTACAAGGATATGCTGGAGAATCCTGAGATTGAGATTTCTGTTTCCAGTCCGTCCTATGCATGGATTCGTCTGCATGGCAAGGCGGTATTTGAAAATAACATGGCTGCAAAGGAAATGTGCATCGCAAACCCGATCGTCAAGGGACAGTATCAGACCGCGGATAACCCGATTTTTGAGGTTTTCTATCTGGAAGATCCGCATGGTGTGATCGCAGATTTTTCCGGCAAGCCGCCTTATGAATTTTAAGAAAATAAACGGCTGATGTGGAGAAATTCCACTACCGACGGTAATAGTCCGGATGGAAGAAGATATGACAGGAGAAGCCCCGCAGAAAAAGAACCTGCGGGGATCTTCTCTTAAGCACAATCATATCTCATACAGGAGAATTATGAGTAAAACGATATCATTATCAGTAAAAAAACAGAATACAACACCAGCAGTAAGAAAAATCACTATGACGGCCATGCTTGCCGCAATATCGTATATTATGGCTTTTGCGGAATTTCCGGTGCCGCTTTCGCCGCCTTTCGCAAGAATGGATTTATCTGATTTTCCCGCTCTGATCGGGGCATTTGCATTTGGCCCGTCTATCGGAGTGATGATTGAACTTGTAAAAAACGGCCTTCAGTTGTTATCAACTTCTACAGGAGGCGTGGGAGAGCTTGCCAATTTTCTGATGGGTTCCTCTTATGTCCTGACTGCGGGCCTTATCTATAAATGGCATAAAACGAAAAAAACAGCAGTGGTTTCCTGCATTGTCGGGAGTGTAGTCATGGGGATTACGGCAGCGATTGCAAATTATTTTATCCTCCTTCCCATGTTTGAAGGGTTTATGCCAATGGATCAGCTCATTGAATCTTTCGGAATGTTTATTCCGTTTATTAATACGAAACTGGATGTTGTATTATATAATGCTTTTCCATTTAACCTGTTAAAGGGACTGGTGATCGGAGCGTTTACTATAATGGTTTATAAGCGCCTGGTACCTGTGCTGAAGGGGAACCGTTGAAAGGAGTGCTTCAAATGCAGACAAAAGATTATTTGAGATTACTGGTGGAGCAGATACATTCTGCTGTGATTGCAACGATCGGCGCTGACGGACATCCGCAGACCCGTGTGATTGATATGATGCTGTGGGATGACAAGGGAGTCTACTTCCTGACAGCAAAAGGAAAGGCATTTTATGAACAGTTGATGAAGCAGAAATATATTTCCCTGTCTGCCACAAAGGATAAATATTCTATTTCATTGCGGGGAGAGGTTACCAATATAGGAAGTGAAAAGCTGGATGAGATTTTTGAAAAGAATCCTTATATGCAGCAGATCTATCCGGAAGATACCCGCAGTGCGCTGGAGGTTTTTGCGGTTTATGAAGCGGAAGGGGAGTTTTTTGACATCAGCGATCCTTCCTGTGTGACGCGGGACAGCTTTGTGGTTGGAAATATTCAGAAGAAGCAGGGAGGCTATTTTGTGGGTGAGGGATGTATCGGCTGTAAGTTATGTTACTCTGTCTGTCCACAGAAATGTATTGATATTTCCCAAAAACCAGTTGTGATCGCTCAGAATCACTGCCTGCACTGTGGGCGTTGCGCGGAAATCTGTCCGAAACAGGTAATTGAAAAGAGGTGATATTTTGTGTTTTCAAAGATTTTGACAAAGAAATCTACAGAAAGCTACTCACAGCAGATTGAACAATTACAAATAGAGTTTCGGCAGGCGGATGCAGTGCTGATCGGGGCAGGTTCCGGTCTTTCCGCTTCGGCCGGATTTACTTACGGCGGGGAGCGTTTCCAAAAATATTTTGGAGATTTTGCAGAAAAGTATGGGATCCGTGATATGTATTCCGGCGGGTTTTACCCGTATTCTTCTCCTGAGGAATATTGGGCATGGTGGAGCCGTCATATTTATTATAACCGTTATGTAGACATTCCAAAACCGGTTTATCAGAAATTGCTGGAAACTGTGAAAGACAAGGACTATTTCGTGCTTACAACGAACGTGGATCATTGTTTTCAGAAAGCGGGATTTGACAAAAAGAGATTGTTTTATACCCAGGGAGATTACGGGCTGTGGCAATGTTCCGACCCATGTCATGAAAAAACATACGACAATAAAGAAACTGTTCTGCAAATGCTGAAAGAACAAAACAATATGCGGATTCCATCTGAACTGGTTCCTCATTGTCCTGTATGCGGAAAACCAATGACTATGAATTTGCGCTGCGATAATACTTTTGTGCAGGATGAAGGCTGGTATGCCGCACAGGGCAGATATTCAGATTTTGTGCGCCGGCATGAAGGATTAAGAGTACTTTATCTTGAATTGGGGGTTGGAGCCAATACTCCCGGCATAGTGAAATTTTCTTTCTGGCGTATGACGGCAGAGAGCCCAAAGGCGGTCTATGCCTGCATCAATTATGGAGAAGCCTGCGCACCAGCGGAAATCAGAGAACGCTCTATCTGTATTAATGGAGACATTGGGAAGGTACTCGGACAACTACGAGACAGACAACAGGAGCAATCAGAAAGACCTTGTTGCGAGCAAAAAGTCAAAATTACTTGAAATGTTGATACAACGTTTGAAATGTATCTAAAAACAGAACTCTATCAAGAGAAAAGACGATAAAAGTCAAGAAAATATTGACTTCTGGAATCCTCCTGAATATAATGAAGGTGTATAAGGGAGAATAATACTCTAAATTATGCTGGAGGTAGCTGTGATGGTAAATATGAATGAGATTATCAGTAACAATATTATAAATATTATGAAGCAGAGTGAAAAAAAGCAGGTTGACCTCGCAGGTTATCTGGGGGTGTCTAAGCAGATTGTAAGCAAGATGCTTAGTGGTGCAAGAATAATTAATGCTATTGAACTGCAGAAAATATCAGAATTTCTTAATGTTTCCATGGAAAGTCTGGTTAAGGTTCCAGAGGTTATTCCGGAAACAAATGCAGTAAAAGCATTTATGGGTAAAGTGGAATCGCAGGAAGCAAAAGAAGGACTGAAAATTGCAGATGAGATTGCAGATCTTATTTGTTTTTATGCACGTACTCGTGAAAATGCTGAGGAAATGATGAAGCCATGGGAGGCGTAAAGTTATGTGCCGGGTTTTGGATAACAGTCTGTTTGTTAGAGACAGAAAAAAATACATAAAAATAAGTGAATGTGCAACAAGCTTCAATTCACTTTATAATAAAAACAATATTATCCAGGATGATATTTTTAATGTGTTGGAGAATTATGCGGCGCGTCACGATATGCCATTTGATATGTTGAGATATCCAATTGGAGATGCGGAATTATGCGCATGTACATTTATTCGCCAGGGGCGTATGTTTGTAATGATTAATTCATCTCTGCCATTATCGAAGCAAATCTTTGCAGCAGCACATGAGTTGTATCATATTTATTGTTATTTTGAAGGAAACGATCCAATTTTGTTGCAATCAGGTTCAATCTTGGAAGCTAATACTATAGATGAAGAAGCAAAAGAAATTGAGGATATGGAAGCAAATGCTTTTGCTGCGATTTTATTAGCACCAAAGGATCGCCTTGATGAACAGACAGATGTGTATAATTTATCCTATAAAAATATTTCTGTACAAACAGTTCTTAAAATAATGGATATTTTTGCAATTCCATACAAGGCTGCAGTGCTTCGGCTTTTTGAAGAGGATAAAATTGATATAAAGGCGGCAAGGATGTTATTGCAGATTGATGTGACAGAAATTGAAAAACAAATGGAGCTTACAGGAAAAGCTGCAAGATGGCAGGAAATTCCTAATAATTTCATTAGATTTGGGAGTTTATCAGAGCTTATGTACGATGTTGAACAATTTGAAGCAGTTCGTGATGAACGATTAGAGAGTGATAAGATCAGATTAGATGAAATTGTAAAACGTTTAAGAAAACAGTGAGGTAATGTCTATGGGAGTTGACAAGAAATATGCCTTGCTGGATACGGACTTTTTGTACAAATCGCATGTAGCAAGAAATGCAGCGAACCACACCTTAACAGATTTTGTAATAGAGTTTACGGATTATGAGTTTTTCTGTCACGAAATGATTAAAGAGGAACTGACCAGACACGAAGTGGTTCCTGATCCGAACCCATGGCTCGAAGATAAAATTCAGAGTGGAACAGTAAAAATATATTCAGACCGTGACATAGTAACAGAACTTGGAAAAATATATGGCACATCTGCAACAAACATGTATCTAACATTGTTACAGACAAGTTGTGATACATTTAATACTGGATTTTTCGAAAAATACTATGGCTCGATGAGTGATATAGATAATTTGGAAGATGTGGAAATATTTCTTGCAGTATTAAAAACATGCGATGATGGTGTTCCTTCTCAGAATGGTTTGGGAGAGAAAAAGACCTACGTACTAATCCAAATGATGGAGATTATTCATAGTAATCGGGTATATGTATTTTGTTCTGACGATTTCAGAGCAAGGCGAAGTATAGCCGGTTTAACAAAGCCTGTTCATTGTATTAGTATTTTAGGAGTTTTTTATAAGTTGATGAAGATGGGGCATGACAAATCCGAAATGCAGGAATATTACAATAGGTTGTCTGCCTTTTTGAAGAATCAGACGGAGTATAGGGTTTGGTCTACATCAGGATATCAACGTATAAGAGTACCTATACAACAGGTGTTTGATGATCTATATGATGGAAAATTTCAAATGTTAAGAAATGGAGATCTGCAATACATAAAGTAATGCGTCATATAGTATGAATAGTAGTAAGCCCTGAGAGAGTAATCTTTTAGGGATTTTCTTATGCAGAAATTTCTATATGTTGAGAAAAGCAGATACAGGGGGCGAGATCTATTTCCTGCAGATCGCGGCCCCTGTTGTATATGGTGACCTTTCAGGGATTATACAGGATCATGTGCAGAATCGTGGTTTCGGCTCCGGCATTTCGATAAGAGTGAATCGTATCACCCCTGAATCGTATACTCTCTCCTTTTGTGACGGAAAATTGTTCATCGTCAATTCCTATTTCCATCTGAATCTTTTTATTCGAATTTCCTGTCATAAAGCAGCGCAGCGATCAGCACAACGAAACAGGAACCGGCGTTGTGTACCAGCGCTCCGGTGGTGGGTGTTAATACTTCCATGAGCGACAGCACGATCGCCACAAAGTTAATACACATAGACAGGGTAATGCTGGCTTTGATGGTCTTAACCGTTGCATTAGACAGCCGCTTCAAATACGGAATTTTTGAAATGTCATCACTCATCAGGGCAACTTCCGCGGCGTCAACGGCAATGTCGCTTCCCATGCTTCCCATAGCCACGCTTACATCGGCGGTTTTCAAAGCCGGCGCATCGTTGACACCGTCGCCGATCATGCAGACCCTGTGATTTTCTGCCTGCAATTTCTCAATGCTCTGCACTTTTTCTTCCGGCAAAAGTTCTGCCCGGACTTCAGAGATACCAACCTGCTGTGCAAAATAATCAGCCGTTTTTTGATGATCGCCGGTAAGCAAAACAGTACGGATGTGCATATCCGAAAGACGGGAAACCATGTCTTTCGCTTCCGGACGCAGCACATCAGAAAGTGCGATAACACCGATACTTTTTTGGCCTTCCGCTACAAGAATAGAAGCCTTTCCCTGTGTACGCAGCCGTTCCAATGCGAAATGAACCCTGGTATCAATCGAAACACCACTTTCGGTGAGATATTTTTCATTGCCGCAAAGCAGCCTGTGGTTGTCTATCTCTGCAAAAATCCCTTTGCCGGCAGTCATGCTGAAAGCAGTTGATTCTGCCAATGGAATTTCTTTCGCCTTTGCATATGCAACAATCGCTTTTCCCAGCGGGTGCTCGCTTTTGGCTTCAGCGGAAGCGGCCAGAGAAAGCAAGTCTGTTTCACTGATCGCCTCATCAAAAGAAATTATATCGCTGACATCTAAGCGGCCATAGGTTAAAGTACCGGTTTTATCAAAAGCAATCGTATCCACCTTTCCCATTTTTTCAAGGGCCTCTCCGGACTTGATGATCACACCATGTTTTGTTGCCTGACCGATTGCTGCCATGATTGCGGTAGGCGTTGCCAATACAAGGGCGCAGGGGCAGAACACAACTAACACGGTGACTGCGGTAATAATATTCCCGGTGAATACATAGGCCCAAATTGCGATAAGCAGGGCAACAGGAACCAGCCAGCTTGCAGCCCTGTCGGCGATTCTCTGCATGGGAGCCTGTTTATTCTCTGCGTCCTGCACCATGCGGATCATTGTTTGCAAAGAACTGTTTTCTCCCACTTTTGTTGCCGAAATATCAATCGAACCAAAGCGGTTGATGGTACCGCAAAACACTTCTTCCCCCACACCTTTGTCCACCGGAAGGGATTCTCCTGTCATAATAGACTGGTCAACCGAGGTTTCGCCATTTATGATCGTTCCGTCAACCGGGATCGTTTCGCCGGGCAGAATACGCAGCAGATCTCCCTGCCGGATTTCCTCTGCCGGTATCATTTCTTCTTTCCCGTCATTTAGCTTGCGTCCCTTTGTCGGCGCAAGACGAATCAGCTTTTTGAGGCCTTTTTTGCCCGGTTGGTTGTGGCTTCCTCCAAAAGCGCGCCGACTGCCATAATGAACACAACTTCTCCTGCCGCAAACAAATCTCCGATTGCAATAGCGGCGAACATGGCGATGCAAATCAAAAGAGCAGATGATATTTTGCTGATACCGGGATTGTGGATCATTCGCCATATTGCCAGATACAAAAGCGGTATGCCGCTTATGATAATGGTCGCCCATGCGGGGGCAACAGGCAGGTTTACGCCTGCTTTTGGCAGGACAAAGCTGAAAATTAAAAAGACGCCGCCGATCATTGTCATAGGCCATCCCGCCAGAAAATTATTGAGCTTCTTTAACATCATAATTCCTCCGATCCATAGCGAACCTGCTTGACACTTGCCTGCAGCTGCCGTACAATAAATTCAATAACGAACACTTTGTTCTCTTTTATTGTAAGCAGGGAACAAATGAAATACAACGGATAATATTGTCCCCGTGTTTCGTATGGAACATTTTTGAAAAATTGTACGGAAAGAGGTAGCTATTTAAGAAATGGACAGACGACAGCAGAAAACAAGGGCAGCTATTTTTTCTGCATTCAGTACGCTCCTGGCGGAAAAAAGCTATAACAAAATTACGGTACAGGAAATTATTGATACTGCAAATGTTGGCCGGACAACATTTTATGCACACTTTGAAACAAAAGACGATCTGCTGAAAGCCTTATGTGAAGAACTTTTCGGCCATATTATCAGCAGCGCAATGGATCGCACCCACACGCACGGATTATATTCCGACAGAAATGCGCCGGAGTCTGTATTCTGTCATTTATTACATCACCTGCAGGAAGATGAAAATAATATCCTCGAATTGCTTTCCTGCGAAAGCAGCGAACTTTTCCTGCGGTATTTTAAAGACAGCTTAAACGAATTGATACAAGATCAGTTTGTCAATCAAAACAGGAAAAACAATACGAATATTCCGCAGGACTTTCTAGTCAACCATATTTCCGGCAGCTTTGTAGAAATGGTGCTGTGGTGGATTAAAGGCCGAATGAAGCAAACGCCAGAGGAATTAGACCGATATTTCCGGGCAGTCATTGAGCCGATCCTGTAGTTTTTGAGCATAGTGAAATTTTCTTCCCAAAAGGCAGTCTGTGAACGTCGCCGGAGATATAGAATCAGCCGGATCGTGTTCAGAGAGGGATTCTGGCGGAAAAGGTTGTCCATCCGCCGCGGCTTTCCACAAGAATTTCACCGCCATGCTTTTCAGCGATGGATTTTGCGATCGCAAGTCCAAGCCCGAAGCCGCCGCTCGCGCGGTTTCGTGATTTATCGGTGCGGTAAAAACGGTCAAAAATTTTCTCCAGCTCTTCTCTGGGGATTTCTGCGCCGGTGTTGGAAACCTCCAGAAGCGCAATGCGCCGGGGGCGGCGTCTGAGGGTGAGGCTGCGTCCCTCCGAGACCGTGCAGCTCTGCAGGGTGATTCGCACGCTGCCGTTCGGGGAGGTGTACTTCATGGCGTTGTCCAGCAAAATAGCGGCAAGCTGGCGGATTTCTGTCTCGCAGCCTGTGCAGCAAAGATTTTCCGCGATGGCGACGTCATAGGAGATGCCGTGCTCAAACGCAAGGCTCTCAAATGACAGCGCCGTGCCAAGCAGCGCGCTGCTCAGGTCAAATTCACAAAAGTGTGCGCTATCTCCGACTGTCGATTCCTCGGAGCTTATACGGGAAAGCGTCAGAAGATTTGTGATAAGTGCGGTCATGCGCTGCCCCTCCGCTTCAATATAATCCATCCATTTATTTTCCCCGATTTCTGTGCGAAGAAGATCAATATTTGCATTAATTACCGTGATCGGTGTTTTCAGCTCATGACTTGCGTCTGATATAAATTGTTTTTGCTTATTAAATGCGTCCCTGACAGGCAGCACAATTCTGCGCGAGAGTATTCGCGCCGCCAGAAAGAACAGCACCATCAGAAAAAGGCACAGCGTCAGAGAGCGCACAAAAGAAGCAAGAAAACGGCTCTGCGCAAGACTTTTCAGAAAAACAATTTCTTTTTTGTCCGGGAGCGTTTTTACAAGAAACCGAAGATCTTTATACATTCCTTCCTGCTCGCCGGACGCAAGCAACTCCTGTGCGATAGCAGTAATTTCCTCTTCTGTATAGGCAGCGTTTTCGTAGGCTGTGACTGTCACTGTGCCGTCGGCGGAAATCTGCACAATATAGCTGTTGTAAAATTCGTGGAGCGTTTCATCCCCTTTCTTCTGATCCTGCGCGTCGGATGTTTTAGACAGATCCTGTGCGTCGGATGTTTCTGCTTCCGGTTCCGCTGTGAGGGCAGAATCGTGCTTTGGTTCCGCCATGTCGATTTGCGGAAGGCCGGGATCTGGCTCCATCATGTCAATTTGCGGGAGCGTGGAATTTGATTCCGCCATGTTGATTTGCGGAAGGCTGGGATCTGGCTCCGCCATGTCGATTTGCGGAAGGCTGGGATCTGGCTCCGCCATGTCGATTTGCGGAAGGCTGGGATCTGGCTCCGCCATGTCGATTTGCGGAAGGCTGGGATCTGACTCCATCACGTCAATTTGCGGAAGGCTGGGATCCGGCTCTGGCGCGGCGTTCTCTGCGGAAAGTGATTTGGGCTGCAGATTATCCGGCGCTTTTTTCGTATAGGTTCCTATTCTCTGAAGAAATGTGCGTTCCTGTGCAACGAGTGACTGGTAATTTGTGACATTGATCGTCAGAAAAATGCCAAGCGTCGTCACTGTCAGAATGAGAAAGATTGTCCATTGAATTTTCCGTTCCAGTTTTTTAATCATAAATCTGCACCTGCTTCCTGGAGACTGTAGCCGATGCCGCGGATGGCGCGTATCTCTACATGCGCACCGGTGTGTTTCAGCTTTTTGCGCAGGAAAGAGATATACACATCCACGTTATTGTACTCCACTTCCGAATCATAGCCCCATATTTTTTCTGTGATCTGGCTTCTGGAAATCACCTGCTTCGGATTTCGCATCAGATATTCCATAAGTTGAAATTCCTTGCTCCCAAGCGTCAGCGTATGTGATGTGGCAGATGAGGAAAGCGTGAACGTGCGTATATTTAAGTAAAGGTCACAAAAAACAAGCTCATCCCGGACAACCTCGCCGTGGCGTCTGGTGACGGCGCGGATTCTTGCAAATAATTCCTTCATCTGGAACGGTTTCGTCAGATAATCATCCGCACCAAAATCGAGCCCGGTAATTTTGTCCTCCAGCTCGGACTTTGCCGACAAAATAATAACCGCAGATCCTATTTTTTCCCGGCGAATCTGCTGCAGAACCTGATAGCCGTCCATTCCGGGCAGCATCAGATCCAGAATGATCACGTCATAGCGGCTGCTGAGTGCAAGCTCAAGACCGCTGATGCCATCGGAAGCGCTGTCTGTCGGATAGCCTTCTTTTCTCAGGGCTGCGGTGAGCGCTTCTTTTAAATGCAGTTCGTCTTCGATTACCAATATGTTCATGTATGTGCTCCTGGTATTAATTGTAATATTATATAACATATCACAACCAAATTGAAAAAGGGTTGAAAAAAACGTATTTTTGTGAAAAATCTGTGAAACCTTAGAGAAAATGATGTTTTCAATTTTTCTTCAAGAATTATTTTATATAAAGTGGTCAGATAAAATACGAATAGATATAGAAGAGATATGAGGAGAGCAGGGCATGGGCAGAGAGAGTAAAGAAAACAGAGAGAATAGAGAACGCAGAAAAGACAGAGAGAATAGAGGGAACAGAGAAAACAGAGAGAGGACAGCGCATGTAAACAGGATACTGCGGCGCATCCTGGTGTTACTTATAATTATTTTTGCAGGTCTTTTGATTGCACGGTTTCAAAGCATGGGAAAGGATCCCACAGGAGAGATGGAAGCGACACAGGCGGAACGTACAGAAAACGCAGGGGAGACAGGAAACACAGCGGGAACAGAGAATGCAGAGACAACAGCGGTAGAATTATTTGGGAAAAGCCTGGATTCCAATAAGTTTCAGGAGCTTGCGCAGGATGAGGATGTGATTTTTGCAGTGATGTCCTCATATTATAATGAGAAGAGTGATGCGGAAAAAGAATACAGCAATCTCCACACCTGGTCGCAGGCAGGGGTAACAGACGGCAGCTATTTCGTTTATGCCGCATACGAGGTGTCACTGGAAGAAATTGACACATCGGTTCCGAGCCTTTCCTGGGCATATCTGCAGACAGACGAGGATGGGAGCCTGCAGTTCTCTGATGCTTCAGAGGATGAGCTGGTGCTGCAGCTCATTGAAAGCGTACGAAGCAGCGAAGAGGGACAGACATTGATTAATCTGGCGCAGCAGGCATATGAGGAAGCTGTGGAAAGTGACGCGGCGCTTGCGCAGTATATGAAAATGTACCAGGAAACTGAAGTGCAGCAGGAAGCAGAGGCTGCATAAATCATAAGAATAAATTTACACATATTTTTTACGTGACATTTACAGTCGGAGGATATTGCAATTTACATATCATCACTAAAATAATATCGTACACAGCGCAGAGCACGATGTTCTGAAAGACAGAAGAAATCAGGTAATGCAATAGGCTTCAGAACGTGCCATATGCGCAAAAAACATTATTTTAGGAGGATATGATGAAGAAAAAGCAGATTATGGCAATGTTATTATCCATGTGCATGGCAGTTCCGGCGATCGCAGGGATTCCGGCAGTCAGCGCAGGGGCGGCAGAGGAAGCGGCAGCGCCGAAGTATATTTTCCTGTTTATCGGAGACGGTATGAGCTTTCCGCAGATCCAGACGACGGCAGATTATCTTGGGACAACCGCAAGCGACGGCGGGATCGAGACGACAGCACTTTCCTTTATGAATTTTCCGGTGGTAGGCACAGCGCAGACCTTTGACAGTACCTCATTCGCACCGGATTCCGCGTCGACAGCGACCTCTATCGCGACGGGAAACAAGACCTACAGCGGTACGATCAATATGGATACGACGATGACGATTCCGTTTGAGACGATCGCGGAAAAGCTGAAGGCTCAGAAGGACTACAAAATAGGAATTGTTACGAGCGTAAACTTAAACCATGCAACTCCGGCGGCATTTTATGCACACCAGGCATCCAGAAACAGTTATTATGATATTTCCATGGAGCTTGTTGAGAGTGGATTTGATTATTTCGCAGGCGGCGCGCTGCTCGATCCGACAGGAAAAGAGGACGATCCGAAAGACGATGCATATCAGGTAGCGGAAAGCGCGGGCTACAAGGTTATCAAAACACAGGCTGAGGCAGAAGCACTCACTGCTGAAGATGGCAAGGCAATTGTGGTTGCCGAGACGCTGGCGGATTCCGATGCGATGTCTTATGACCTGGATGCGGCAGAGGGCGAATGGCAGCTGAAAGATTATGTGGACAAGGGAATAGAAGTACTTGACAACGAAAACGGCTTTTTCATGATGGTAGAAGGCGGAAAGATCGACTGGGCATGTCACGCAAATGACGCTGGTTCGACGATCAATGACACATATGCATTAAGTGAAGCAGTGGCGAGCGCAGTGGAATTTTACAACGAGCATCCGGAAGAGACGCTGATTCTGGTAACAGGCGACCATGAAACCGGCGGTCTGACGATTGGTTTTGCAGGTACAGATTATGATACATATCTCACAAATCTGACGAACCAGAAGATTTCTTATGCAAAGTTTGACTCGGATTATGTGGCGGGATACAAGGAGAACCAGACACCGTTTGAAGAGGTGCTGAAAGACATTAAAGAAAATTTCGGACTTATGACGGCGGACGATCCGGATGCGACTGAGGATTCCAAACTGGTACTTACAGAATATGAGTATGGAAAACTGGAAGATGCGTATAACAGGACACTGGAATCAGGAAAAGGCAAGAAAGATGAAATGACCCAGGAAGAATATCTCCTGTACGGAACCTATGAGCCGCTTTCTGTAACCATCACACATATTTTAAACAACAAATCCGGCATCAGCTTCTCGTCTTATGCGCATACCGGTCTTCCGGTTCCGGTATTTGCACTCGGCGCAGGGCAGGACTTGTTTGAGGGCTATTACGATAATACGGATATTTACAACAATATGGCAGCCCTCACAGGTGTAGAGTAACTTAATGAAGTTTTTTCAAAAGAGTAAAAAAGGGATCAGCTATCAGCTTCCGGTTGTTTTCAGCCTCCTGCTGATAGCGGTTCTTTTATTTCTGCCGACCGGATATGAGGATGCAGTCATTTATAAAGGAACAGAGCGCTGCAGCGCAGAGGTTGTTTCGGTGGATGACAGCAAGATCATCAGTACCGGACTGATTAAATCCGGGGAGCAGAGCTGCAGGGTGCGGTTTGAGGGTGGAATGTTTCAAGGACAGGAGGCGGAAGGCGTAAATATGCTGACCGGTTCGCTGCAGACTGACAAAATTTTTGTGCCGGGCGACCGGGTATTGGTGGTGATCAGCCACAAGGGGGAAGAAATCCTCTCTGTCAATCTGATCGACCATTACCGCATCGATAAAGAAGCAATCCTTGCCGGATGCTTTGTAGTGTTACTTTTTGTTTTCGCCGGGGTAAGCGGGATCCGCGCAATTTTGTCGTTTGTGCTGACGGTGCTGACCATATGGAAGGTACTGGTTCCGGCATATTTAAACGGTATGCAGCCGGTGCTGCTTGGCTTAGGTATCGTATTGTTTTTGACTATTATGATCATCACGCTGGTGTATGGGTTTGACCGGCGCTCGTTTGCAGCGGTGTCGGGTTCGTTTCTGGGGATTCTGACAACCTGCGTGCTCGGAATGATCTTCACGGACGCATTCCGCATTCACGGCGCGATCATGACGAATTCGGAAAGCCTCATCTATAGCGGCTATGAGCATTTGAATCTGACGCAGATTTTTATGGCAAGTATTTTTATCGGGGCTTCTGGCGCGGTGATGGATCTGTCGGTCGATATCACCAGCGCTGTGCAGGAGGTTGTTCTCAAAAAGCCGGATATCACCAAAAAAGAAGCAATTCTCTCCGGTATGACCGTAGGCAGAGCTGCCATGGGGACGATGACGACGACATTGCTTCTTGCATATTCCGGCGGGAGCATTGCGCTTTTGATGGTATTTATGGCGCAGGGAACGCCGCTGGACAACATTTTGAATTATAAATACATTTCCTCAGAAATTCTGGATACTCTGGTCGGCAGCTTCGGGCTTGTGACAGTGGCGCCGTTTACGGCGCTGACAAGCGGTCTGGTGCTGGCGGGGAGAAAAGGAGAGCAGTAAAAAATTCCTGTGCAGCAAAAACCCCGCTGTACAGGAATTTGTGCTGCACAGGAATTTATGCAGAATAGAAATTTGTGCTGCACAGGAATTTATGTAAAATAGAACTTTATGCAAAACAGGAATCCGTGCAGAACAGATCTTAATGTCTCTGCAAATCGTCGTCATATGTTTCACAAAAGCGTGCGGAAAACGAGGGTTCCATGCCTGCCGTGTACAGATGGGAAATGTCTCCAAGCTGTGCCGCACGGAAAGAGGCAATGCCTTTCTGACGTTCTTCGGTGTAAATGGTGCTCACGCTGGTCGGAGCGAACGCTGTTCCATGCCAGAGCACAAACGGAGAGATTCCCAGCAGGTGGGACAGAAGAACACACTCCAGCCCAAAGTGGCAGAAAAAAGCAAGCGTGTCTGTATTGGCTTTTGTGACATGATACAGATTGCCGCAGCGTTCATATCCGTGCTCTGCGAGCAGCGCGTCAAAATTCTTTGTGACATAATCGTAGCATTGTATCATATTACTTTGTGTACAGATCTCGCTTTGTCTCCAGTTGGTTTTGTGATAATATTCTTCATGCTTCGTCCAGTAATCAGGCAGGATATCCCAGATTACAGGAGCGTAAAGGGTGCCGTCCTCGCGCTGACGGGCGCCCGGATATGCAGAAAGAAGGGGATCCCCCTCTTTAAATTCCAGAATTGCCGGAAACTCCCGCATCCAGTCGCACTCCGCGGTGGCGGTGCGGTTCATTGCCTTTAAGCTGCAGGAGGCGGTATCGCGCGCTCTGCCAAGAACAGAAACATAAATATCTTTGATATCCATCGGCGCAATACGGGCGGCAAGGGCCTTTGCTTCCTTCCAGCCGCGCTCGGTCAATGTATCATGCTCATAATCAGGATCTCCGTGTCTGATAATCAATAATCTCATAAATAAAAGTCTCCTTATTATAATATGTGCTACTAAAAAAATCCGGTTCCGCTGGTATGCCGGGGAAAATTTGCGGGAAAACTCTGCGCCCACGTACAGCTCAGCGTACCTGCGCCCTGCGCCACACACAGTTTAGCGTATCTGCGTCCACGCACAGTTTAGCATAATTGCAGTTTACCGGCAAGAGTGATATACCAATTTATTTGGAATATTGATTTTAGTTGTGTAAATGGTTATACTATATAGCAAGATGAATGGTGAAACTACAAAATTGAAAAAGGTTTTTAGCAGTCTGGATACATGGAGGATGCCATGGAGAGATTTTATTTAAAAAATATAGAACTGTTAAATTTTAGAAGGTTTAGCAATTCTACATATGAACTTAATCCCAGGATGAATATTTTTATCGGAAAGAACGCATCAGGGAAAACTACGGTTTTAGAAGCTGCTACGGTTATTTTGGGCGCATATCTGACTGCTTTTAAAGAATATGTGCCAAGCAGATTCGGGCATAATATTTCAGATAATGATGTTTTAATGAAGGCATTAAAACCGGTGAAAAATGTTGCTGTTACAGCATCGGTAAAACAGTTCCCCTGTACTGTCAGCAGTCAGATTATGTGGGACAGCAAAACAGTGGAATGCGTAAGGACGCTGGAAAAAGAAGGCGGACGGACAAAATTTATTGGACAAAATCCTATGCGGGAAATGGTTGCGGAATGGGAAAAAGCGATAAAAGCAGCAGACGGTTCAGATGAAGGTCAAATATATCCGCTGGTACTATATCTGAGTTCTGCAAGACTGTGGAATGAGAACCGTACAGGGGAGATCGATAAAATTCCAGGAAGAACAGATGCTTATCAAAGATGCCTTGATCCGAAAAGAGGAAATCAAACATCATTTGAGTATATCAAGTTATTAGGAAGCCTGGCGTCGGAAGAAAATGATGGTATTCCACTTCCCTCATACGAGGTGATTATGGATGCGGTAAAATATAGTCTGGAAGAAGAAATGTCTCCGGGACAGCAGGCGTTATATTCATCAAGATATGGAGAAATCGCTGTGAAGAATCCGGATGGCACGGTAATCAATTTTTCGGCATTAAGTGATGGATACAGAAATGTCATTAAAATAGTAACGGATATAGCGACCAAAATGTGTATATTAAATCCATACCTGGGTAAAGACACTTTGAAAAAAACTCCGGGTGTGGTTGTTATTGATGAATTGGATTTAAGCCTGCATCCGACATGGCAGAGACGGATTGTACGCATTTTGAAAGAATTATTTCCCAAAGTACAGTTTATATGTGCTACTCATTCTCCGTTTATTATCCAGTCTTTAGAACCGGGCGAATTGATTGCGTTAGATACGATTTTAGACGAAGAGTATTCGGGGCAGAGCATAGAGGATATTGCAGAAGATATTATGATGGTTCCAGTAGCGCAATATAGTGAGAAGAAACTAAAAATGTATCAGGCTGCAGAAGAATATTTTCATGCGCTGAAAGGCAATGTGTCGAAAGAAAGGTTACAGGAACTGAAAGAGCGGCTGGATGTTCTTTCCGCAGAATATAGCGATAATCCCGCATACAGCGCATGGATGAAGCAGAAGTACCTGGAGAAAACAGTGGAGATGGATGAATGAGACCAGTGAATAAAGGAGAAACTCCGGACAAGGTGTTTAAAAAGTACCAGGAAGCAGAGCCGTATCTGGAAGAACGAGTAGGGCCATATTGCTCTTTTTGTGAATTCCCAATCAATCATGTGCCAGAGGTAGAGCACAAAGAAGCAAGGGCCAGAGGCGGGGAAGAGCTGGCATGGGAAAATTTACTGCTTTCCTGTAAATATTGTAACACTCGTAAAAGCACGATCGTGGCAAAAGGAGATAAGGGAAAATACCTATGGCCGGACGAAGACGATACATTTCATGCGTTTTCTTACGACATGGATATTCCTGGATTGAATGAGGAATATTTGCAAAGTCAGGAAAAGGGTGTAAAAGAGAAAGCAGAGAACCTGTTCAGGCTCCTGAAATTAGATAATATCCCGATCACTCCGACGGTGAAGGACCGGCGCTATGCCACGAGAAACGAAGCCCGTAACTATGCACTGTCCAGTAAACGTGGCTGGGATAAAGTCAGAGAATCAGCCCAGAGACAGGAGTATTTAGAACAAATAGAAATGCTGGCGAAATCCAGCGGATTCTTTTCAGTCTGGATGTACGTCTTTAAAGATGATATGGAAGTGAAGAAAATACTGTTGAGTGCCTTTAAAGGGACACGAGAAAAATATTGCACTTGTTAGAAAAAGGATTTACATAAATGGGAAGAATTTTGCTGAATCGAAGAATTGGAAAAAGGCGGAAAAACAGGGATATTGCGGAGGATTCTACTCCGAAGATGAACCTGTAAAGCCAAAGTCAGCTTTATATTGTGCGGACAGGAGGCGCAGGGAGAGAATAAAGGCAGCGTGGAAGCTTCCGGTGCGGGATTGCTGTAAGCAGTTGACTGTCTGTCTGCGGGATGAAAGTTACAATTCGTGCCGGATTTTTAACGATTCGTGCCGCCCCTATGGAAATAAAGACAGAAAAATATTATAATAGCGTCACATCAAAACTGTCACGAGACAGGAATTTTTCCAGGAAAGGGTTGCGCATGATGCTGCCAAATGAGATAATCTGTAGACAGACAGACAGACAGACAG